>CAZYLP010000121.1:0-14299 GCA_964648345.1 uncultured Planctomycetota bacterium
CGGCCCCCGTCGTGTCTCCCCAGCTCAGGCGCTCGCGGCCGAGCTCGTCGCGGAGCGTGTCGAGCTTCTTCGCCGCTTCGTCGGCGCGACGGCGCCAGTCCGCGTCCGCCCGTCGCGCCTCCTCGTCGGCGCGCTGCCGCCTTGCGTCGACCTCCTCGACCCGCCGCGGGGCGACGGCCTCGGTGGCCGGGCGTGCGACCGGCGCCTCGCCGCGGGCGCGGCCGATCGAGGAGGCGAGGCCGGCGCCGAGGAGCGCTCCGAGCGCGGTCGCTCCGGCGAGGACGAGCCGGGGACGCGCGGCCCGGGGCGAGGTCCGCACCGAGCTCGCGATCTCCCGGGCGATCGCCTCGAGCTGCTCGGCGACCTGGCCCGCGGTCGGGCGCGCCCGAGGGTCGCGGACGATCGTCGTGAGGCAGACCGCGTCGAGGGCGATCGGGACGGGGTAGGGGGCGACCCGTGACGGAGCGACCACCGTCCACGACTGGACTCGCTTCAGGACCTCGAGGACGCTGCTCGCCGCGAAGGGGGCTCGGCCGACGAGGCACTCCCAGAGGATCACGCCGAGCGCCCACACGTCGGCCGCGCGCTCGCTGCGCGCTCCGGCGACCTGCTCGGGGGCCATGTAGAGCGGCGTGCCGAGCAGATCGCCCGTCCGCGTGAGCCTCTCGGCCGAGACCTCGTCGCGCGCCAGGCCGAAGTCCGCGAGGCGCGGCTTGCCCGCGCGATCGATGAGGACGTTCCCCGGCTTCAGGTCGCGGTGGATGATCCCCGCCCGGTGCGCCGCCTCGAGGGCGCGCGCGAGGCTGGCGACGAGCCGCACGGCGTCGAGCGGCGGGAGCGCCTGGCCGCCGATCCGCTCGCGGAGCGTCATGCCGGCGACGAACTCCATGGCGAGGTAGAGGCGCCCCTGCGCCTCGCCCGCATCGAGGACGCGGACGACCCCCTCGTGGGCGATGCGCGCCGCGATCGCCGCCTCGCGGAGGAACCGGGCGCGGCCCTCCGGGTCGCTCGCCTCGTGGGGCGCGAGGACCTTCAGCGCGACCGGCGGTCCGTTGCCCCTGCGAGCGAGCCAGACCGTCGCGCTCGCGCCGCGCCCGAGCTCGCCCAGGAGCTCGTAGCTGCCGAGGAAGAGACTCGCCGCCTGACGGGTCGAGTCGCCGTGGGACGCGCGAACCCGAGAGTCTTCGGACACGGAGGAACGTTAGCCGGCACCGAGCCGCAGGACAAATTTCGCCCGAGGAGGCCATGCCCGCGCCGCCCGCACCGGGTCGGCCGCGCCGTCCGGGGAATGGGCGGGACCGGATCTCCGTTCTCATTCCGAACGTCGTCCAACCGTCAAGGTGTGCCCGGTCGTACGGGGGGGTCTCTCTCCGCGCTCGATAGGCCCGTCGTTGAGGGTGTCGATTGTTGCTGGAGGAGACCCATGCTTCGAGAACCGAACGAGACCTTCATCCCCGAAGAGGCGATCGAGCCTGCGCCGCGCGCGGGGCTCGACTTGCCGGCACTTCGTGAGCGCCGGGCGACGATCCCGAGGCTCGCACGCCGGCTCCTCGCCGAGATCCGCGAGGAGACTCGGAACGACCAGCGTCGCGCCCTCTCGCCCGAGGTCGTCGAGATGCTGAAGCGGCACGACTGGCGCGGCGACGCGGCGGAGCTCAAGGGCGTCATCCGGAGCGCCCTCACGACCTGCGGGGCCGCAGAGACGATCGAGCCCGTGCATCTCCCCGAGTGCGTGCGGTCCGCTGCGCCCTCTCTCGAGCTCGTGAGGCTCCCGATCGGGACCTCGCTCGAGGAGGCCGAACGAACGCTCATCGAGCGGACGCTCCTCGCGACGCGGCGCAACAAGAAGGAGACCGCTCGTCTCCTCGGGATCAGCCGGAGCGCGCTCTACGCCAAGCTCCAGAGGCTCGAGATCGAGCTCTGACCTCGTTGCTCCGTGGTGCGAGCGGGGCCCGTCGTGTGAGTCCCCCCTCTGCGCGCGGCCCCGCTCGCGCCCGCTCGAATCAGGCCTTCACGGACTTCTTCGCGACCACGTGAGCGACGAACGCGTCGAGCGTGGCGAGCTTGCCGTAGTCCGACTCCGGGATCTCGACTCCGAGCGCCTCGTGAACGCGCACGAGCAAGTTGAGGAAGTCGAACGAGTCGATGTCCAGCTGCTCGCGCAGCGGGACGTCCGCCCGGATCGCCCTGGGATCGGCTTCGGGGGCGATCGCACCGACGGCGTCGAGTATCGCGGCCCGGATCTCGTCACGAGTCATGGCTCTCTCCGAGTCATAGCTTCTCCGGTTCCTGAAGGAGGCGATCGATGGCGGCGAGGAAGACGCCACCCCGGTGGCCATCGCTCGCGCGATGGTCGCCCGCGAGCGTCGCGATCACCGTCGAGCGCGCTCCGACCATGCCGTTCGCAGCCCACGGGCGCTCGGCGATCTTGCCGAAGCCGACGAGCGCGACCTGGGGCGGGTAGATGATCCCGAAGACCGTGTCGACGCCTCGGTCGCCGAGGTTCGTGACGGTGATCGTCCCCTCGCTGAGCTCGGAGCTCCGGAGTCCGCCGGCGCGCGCTCGACGGATCAAGTCGGAGAGATCGCGCATGAGATCGCCGAGAGGCTTTCGATCGGCGTCGTGGAGCGCCGGCGACACGAGCCCGCCCTCCCGGAGGGAGATCCCGAACCCCATGTGGATCGCCTGCGACGGGCGGAGGGCGCCATCGACCCAGAAGCCGTTCAGCTCGGGCACTTCGCGCAATGCGAGCGCCGTCGCCTTGAGGAGGAGCACGACGGGGAGAAGCCGCTCGGCGACGGAGCGCTTCGCGTTCTCGGTGCCGAGCCACGCGAGCGCCTTCGTGAGGTCGACGGTCGTCGAGAGGTAGTAGTGCGGGATCTCGCGCTTCGACCGAGCCATGGCCGCCGCGATGGCCTGGCGCATCGCGCCCGCGCGCTCCGTGGCGGCAGGACGAGCGGGCGCCGCCTTTCGCGCTTCGGCGGCCTTCGCGACGTCGTCGTGCGTGATCGCGCCTCCGCTTCCGGTCCCGACGACCGTCGCGAGATCGACGCCGAGCTCTCGTGCGAGCCGGCGCGCCGAGGGCGACGCCCGCAGGCGCGAGGTCTCGGCCGCCGGGAGCGGCGGCGGCTCGGAAGCGAGGACGGGCGGCGGGGAGGGCCGCGCCGGCTTCGGTGCCGCCTGTGTGGCGGCCTGCGCGACGCCGTCCTCGCGGAGTCGCGCGAGCACCGTCCCGACGGGCACCTTCTGCCAGAGGGGGACGACGATCTCCTCGAGGATGCCGCTCTCCCAGAAGTCGACCTCGACGGCGCCCTTCTGCGTCTCGACGACCGCGATGATGTCGCCGCGCTTGACGCGATCGCCGGGCTTGACCTTCCACTCGACGAGCGTACCCGCCTCCATGTCGGCGCCGAGCGAAGGCATCTTGAACTCGATCATTGGCGGGCGAGCGTCTCCCTGACCGCGCGGATGATCTTGTCGACCTGCGGCAGGGCGGCATCTTCGAGATGCTTCGGATAGGGGATCGGCACTTCCTCGGTGCAGACGCGGGCCACCGGAGCATCGAGGTCGTAGAACGCGCGCTCCATGATCCGCGCGCTGATCTCGGCCGAGACGCTCCCGCTCCGCCAGCCCTCGTCGACGACGACGGCTCGGCGCGTGCGCGAGACGGAGCCGACGATCGCGGCCGTGTCCAGCGGGCGGAGCGTCCTCAGGTCGAGGACTTCGGCCTCGATCCCGTCGCGCGCGAGCGCCTCCGCGGCCTGGAGCGTCTTCCCGAGCGTGCCGCCGTACGTGATGAGGGTCACGTCGCGGCCCGCTCGCCGGATGGCCGCGCGGTCGAGATCGACGGGGCGGGTCTCGTCGGGGAGCGCGCCCTCCATGTTGTAGAGGCCGGCGTGCTCGCAGATGAGGACCGGATCCTGCTCCTCGAGCGCGGCCAGCAGCATGCCGTGGGCGTCCTCGACCGTCGCGGGCGCGACGACGCGGATCCCGGGGACGTGAGCGAACCAACCTTCGAAGCTGTGCGAGTGCTGGGCGGCGACCTGCCGTCCGGCACCGGTCGCCATCCGGATGACGAGCGGGATGCTGAACTGTCCGCCCGACATGTGCCGGATCGTCGCCGCGTTGTTGACGATCTGGTCGAGCGCGAGGAGCGCGAAGTTGCAGGTCATGACCTCGACGATCGGCCGCATGCCCCCGAGCGCCGCGCCGACCCCCGCGCCCACGAACGTCGACTCGGAGAGCGGCGTGTCGCGGATGCGTTCGGGACCGAACTCGGCGAGGAGTCCCTTGCTCACGGCGTAGCAGCCTCCGTACGCGCCGACGTCCTCTCCCATGAGGAAGACGCGCGGGTCGCGCCGGAGCGCTTCGACGAGCGCGGTCCGCACGGCCTCGCGGTAGGTGATCGTGCGCGTCTTCGCCGGCGTCGCGGCGGTCGGGGTCATGGCGTCACCTTCGGGGTCATCACGTCCTTCGCGAGGTCCTCGATCGGCTCCCAGGTCCCGCGCTCGGCGAAGTCGACGGCGTCCGCGATCTCCTGCGCCACGTCGGCCTCGATGCGTGCGAGCTCGGCGTCGTCGAGGACACCGTCACCGCGAAGGCGCATCGCGAGGCTCGTGATCGGGTCACGCGTCTTCCACTGCTCGACCTCGCCCTTCGAGCGGTAGAGCTCGGGATCGAACGCCGAGTGCGGGCGGAGACGGTAGGTCTTGAGCTCGAGGAACCGTGGGCCCTCGCCGCGACGCACGGCGTCCGCGGCGCGCACCGCCGCCGCCTCGACGGCGAGCACGTCCATGCCGTCGACGGCCTCCGAGACGACGTTGTAGCTCGCGGCCTTCGCTCGGATGTCGGTCTGGGCCTGGGCCCGCTCGATCGCGGTGCCCATGGCGTAGAGGTTGTTCTCGCAGAGGAACAGGACCGGCAACTTCCAGAGCGACGCGAGGTTCATGGACTCGTGGAACTCGCCCTCCGCGACCGCTCCGTCGCCGAAGAAGCACGCCGTCACGCACGAGCGCCCCTGCAGCCTGTCCGCCAGCGCGAGACCGACGGCGATCGGGAGCCCTCCGCCGACGATCGCGTTGCCGCCGTAGAAGCGGGTCTTCGCGTCGAAGAGGTGCATCGAGCCACCGCGTCCGCGGCTGCACCCTTCGACCTTCCCGAACATCTCGGCCATGATCGCGCGCGCCGAGACGCCCCGGGCGAGGGCCTGCCCGTGCTCGCGGTACGTGGCGACGACCGCGTCTTCGGGGCGCAGCGCCGCGCTCACGCCGACGGCCACGGCCTCCTCGCCGATGTAGAGGTGGAGGAAGCCGCGAATCGAACCCTTGCCGTAGAGCTCGACGCACTTCTCCTCGAGGCGGCGGATCCGGATCATGTCGCGGAGCTGGGCGAGAGCGTGCTCGCGCGCGACCCTCGAGGTCGCGACCGTGGCTTCGACGTTCACGCGCCACCTTCGAGCGTCGAGAGGTCGCCTTCGGGGAGCCCGAGCTCGCGCGCCTTGAGGAGCCGGCGCATGATCTTCCCGCTCCGTGTCCGCGGGAGCGTCGGCAGGAACGCGATCTCCTTCGGCGCGACCGCGGTCCCGAGCCGCGTCCGCGCGAAGGCGAGGAGCTCGCGCCGGAGCGCTTCGGTCGGCGCGATCTTCTCCTTGAGCGAGACGAAGGCCTTCACGACCTCGCCGACGATCGGATCCGGCTTGCCGATCACGCCCGCCTCGGCGACGGCCGCGTGCTCCATGAGCGCGCTCTCGACCTCGAAGGGCCCGATCAGGTGGCCCGACGACTTGATCACGTCGTCCGCGCGCCCGACGAACCAGAAGTAGCCGTCCTCGTCCTTCTTCGCGAGGTCGCCCGTGAGGTACCAGCCGCCCGCGAAGCACTTCCTGTAACGTTCGTCCTCGTTCAGGTAGCCGCGGAACATGGACGGCCAGCCCGGGCGCAGAGCGAGCTCGCCTTCGCGACCGGGCTCCTCGACCGTCTCGATCGCACCGTTCGCGCTCCTCGTGACGATCGCCGCCTCGATCCCGGGGAGCGGCTTGCCCATGGAGCCCGGCCGGATCTCCATGGACGGATAGTTCGCGACCATGATCCCGCCGGTCTCGGTCTGCCACCAGTTGTCGTGGATCGGGAGACCGAGCGCTTCGCGTCCCCAGATGACGGCCTCGGGGTTGAGCGGCTCGCCGACGCTCGCCGCGAGACGCACGGTCGAGAGGTCGTACTTGCGCGCGACCTCGGCCCCCACCTTCATGAGCATGCGGACGGCGGTCGGCGCCGTGTACCAGATCGTCACCTTCTGCTCCTGGAGGATCCGGTACCAGCGGTCCGCGTCGAAGTCCGCCTCGTCGACGATGCTCGTGATCCCGTTCGTGAGCGGCGACACGATCCCGTACGACGTCCCGGTGACCCAGCCCGGGTCGGCCGTGCACCAGAACACGTCGTCCGGATGGAAGTCGAGGACGAGCTTGCCCGTCGCGTGATGCGCGACGACGGCCTCATGGACGTGGATCGCGCCCTTGGGCTTCCCCGTCGTGCCGCTCGTGAAGTGGAGGAGCGCGCGATCCTCGGGGTTCGTCGGCGGTATCTCGAAGTGTTCGTCCGCGCGTCTCATGAGCTCGCCGAGATCGCGCGTCCCCGGAACGCTGGTCGGCGTGTCGCCCTCGGCGACGAGGAGCACGTCGCGCAGGTTGGGCAGGGAGCCGCGGAGAGCGTGGACCTTCTTCCGGTAGAGCGACTCCGTCGTCACGAGGACGCGCGCGTCCCCGATCGACATGCGCGCCTGGATCGGCTCCGGCCCGAACTGGGAGAACATGGGGCAGAAGACGGACCGATTCTTGAGGGTCCCCATGGCGGCCACGTAGAGCTCGGGGACACGGCCGGCGAGGGCGAAGACGGTCTCGCCCTCTCCGACGCCGAGCGAGCGAAGGACGTTCGCGAAGCGATTCGTGAGCCCACGGAGGTCGGCGTACGTGAAGTCGCGGACCGCGCCGCCCCTCCCGAGCCAGCGGATGGCGAGGTGATTCGCGCGCGGTCCGGCCGCGTGCCGATCGACCGCCTCGTGGGCGATGTTGAGGCCCCGCCCGCCCGGGAGGCCTGAGAGCTCTCGCCGCGCGCCGTCCCACGAGAACGCCCTGCGGTCGCGCTCGTAGTCCGCGAGGTTGGGGGCTACCCGCCAGGCAGCCCGGGGTTTCTCGATGACGGCTTGGCGCACGGGATCCTCCACCCGGGTGACCGGACCGCGAGCGGTTTCGCGCTCGGTGCCTCGGATCGCGTGCATCGAGCGACCCGCGGACCAGCCGCCGTGGGGAGAATTCCGCGGTCATCGACTCTCGCCGAGCCACCATCGCGGCCGGGCTCGAGGTCCGTACGTGAGCCCGAACTGTCCGAGCGCTCGCTCACGTATGTGTGCCACGGCCTCGTCCGGAGAGTCGGTCAAGCAGAGTCGCTCGATGTCGAGCTAGTCGATAGTACCGCGCGCGAGGAGTGTCCGGCGGAGATATTCGACGAGCGGTTGCCAGAACTCGACGCCGAGCAGGACGAGCGGGAAGTCCTTGATCTTCCCGGTCTGGATGTGGACGGCCGTCTCGAAGATCTCGTCGAGCGTGCCGAGACCCCCTGGCATGGCGATGAACGCGTACGAGTACTTCCTGAGCATCAGCTTGCGCACGAAGAAGTGCCGGAACTCGACCCAGCGATCGAGGTAGGCGTTCGGCTTCTGCTCGGAGGGGAGCTGGATGTTGCAGCCCACGGAGCGGCCGCCCGCGTCTCTCGCGCCACGGTTGGCGGCCTCCATGATCCCGGGGCCGCCACCGGTCATGACGGTGAAGCCGGCGCGGGCGAGGCGTTGACCGACGGCGCGCGCGAGCTGGTAGTAGGGATGCTCTTCGGTGAAGCGAGCCGACCCGAAGACCGTGACGCACGGTCCGACGAAGTGGAGATTCCGGAACCCGCTCACGAGCTCGCGGAGGATCGTGAAGGCGTGCGCGAGCTCGAACGTGCGCTCGTGCGGACCCTGGAGGAACAGTCGTTCTTCCGGAGCCGACGTCCCCTTGCCCCACTCGACCGGCGTCATGTGGCCTCCGCGGAACCCTCAGTAGCGCAGGAGCGCCGCGAAGCCGCCGAGCGACTCGAGCTCGACCTTCGCTCTCCCGATGAGTGACGCCCTACTTGCGCCCCATGTTTCTCCGATGCGGCCGCTCCTCGGCCTTCTCCGCCGGAGAGCGCGGGCGAGTGTGACGCACCCCCTCCCGGGACTGCTTCTTCCGATCGGCCACTTCGCCCTCGGGAGCGGTCGTCACGATCTCCTTCTCCTTCGCGGTCTCTTCCTCGGCCATCGAAGTGCGCTTCGCTCGGAGCGTGCCCTTCCGCCGCGTCTCGCGGGCGAGCTTGCTCGTCCGTCTCGGGTGCATGACTTTCCTCCTGCCCAGGTTGCAGCGGTCCGACGTGCAAGCAGGGGTCCAGCGACGCCGAGTGGCAGTCCGCGTGAATTCACCCGCGGCTCGACGGGCTCGCGTTGAATCTTCGATTCAATCTCGGAAACTCGCGCGCGCCCGGCCGCGGCGGAGGGACAATGAGCCCGGAAACGATTCGTCCTCCGCCCAACCGCGGAGGATGCCCGCCGATCGAAGCGTCGCTTGTCCTAAGTGGCTGGGTCTCCCCTCCTTCCTCGGGTAACGCGAGCGGCGTCGCCTCGGACCCAGAAGGAGTCACACGTGAACCACGACCGAAAGCCGGAGCCGGACATCAACCAACAGCGGCGCGATCTCGATCACGCCGAGACCGGGCGCCGCGCCGACGCCGACCGTGACCGCGACGACCAGCGGGGCCTCGTGGACGGGACGCGCCAGAGCTCACGCGGGACGAGCCAGTCGCGCGAGAGACTCGACCGCGAGCGCGCTCGGGACGACGCGAGCCTCGGCACCGAGCGAGCCCTCGCGGACATCGCCCGGGCGGCCGAGCGGGCGCTCGCCGACGCGGCGCTCGCGCGGGAGAAGCAGGCGCGCAGCGACTCCGACGTGGCTCTCGACCGCAGGATCGACCTCGACGCGCACCGCCGAGCGACGCTCCGCGAGGCGCTCGACCTCGTCGAGCAGCAGATGGCCGTCGTCGACGGGAGTCTGACCCAGCTCCTCGCGACAGTGCCGCGCGGCGCGTCCGAGGGTCAGATGAGCGAGGACGTCGCGAAGATCCGGAGCGCCGGCGTGCGCATTCGGACTCTCCTCGCGGACGTGCTCGACCCGAACGACGCGCGCCGCCGCGATCACGAAGTCGGCGGTTCCGGCTGAGCGAGGAAGCCCGAATCGCGGGCTTCACTCGGGGATGGGGCCGCCGTTGACGACGATCTCCGCGAGACGCCACCCGCGGTGGATCTGCCGGCTCAGACTCATGGACGATCGGGATCAGCAAGCTCAGGGACGAATTGGAAGGGTCTCCCCTTCGTCACATCGGTCGGGATTCGAGCGCGGGTCGGGCGACCCACTTGACGATGTCGGTCGAGCTCAAGAGGCCGGCGAGCCTGCCCCGCCGAGTCACGAGGAGCCTCCGGATGCCGAGCTCGAGGAGGACCTGGGCCGCCTTCGCGAGTGGAGCGTCCTCGTCGATCGAGACGACCTTCCGCGTCGCGATCTCCGCGACCGTGCGGGCGTCCTTCGGCCGGGTGGACGGCGCGAGCGTACCCGAGAGCTCGTCCTCGAGATAGTAAGCGCTCTCCCCCGCCGCGGACCTGAGGACATCGGTCGTCGAGACGACGCCCAGGAGATCGCCTTCCTTCGAGACCACCGGGGCGCCCGAGATGTGGCGACGAGCGAACAACTCGACGGCCTCCTCGACCGGGGTATCGGGGGTCACGGTCACGACGACCTGGGTCATGACGTCCGCAACGGTCGGGGCCGCTGAACGGCGACGGTCGCGCGGCTTCGGGGGCCTCTTCTCGATCACGGTATCGTTCCTCTCTTGGTCTCGACGAGCTCGTCACGCCGGTGCGCGTCCAGGAACCCACGAACCACGGGCGAGAGCTCGGCGAGCCGGATGCCGATGGGCGCGAGATGACGATCTCGGCAACGTGGGACCTCCGAGGCGGGGACGAATCCGCGCACGGTTCACGGGGTCCCTCGAGAGCAAGGGCGGATCCGCTCGCACGGCGTTCGGACAAGTCCGCGCCACACGTTGGCGCCTCCGTTGCTTGCGTAAGCACCTCAGCCGTCGGGTGCGCGCAATCCCGCGCGCGATCCGGGATGGGAGAGATGAACGTGAACGTCACGCTTCCGACGAGCACGAACGGATCGGTCGCCTCCCTGAGCGAGCTCTGCGGACGGACCACGAAGGCGGAGTTCCTCGCGACGCACAAGGCGCCCTTCCTCCTGCAGCTCACGGACACGCTCGGCGACACGCAGGGGTGCCCGGCCGAAGGTTTCGGGACGATCGCGCTCCCTCCCGGAAAGGTCGCGGCGCCCTCGGACCATCGCCTGTTCGAGCTCAAGAAGCGGAGCTCGAACCCGTTCGCCGACATGATCACGGTCGGGAGAGCGGCCAACAACGACGTCGTCATCGCGAGCCCGTGCGTCTCCAAGTTCCACGCGTTCTTTCGCGCGACGCCTCGCGGCTGGGCGATCGTGGACGCGGACTCGAGCAACGGGACTCACGTCGATGGCGTTCCGCTCAGGTCGGCGTCGGTCTCCCTGCTCGACCTCGCGCGCGCGCCGATCGCAACGCGCTTCGGGAGCGTGGTCTGCGAGCTCTTCTCCCCGGAGGCGCTCTGGGATTACGTCCAGGCGTTCTTCGGGGCGCGCGCCGTCGCCTGAACGCGAGCGAGACCGGCGAGGAGCTCGCGGAGTCCTGTGCGCGAGCGCGTCGCCTCGACCGAGAGTGCGCTCCTCGCGTTCATCGAGGACGGACGGAACACGATCGCGCGTCCGCCGGGGAGGCGGAGGACGGGGGCTCGAGCCGACGCGACCCGTCGTCGAGCCCATGGAGACCGCGAGCCTCGAGGAGCGGGGCGACGAGCTCCCCCCGACGCGATCGAAGGGTGCGGCTGAGTCAGGCGGACGGGCGCGGAGCCTCGTACTCCTCGAAGATCGCCCGCGCCTCGTCGTCGCTCACCTGCGTGAAGTCGTCGTAGTACTGTCCGACGGCCATGAAGTCGGGGGCGGCGTGCAGACAGAGCACCTCGTCGGCTTCGCGCTCCAGCCGATCGAGCGTGCTCGGAGCCGCGACGGGGACGGCGAGCGTGACCCTCCGCGCCCCGGCGGCCTTGAGCGACCGGACCGCGGCGATCGCCGTCGCGCCGGTCGCGAGTCCGTCGTCGACGACGAGCGCGTGGCGGCCGGCGACGGTAGGGCGGCGTCCACCGGAGAACAGCGCCTCGCGGCGCTGAGCCTCACGGATCTGCTTCGCGCGCTCGGCCTCGAGGTAGGCACTGTCGGTGAGCTCGGCCGTCCTCGGATCGAGATACGTCGCGCCGTTCGCGGTCGTCGCTCCGATCGCGACCTCGCGGTTCCAGCGCGCCCCGATCTTCCTCGCGACGACCACTCCGAGCGGAGCGCCGAGCGCGCGGGCGACCTCAGTGGCGACGGGGAGGCCACCGCGCGGAATCCCGAGGACGACGAGCGGCGACTCGAGCTCTCTCTGGGCCAGGGCTCGTCCGAGCCGCTGTCCGGCCTCGCTTCGATCACGGAACCTCATGGGCGCGAGACCGCGACGAACAGAACTTGCATGGGACTCCTCAGCGCCGCGCACGCCGCGTCCGGGCACGGCACCTCACTCCCAGACCCCGAGTGTCACGTCATGGATCTTTCCGCACTCGGCGTGGGCGAACCGGTAGGCTCGCAACGGGAGGTCCAGTCTCGGTCTCCTGCGGAGCCGGAAGTTGCGCTCGGGGGACGAATCCCTCGCGACCGCGAAGGAGTCCGCATGCCGGTGCGTCGAGCGCGATGATCCGACGAAGGTCGTGCGGATCGTGCTCGAGAATTCCGTCTCGGTCGCCGGGACCCTGCTCTTGACGGAGGCGACGCTGACCGAGATCCTTCGGCCGACGTGGGTCGGGCCGTCTATCAGGCCAGGTTGAGCTTTGGAACGACGGGAGCCCATCGAGCCGAGCTCGATGGGCTCCCAGTTTATCGGGGCGCCGGGATTTGAACCCGGGACCTCTTGCACCCCAAGCAAGCGCGCGTACCAGGCTGCGCTACGCCCCGATTGAAGCGGTGAGATTCTACTCCCCCTTACCCCGAGCGCAACCTCCGCTGTCATTCGTATTTCAGCGGAACCCTCCGTTGACCTCGGAACCCCTCCGCCTATAATGGCCCCGCGCTGTGCCGGTGAGGCACGAGCGCCGTCCGCGGACAGTTCGCGTGCGGCGCTCCCACCCAGGCGACCGTTCGCCCAGGCCCCGGCCCATGCCGCGCGTTCCGGCTCACAGAGAGCCAATCCGCGTGGTGCGCGACACGCCCGACCTCGATGGGCACGAGGGCGGTTGCGTCAAACTCGTTGCCCGGAGTCCTCATGTACGAAGCTCACTGGACCCTCGCGGAGAAACCGTTCGAGAACGACCTGAACATCAAGTTCTTCTACGAGAGCAAGAATCACAAGGAGGCGCTCGTCCGCGTCCTCTACGCCACGGAGCAGGCGAAGCCGCTCGCGGTCCTCATCGGCGAGCACGGCGCGGGCAAGACCTACGTCTGCCGCCGCGCGAAGGACGACCTGGTCAAGCGCGGATACGCGGTCGGCCTGATCGTCACCCCGGCCGCGTGCACCGCCGAGCTCTACCGCCGCGCCTGCCACGCCTTCGGGTTCGTGCACCCGGACGGCACGCCGCTCGACAACCGGCACGGCTTCACGACGCACCTCCTCGCGGCGAAGGAGCGGGACTCGTCCTACAAGCCCGTCCTCTTCCTCGACAACATCGAGGCGGTCACGGACGACCGGATCTTCGACGAGATCCGCATGCTCCTCGACCTCACGATCGGCGACGGCAAGCCGATCCTCACGATCGTCCTCTCGGGCAATCCGAAGGCGCGCGAGGCCATGCGCCGGCACCCGAGCCTCGTCCAGCGGATCGAGGTCGGCTACGACCTCGCGCCCCTCGGCGAGGAGGACGCGCGCAACTACATCCTCAACCGCCTCCGCGTGGCGGGCGGGCCGAAGCGGATCTTCGACAACGCCGCCCTCCGCGGCGCGTTCAAGGCGAGCTCGGGCCTGCCGCGGCTCCTCAACCGGATCTGCGACCTCGCTCTCCTCATCGGCAAGATCGAGGGCAAGGACCAGGTCTTCCGCGAGAGCGTCGATCAGGCGGCGGACGAGGTGAAGGAGCTCGGAGTCCTCGGCGGTGGCCGGCCCCCGGTGGGCGCGGACGACCGCGGCGGGCGGCCCGGCGAGCAGCCTCGCGAGCACGGAGGACGGCCCGAGGGCCGCGAGGGCGGACATCACCACCACGACCGCGAGCGCGGCGACCGCGACCGCGACCGTCACGGCCGCGATCGCGACCGGGGCCGTCACGGCCACGACCGGTTCCGCGATCGCGACCGCGACCGCGGCGCGCGCGAGCACGACCGCGGCGAGCGCCGCGACTCGCACGAGCACCGTGACGAGCCGGCGCCCGTCGGGGCGCAGGCGTCGGCGCCCGAGGAGGAAGACTCCTACGTCTTCAATCCGGACGAGCACAAGGACATCGAGAGCATGAGCGAGATCATCCAGGGCTCGCTCAAGGTCGTCTCGGGTGGCCCGCAGCGGCGGCGCCGCGGCACGGGCAAACGGAAGGAGCGGGGCGAGTACCTCGACTACTTCGGCGCGGCGACCTCGGAGGAAGGCCACGTCGAGGAGGGCGAGGAGGACGAGAAGGACATGGGCTCGGAGGAGGGGGCGCCCCTCGCCGCCGAGCGCGCGGAGGCCCCCGAGGCCGCGGAGGCTCCCGACGCTCCGGTGGCGCGCGAGCCTCGCGAGACCGTCGAGCCGCGCGAGCGGACCGGTGGGTCCGACGAGTCCGCGGTGCCCGACGTCCTCAGGAGCTACACGCCGAGCGACGAGCCCGCCGAGCGCGGGGATCGTGGCGGGGACCGCGGGGACCGCGGGGATCGCGGCGGCGATGACGGACGCCGGCGGCGCGGCCGTCGTGGCCGTCGCGGCCGCGGCGGGCGTGACCGCGACGATCGCGGGGACCGCGGTGGCGACCGCTTCGGCGGCGGCGACCGTGGCGAGCGCGGCGGCGAGCGCGGCGACCGCGTCGAGCGCGGCGGCGAGCGCGGTGACCGTGGCGAGCGCGGCGGCGAGCGCGGTGAGCGCGGCGGCGAGCGCGGCGAGCGCGGCGGCGGGCG
>CAZYLP010000122.1:0-9679 GCA_964648345.1 uncultured Planctomycetota bacterium
CGGTCCCGGTCGTGCCCGAGAGGCTCACCTGCCGGGGCATCGAGCTCGGCGTCGGCGAGGGAGAAGGCGACGACGAGAGGCCCATGCCACGCGCGAGCGTGCCCTGGACTCCGATCGACTGGATCGAGGAGAGGGGCTGGAGCGGGAGCTGGTCCTGGGGACACTTGAGGGTGCCCTGGATGTTCGTGCCGTAGACGTTCCACCGCTGGCCGCACTTGGGGCAGCCGAAGAGGAACTTCTCCTGGTAGGCGAGGATCTTCTGGACCCGCGCCGCGTCGAGCTTTTGCTTGTCGACGAGGATCTCGCCGATCCGGCGCTTGACGCCCATCTTCTCGAGCTCGGCCTGGCGCGCGAGCGCGACCTGGAGATCCTCCTGGGCGATGAGCTTGTGCTTGAGCGCGATCTGTCCGAAGAGGATCACGCCCGAGAACTGCGGGTCGAGCTCGGGCGGAGGCGACGAGCCGGGCGCCGAGTGCGTCGGGCTCTGGGAGCCCGTGTAGCCGGAGCCCGATCCGGACCCGGCCCCGGAGCCCGAGCCCGAGCCCGGATCGCCGCGCGTGCCATCGGCGCTGCCGCTGCCGCTCCCCGTCTGGATGACGGTGGCGCCGGCCTTGATCTCCTCCTTCTTCTCGAGCTGCTTCGCGACCTTCTTCTTCAAGGAGTCGAGGTGGCGTTGCTGGACGCCGCGGGAGAGGAGGACCGCCCCCGCGTCGCGCTGGGGGGTCGCTTCGGCCAGGACGGCGGGAGCCTCGTGTGGAGCGAGCAGGCCGTTCTTGACCGCGAGCTCGACGAGGATGTTGTCCGCCTCGCTGGGCAAAACCGAACCTCTCCAGGTGGCAGATTATAGATCAGTCGTTGCGCCCTGTCGCGCGCTCGAACGCAGAGAGCATCTCCTCGGGCGGCTCCTCCGCCAGTTCGGGGGCGAAGATCCGCAGACGCTCCCAGTAGTACGCGCCGAGCACGCGGCCTCGCTCGCGCTCCATGCCCGGCGCCTCGTGTTCGGCTTCGAGGCGCTCGTAGCGGCTCTCGAGGTCCTCGAGGGCCCGGACGGTCTTGCGGTCCACGCGCTCCGGGATCCGGGCGCGGGCGCCGGCGATCGAGCGGGCGAGCTCGTCCGGGAGGGTGAGCTCGTCCGTCGCGTCGAGCGGGACGAGCTGGGTCACGCTCGCGAGGTCGGTGAGGGGCTCGGGAGGCGGCGGCGGGGGCGGCGCCGAGGCGCACGCGACCAGGCAGACCAGGGCTAGAGCCAGGAGCCATCGCATCTTGTTGAGATTCGTCCGACCGGCATGTTACATTTCGCGTCCGGTGGGTGGGAAATCGGAACGGGCGGGCCAACGAAGTCATGACGGCGGAAAATTGACGAGTGACCTCTAACCCCAAGATCGTCCCGACGAACCAGATCCCGCACGACGAGATCGACCCCGACGCCCTCAAGGTCATCGGGCGCCTCCGTCGCTTCGGCCACGAGGCTTACCTCGTGGGCGGTTGCGTCCGGGATCTCCTCCTCGACGCGCATCCGAAGGACTTCGACGTCATCACGTCGGCGCGCCCGCGCCAGGTCCGCCGGATCTTCTCGAACAGCCGCGTGATCGGCCGCCGCTTCCGGCTCGTCCACGTGATCTTCGGCGACAACAACGTCATCGAGGTCTCGACGTTCCGGGCCGACCCCGGCCAGTTCGCCGAGAAGGCCGAGCTCGAGGGCGAGGGCGGCCCCGCGCCGCTCGACCCCGAGGCGTCCACGACGCCGGCGGTCGACCTGGACCCCGAGACGCCGCCGGGCTCCGCGTCCGGCGAGGGCCCCCCCGTCGCGGGCTCGGGCGAGGGCCCAGTCGCTCCGGGCTCGGGCGAGAGCAAGGTCGAGATCGCGGCCGTGACGCCGCTCGAGCTCGCCGCCGGCCTGTCCGACGACAAGCTCGCTCCGAGCGAGCCGCCGCGGGAGGTCTCGCTCCCGGACGAGGACGACACCGACCTCGAGCCGATCCCCGCTCCGAGCCGCGGCCGCGAGGGCCGCGACGAGCGAAACGGCCGGGACGGTCGCGACGGCCGGGACGGTCGCGAGCGTCGCGACGAGTTCGAGGGGAACAACATCTTCGGGACTCCGGAAGAGGATGCGCGGCGTCGCGACTTCACGATCAACGCGCTCTTCTACGACCCCGAGCGGCGCGAGATCATCGACTACGTGGATGGCCTCCGCGACATCGAGCGCGGCCTCGTCAACCCGATCAACGACCCGCTCATCTCCTTCGCCGAGGACCCGGTCCGCATGATCCGGGCGATCCGCTTCGCGGCGAAGCTCGACTTCAAGATCGACAAGCGGGCCCTCGATGCGATCGAGACGAAGAAGCACCACATAACGGACACCTCGCAGCGCCGTCTCCTCGAGGAGATCTTCAAGATCCTGAAGGGTGGCCACGCCGCTGCGAGCTTGAAGCTCATGGAGGAGACGGGCCTCCTCTCGGTCTTCCTCCCCGAGGTCGGGGACTGGATCGCTCAGGACGCGAAGGACCCACTCCCGGCTCCGCTCGCAGCTCCGGTTCCGGCTGCGGCTCCGGTTCCGGCTCCCCCCCCACCCCCCCCCGCGGAGCGGGGGGGGCTTGGTGGAGGCGGTCCGGTTCCGGCTGCGGCTCCGGTTCCGGTCGCGGCCGCGGCTCCGGCCCCTCCCGCGGAGATGAAGCTCGGTCCCTTCCCGACGTGGGATCCTCCGCCGAAGGCGATCGACGCCTACCTCCGCGTGACCTGGGAGCACCCCCCCAAGGAGGGCCCCAACGACTGGGTCGAGGACCCTCACGAGGAGATCGTCGACGCGATCTTCGAGGCCGCCGCCTTCGCGCGCGACGTCTCGCTCGAGCGTTTCGGCTTCCGTCGCCTCGCGGGCGACCCCTCCGAGCGCGACCGCGCTCGGGCCGTCATGCGCGTCCTCCACTTCAACGAGCGCCTCAAGGACGCCATCGCCTGGGTGGAGGAACAGGAGCGCGCCGTTCCGCCCTCGCGGCACGAGCGCCGGCGCGGGCGCCGGTGGCGCGGCCGCGGCGGCTTCGAACGCGGGCCGCGGGGCGGTGGCAACGGCGAGCCGCCCGCGTCGGTCGTCCCGCCCCCCGGGCCGACCGCCTCGACCGCTCAGCGCCGGCCGGCGACGTCGCGGCGCGAGGTCGGGATTCGCTACCTCGAGGGCCTCGACAAGCTCATGAACGAGGGGATCCCGCTCTCGACGGGGGTCCAGCTCTCGGCGCTCTACGCGCCCATGCTCCGCGAAGCGCTCGACGTCGCTCTCTCGCGCCGGAAGAGCGCGGACGGCTCCCACAACGAGGACGCGATCGACCGCGACAACCCGCCGGGCATGTCGAACGCCGAGGTCGTGATCGACGACATCATGCGTCCGATCGCGCTCCGCCACAGCCTCGCGCGGCGCGACCGCGACCGGATCAAGCGGATCGTCCTCGCCATGCGGCGGCTCCTCCGCGACGGTCCGAACGCGCGCTTCGGAGGCGGCCGCCGGCGGCGGCATCGCGGGGGCGGGCACCGCCTCCTCGGCAAGGACTACTTCCAGGAGGCGCTCGTCCTCCTCTGGCTCCACGCGCGCGCGACCGGTGAGGGCTGGGACGCGTTCCACCACTGGCAGCAGCGCGCCCTCGCCGAGAAGCAGCACGCCAAGAACGAGCGCCGGGACGACGAGCGCGGCTGGCGCCGCGACGACGAGCGCATCGAAGACGACGACGACGACGGACGCGACGACCGCAACGAGGACGACGACCGCGCCGCCGCCGACAGAGACAGAGACGAGAGGGGACGCCGATGACGACCGCCAAGAACCTCCTCGCGGGCTCCTTCGTGGCGCTCGTGACCCCGGTCCGGAACGGCAAGGTGGACGAGCGCGCCCTCGCCGACCTCGTCGAGTGGCACGTCAAGTCGGGCACGAAGGGCCTCGTCCCGTGCGGTACGACCGGCGAGTCGCCCACGCTCTCCCACGACGAGCACCGCGCCGTCGTCGCGAAGGTCATCGAGAAGGCCCAGGGCCGCGTCCCGGTCGTCGCGGGCACCGGCTCGAACTCGACGGACGAGGCGGTCGCGCTCACGAAGCACGCCGTGAAGGCGGGCGCGCAGGGCGTGCTCGTCATCACGCCCTACTCCAACAAGCCGACGCAGGACGGCCTCTACGCTCACTTCGCGAAGGTCGCCGAGGCCGCGGGCGAGGCGCCTGTCGTACTCTCCAACGTGCCCGGCCGCACGAGCGTCGATCTCCTCCCGCCGACGGTCGAGAAGCTCGTCCGCAACATCCCGAACGTCGTCGCGATCAAGGAAGCGACGGGCAGCGTGGACCGGACGAGCGAGCTCCTCGACCGTGTCCCCGAGCTCATCGTCATGTCCGGCGACGACAGCCTCACGCTCCCGCTCAGGGCGATCGGCGGCACCGGCGTGATCTCGGTGCTCGCGAACGTCGTCCCGGCCGAGACGCAGGCTCTCTGCGCCGCCGCCGCGCGCGGCGACATGGCGGAGGCGCGCCGCCTCCACAAGCGGCTCTACCCGCTCGCGAAGAACCTCTTCGTCGAGACGAACCCGATCCCCGTGAAGTACGCGCTGGCCCGGATCGGCCGCATCGCCCCCGAGATCCGCCTGCCCCTCACGCCGCTCTCGGCCTCGGGTCGGGAGAAGCTCGACCCGGTCCTCGACGCGATCGGCCTCAAGGCGCAGGCGGCGGCAACGGTCGCCTGACATTGGCACGCTCCTTGCCCTTGTCCGGCCGACGGACTAGTCTCAAGCACGAGCGAGGTGACCTGTGCGTATCGGCGTCCTCCCCATCCCCGGCATCGGGCTGCTCCTCAACAAGTGGGTCCTCCTCGCGGGCGCGGGGGTCGTGACCTACAGCTTCTACAAGTCGGCGCAGAAGAACCGCCGCCGCTTGAAGGAAGCCAAGGAGGAGCTCATCGAGCAGCAGCGGACGATCGACCGGCTCCGCGCCGAGGTCGCCCGCGCGCGCGGAGGCTCGCCGGGCGCGGCCACGGCCTGAGTCGCTCGACCAAGTCTCGAGACTTGACCTAAGTCACGAAGCCCGGCCCTGTTGCCGGGCTTCTTGGTTTCTACATAGGGAAGGGGATATCCCCGTCGCTATGTGGAGCATGGTGCGGCGTCATGCAGCAGGGAGTGCTGCGCGGTTCAGCAGGCCTCGAGCACGGTCAGCCGGTCCTCGAGGAGCACCGCCAGCCTCGACCCGCATGGAGAGAACGCCGCCGCCCTGAAGGTCGGCGGCACCTGCTCCACAGCGCGGGGTCCGTGGCGGCTCTCGGTGTGGCAGAGGAGCACGCCGCACCGCTGCCCCGGGACGAGCGTCGCGCCGCAGTCGGGTGAGAGCGCGATCCTTCCGGCAAGGAGCTCGAACGACTGCGCGGCGAGGCTGACGAGTGCGTACTGGAGCGAGTCGAGCCCCGCGAGGATCCGGATTCCGCTCGAGAGGATCTCGAGCTCCTGCTCGAACGCCGCGCCCGAGCGGAGGACGACGCGCGCGCCCAGTCCGAGGATCAGTCGGTCTTGCTCCGCGGTGCGGCCGGTCCAGCCGAGCGCGGCCGTCGGCGGCGGCGCGAGCAGGTGGGCCGGCTCGGTGCCGGTCACGCGCCCGCGCTGGATTGCAAGGCGAAGAACGCGGCCGTTCTCGGTGACGGCGAAGCCCCGCGAGGAGTCGGGCGCGACGGCGACCGCGATCGTGGGGATCGTCCCGGGCACGCGCGCCCGCTCGCGCTCGGAGACCGGGTCCCAGTGAACGAGCCCCTCGTCGTCGAGAAGGAGCTCGCGTCCGAGGAACGTGAGGGAGCGCACCGTCCGTCCGGCGTAGCCGGCGTTCACGATCTGGTTTGCGTCCACGTTCACGACGACGACGCCGCGGCCCGCGGCCGCGAGGAGCGCTCCGTCGGGCGAGAAGACGATGCGGTTGCCACCCGTCGTCTGCCGCTCGAAGAGGACGCGCCAGCTCGGCGCCTCCCAGAACGCGGAGAGCGCCTGGTCGCGCTCGGCCGCGAGCTCCGTGGAGGCCGGATCGGCGCGGAGGCCGGCGCGCACGACGGCGAGGAGCTCGACCGGCGAGGCGCCCGCGCGCCGCCTCGCCCGCGCGACGAGCGGCCACGCCGTCGGGTCGGCAGCCGCGCGGCGCTCGAGGTCGCGGATCTCCTCGTCCATGGGTGCCCAGTATGACGGTTTGATGCTTGAAACGTGACCATTCCGGGTTCTGATCGAGGGGCCGTGACCCAGCCGCAGCAGAATCCCTCGAAGCTCACGATCGCGGTCTGCGTCCTCGCGGCCCTCCTCGGCCTCACGCTCTGCGTTCAGGCGATCGCGGGCGCGAGCCGCGAGCTCAAGGAGGACGAGCGGATGCTCGCCGAGGCCGCGGCCCTCGAGGACAGGAGCATCGAGGAGCTCGAGGCGGAGAGACTGCTCCACGAGACGGAGCAGCTCGAGGCGGAGAAGGCGCGGCTCATCCGCGAGTCGATCGCGCTCGAGGAGCGGATCATCGCGCTCAACTCGCTCGCCCCGAAGATGCCGCTCATCGAGACGCTCGTCGCGAGCACCGAGGGCGAGTCGAAGGAGTTCATCGGCATCGCCGGCGGCGCCGACGCGGGGATCCAGAAGGGCTTCCAGTTCGTGATCCGCCGCGACAAGAAGTTCATCGCGCGGGTCGTCGCCTACCTCGTCGGGGACACGGCGACCGGGTGCCGGATCGTCCTCGTGAAACCGGGCGAGCAGATCAAGGTCGGCGACTGGGCGTCGACGAAGCTCGACTGAGTCTAGCGACGCCAGATCGCGACGTGGAAGTCCGAGCCGCCGCTCGCGACGAACCTCTCGTCGGACGAGAGGTCGAGCGAGTCGAGCGAGAAGCCCATACCCGGCTTTCTCCAGACGACCTGCCCCGAGTCGAGAGAGCGGACCTCGAGCGCGAACCCGAGCTTCCACACGAAGGTCCGTCGCGCACGGTCGAGCACGAAGGGGCCCGCCCCGGGCGATCCGCGCCCGAGGTACGGGACGGACTCCGGGAGGACCGTGTTCCTCAGCTTCGCGTCGTTCGCCGAGTAGACGAAGACTCCGCCGTGCCTGTTCGCGACGACGAGCTCGTTGGGCGCGGCGAAGGCGAACCCGACCGGTCCCTTCACGTCGATGAGCGAGGCCAGGGTGCCGTCGGCCGTGCGCGCGACCACGACGGTCTCGTTCACGTCCCTGGTCGCGAGGAACTTTCCGTCGGGCGAGAAGGCCGCGCGAGTCTCGTACGGCCAGGGCTCGAGGATGAACGTGGTCCCGACGGCCCCTGTCTGCGGAGAAGCGAGGAGGAGGCCCTGGGAGCCGATGACCGCGACGTGCTCGCCGCCCGGCGCCCAACCGATCGCGCGGCCGGGGAGCGTTCCGCGCGGCGCGAGGTCGGGGAGCGAGAAGAGCTCGAGGCCGCACGCGACGAGGTCGCCGCGCGGTGAGACGACCGCTCCTCCGTGGTGTCCGGGCCGTCCCTTCCACGCGGAGCGCTGCGCGATGCAGGCGCCGGTCTCGGGTGCGTAGACGGAGACCGCGTCGTACGTCCGGATCACGAGCCATCGGCCGTCGGGCGTGAACACGGCCTCGTCGTTCGGCCCCTGGTTCCACGCGACCTGCGTGGGGAGCCGGAGCTTCATGCTCACGCCGACGGCTGCGAGCAACCCACCCCCGAGGACGAGGAAGAGAAGACCGAAGAAGACGCACCCGCGTCGCGGAGACTTCGGCCCGCTGTCCTTCACGCGGAGCGCACGCCGAGGACGACCTCGACCGGCGCAGCGTCCTTCCGGTGAACGACGAGCTCGTACTCGCCGGGCGCGACGCCGTCGAAGAGGACGCGGCCGTCCTCGGCGACCGCGCCTCGCTGCCGCTCGTCTGATTCGCGGCCCTCGACGAGCCGCCCGGCGCGGGCGAGCTCGGCCCTGAAGCGAGGAGCACCCGTGACGCGGACGAGGACGTCCACGCCTTCGCGGCCCGGAGCGAGCGAGACCTCGAGGGTCGCGCCCCCGCCGAGGTCGCGACGGACCGCGACCGCGGCGCCCGCCGCGCCGCCGCGTGCGAGCGCGGGCTCGGGCGCGGGGAGGAGCTCGCCGAGGGCGTTCTCGACCAGCTCGACGAGGCCCCGCGCGAGACGGACGGCGAGCACGGCGCGCGGCGGCGCGTCGAGCGCGGCGAGGTCGGCGAGGTCCTCGCGGCAGAGAGGACACGCGTCGAGATGCGCGCGCGGGACCGTCTCGCCGCGCGGCGGACAGAGGTTGCGCGAAGCGGGCGCATAGCTCTCGAGGAGCGCGGCCGTCTGCTGGTAGGCGCGGAGCGCTCCGCGGCAGCGCTCGCAGCCGCCCAGGTGGGCGGCCGTCGCGGGGTCGGTCTCGCCCTCCGCGAGGCGCGCGAGCAGCTCGTCTTCGAGGTGGTGGTCGCTCATTCGAACGCCTCCGCGCCGCAGTCCTTCACGAAGCCGTTCGCCTCGAGCTTCTCCTTGAGCTCCTTCATGGCGTTGAACTTGAGGCCCGAGATCGCCGCGGCCGTCTTGCCGGTCGCGCGGACGATGTCGCGCACCTTCTCGCCCTGGAGCGTGCGGAGGAGGACCTCGCGGCGCGCCTCGCCCAGCTCCTGGATCGTCTTGTAGAGCCGCTCCGCGCAGTCACGGCCGTGGAGGTGCTCGCTCGCGCTCCGCGCGAACGACGGCAGATCGAGGATCAGGCCCCCCTCCTCGTCGTCGTCGGTCGCGAAGAGAGAGACACGGCGCGCCTTGGGCACCTTGTCCTTCGCGTTCATGGCGACGAACCAGCACGTGCGGACGAGGAAGCCCTCGAGCCGCTCCTCGCCCTCGAAGGCGAACTTGCCCTCGCGGACGGCCTGGTAGAAGTGGATGAAGACTTCCTGGACGGCGTCATCGAGATCCTCGAGCCAGAACCAGTTTCGACGCTCGCGCGCCTCCGCGAGGCGGCGCTCGACGAAGCGCCTGTAGCGCCCGTGGAGCTCGCTCTCCGCGGAAGCGTCCTTCGCTCGGACACGCTTCACGAGTGCCGCGAGGTCGTCCACCGATTCCTCTCGAGAAGTCCGGGTCGGCCAGATTCTTCCAGAAGATCCCAAGGAAAGGGCCGGCCCGCGCAGCGATCGCTCGCTGGGCGGGCCGGTTGACTGTCAACCCAAGGGCCCGTCGACGCTCAGGTCGACAGCCAACTCCGGTATTCACAACACTTACCGTCGGCCATCTGGATCACCTCCTTCGTCGAGCCACGCAGGGTCGAGCACGGAAGCACGGCGCGTTGAGCTGCTTCGCGCGACCGGGTCGGCAGCCTCGTGACGGGGTTGATTCTCGGCCACCGCTTCCAGAGATCGCGGCCCCGAGCCCAGGGGGTCCGTCGCGGCACGTTACCGCGAGACGAACTGAAAACCCTTATAGCGACGCTCTCCGACAGGCGCCATGTTGCCGCTGGTCGCGATCCGTGTAACATGCTGGCCTCATGGCGGATGAGAAGCGCACTGGCGCGGCAGAGTTGTTCCGGGCCTGGGTCGTGCCGTCGGCGGTCCTGTTCGGAGCCTTCTTCCTCGCGTTCATGATCGCGACGGGCGTCGACTTCTTCGTGATCGGGAAGGGCGCCGCCGGGACGCGCACGTTCCTCGACGTCCTGACGGCCCCCGACGCGCAGAACTTGAGGGACGTCCTCGGGAC
>CAZYLP010000122.1:9689-14265 GCA_964648345.1 uncultured Planctomycetota bacterium
CCTCGGGACGATCGGCCAGGTCGTGCCCGGGATCCTCGGCATCGCGATCACGGTCGTCGCCATCATCGTCGAGCTCGCGTCGAACCGGTACTCGAGCAAGGTCACCGACCTGTTCATCCGCGACCGGATCAACCTCGCGGTCACCGGCCTCTTCGTGATCTCGTCGATCTTCCCGCTCTGGGTCATGGCGAGCTACGGCGGCGGCTACGTGCCGCGGCTCGGCTTCTCGGTCGCGCTCATCCTGGCGAGCCTCTCGATCCTCCTCCTGATCCCGTACTTCTCGTACGTCTTCGCGTTCCTCGCCCCGGCGAACATCATCAACACGATCCGCACCGAGGTCCGCCGCCGGATCCGGACCGAGGTCAAGAAGCTCACCCCGACGTCGAGCGCGGCGTCCAACCGACGGATCCTCGAGGTGAAGCAGGCGGTCTCGAACTCCGTGGAGCAGCTCGCGGACATCGCGCTCAACTCGATCGTCCAGCGCGACCGCGCGCTCGGCATGGATGCGATCAACGCGGCCCGCGGCGTCGTCTTCGACTACTTCGACCAGAAGCCGAAGATGCCGCCCGCCTGGTTCCTCATCGAGCCCGAGGAGCGGACCGGGAACCCGGACTACGTCACGCTCTCCCAGGAGGGCATCGAGGACCTCCAGAACGACCGCGTGTGGGTCGAGCACAAGGCCATGAAGCAGCTCCACCTCGTCTTCGGGCAGGCGCTCAACAACCTCCGCGACCTGAACAACCTGATCGCCATGTTCCTGAAGGACGTGGCGCTCGAGGCTCTCAAGCGCGACGACAAGGCAGCGCACCGCCTGGCGCTCAAGTTCTTCAACACGAGCCTGCGCTCCGCGTTCGCCGCGAAGGACGTCCGCACGGCCTACAACATCCTCTACCAGTACCGCTCGGTCGCCGAGGAGCTCATCGAGCGCAAGGAGCTCTTCCTGACCGAGCTCGTCTTCGGCTACTTCAAGTACTACGGTCAGCTCTTCGACTCGGGGGGCCTCGGCTTCATCCTCGAGACCGTCGCCTACGACCTCGAGAAGCTCCTCCGCAAGGCCATGGCGAAGGAGCTGACCAACATCGACGCGCTCCTCGCGATCTTCCTCGAGGTCGATCGCGCCCCCGACGTGAACGCCGTCTCGGACGTGCACCTCCGCGGCGTGCGCAAGGCGCAGGTCGTGGCGGCCGCGTTCTGCATCTCGAAGAAGCGGCGCGACCTCGCCGAGCGGATCGGCGGCGACATGAAGGCGGAGCCCCACGACCGCCTCCGCTCGATCCGCGAGGAGCTCCACGCGGCCGAGCGGGCCTTCTGGGAGATCACCGACCGCGGCGTCAACTTCGACTACCTCGAGCCGGAGATGCGGCCTCACCTGGACGACTTCTACGACAACATCCTGAAGGTGAGTCGGGTGGCGACCAGCCGTTACCTCGGCGCGACGGCGGCGGCGGCCACCGAGAAGAAGTAGCTCAGCTCGGGTCGCGCATCTTGGCGAGAAGCCTCTGCGCGTGCTTCTTGACGCGGATCTCGGAGTCGTCCTTGCAGATCTTCTCCATGAGCTCGATCGCCTTGTCGCTCCGGGCCTTCGAGATCGCGTCCACGGCCTCCATGCGGACCTTCACGTCGGAGCTCTTCGAGAGCTCGGCGAGGAAGGGCACGGCGGCCTCGCCGCCCGTGGAGCTGTAGGCGAAGAGCGCGGCCTTCTTGGTGATCTGGTCCGTCGAGCTCTTGTAGAGCTCCTCCGCGACGGCCATGTCGCGCGGCGCGCCCCGTTCCTCGATCATGCGGAGCGTCTCGCGGCGGATCGCCACGTCCTTGTCGTTCGCCGCCATGCGGAGGAAGTGGTCCACCTCGAACTCGCTCACCTGGACCGGGAGGTCCGGGCCCGCCTCGTCCGGGTTCATGCCGATCCGGCGGGTGTACTCCTTGAGCATGAGCATCCGGGTCTCGGCGTTCGCCTCGACGCTGTAAGCCTGCGCGATCGACTCGCTCGACTGGGGCGTCTCGGGGAGCTGGCGGAGGATCTTCGCCTGGACCGGAACGTCCTCGATGAGCGCGAGGCCCTCACCGGCGGCGTCGGCGGCGGTCTCGTCGTCGTGGATGCCCGCGAGAGCGAGCGCGAGGACGCGGCGGTCCGACTCCTCGTCGATCTCCTCCATCATCTCGCGCATCGCGGGCACGGCGGGCGGCCCGAGCTGCGAGAGCTGGTGAGCGGTCCTGAGCTGCGCGTCCTCGGTGTTGTTGGCCGGGTCGATCTCGAGGAGGATCCGCGCGATCGCCTCGTGGTGGCGCGAGCGCTTCGAGAGCTCGCGGAGCGACTTCTTGCCCTTGGTCGCCTTCTTGTCGAAGGAGGCGACGGCCGGCGGCTCGTCCGACTCGACGGGCGCCGCCTTGGCGACGGCGACGTTCTTCGCCGCCGCGCTCGGAGCGGGCGCGGTCTTCTGAGTCTTGGCCACCTCGAGGGCGACGACGGGCGTGTTCGGCTTCTCGGCCGCCTTCGCGACCGGCGCGTCCATGGGCACGACGGCCTTGGGCGACGCCGTCGGCTTTCTGTCCTGAGCGAGGAGCGCGATCCCGCCGATCGCGCCGAAGATCGCCGCGGCGCGGAGGACGTTCTTCGCGGCGCGCCGCTTCTTGCCGACAGGAGCCGCGGGCACCTTCGCGACCGATGCGGTGACGGGCTTCTTCGCGGCCGGCGCCGCCTTCGAGGGCGTCTTCGCGATCGGCTTCTCCTTCACGACAGGCGGAGGAGGAGGCGCCGCGGAGACGGAGTCCTCGAAGGTCACGTCCGCGGAGACGGCGTCCACGGAGAGCGAGTCCGCGGAGACGGCGTCCACGGAGATCGCGTCCGCGGAGACCGCGTCCACGGAGACGGCGTCGGGCTCGGAGACCTCGTCCCTCGCGGGGAGCTTCAGGTCGAGCTTCTTCGCCTTCTCGCGCCAGTCCTTGGGACAGCTCGCGGGACGGGGGAACAGCGACTCCTCGTCCGGCGTCGGCATGGGCTTGGTCACTTGCTGCTCCTGTAGGCGCGGAGGGTCGTCGCGTCGAAGACCTTCGTCGCCCCGTTGAAGTGCAGGTTCGCTTCGAGAGCCGTGAAGTAACCGTCGTCCGAGTTCTGGTAGATCCTGTCGATGTCAGCGATCGGCCGCGCGTTCGGGAACTTGAGCGACATGAAGGTCGCGACCTGGGTCGTCGTGATCGGCTGGCTCGGGTCCTTCAAGTTCGCGTCCACCGGCTTGCCGGCTTTCGTGAGCGCGGAGACGAGCCACTTCTCGACCGCGGCGCGGTCGTGCTCGTCCGTGTTGAGCCGCGCGGCGAGCGCCGACGGGCTGAACTGGCAGGCCGAGTCCACGAGGCTCGTGATCGTCTTGAGCGACTGGTCGCCGCTCGGGACGGGCCACTTCATGACGACGGCCTTCTCGCGCGTGGACTGCGGCCGCTCGCCGAGGACCTCGCAGCCGCTCGTGCCGACGAGCTTCTTGAGCGTCGCCGAGTCGCCGTAGACCGGCTTCCCGTCCACGAGCACGAGCTGGACGTTCGCCTCGGTCGCCTCGATGAGGTTCCGGTAGCTGTTGGACTCCTTCATGTCGTCCACGACGACGAGGTCCGCGACCATGCCCGTGGCGATCGTCCCGACCTTGTCGTCCCAGTTGAGGATCTTGGCCGGGTTGCAGGTCACCATCGCGACGAGGTCCGAGTCGCTGAGCGTCGAGCTCCAGAACTGCTTGTTGACCTGCGCCGCGACCTTGAGCTCCCAGAGGAGGTTCTTGCTCCCCGAGGGGCTCCAGTCCGTGCCGAGCGCGACGGTCGCGTGGTGCCGGCGAGCGGCCGGGATGTCCGTCGTCTTCCCGTAGAGGAGGAGGTTCGAGAGCGGCGACCAGACGATCTTCGGGCCCTCGCCCGTGATCTTGTCCCAGTCGGCGAAGTCCTCTTCCTTGAGCGCCGTGCAGTGGATCCCGACGAGCTGCTTGTTGACGAGGCCGAGCTGCTTCAAGCCGCCCTGGTTCTTCGGGCCCGGGTTGATGCTCGGGTTGTAGGCCGTGTTCGAATACTCGCGGCGCGCGTAGTCGTCGATGCCCTCGGAGAGGTGGAAGAACCACGCGTCGAGCTTCGCGATCGAGGCCTTCTGGTTCGCGAGGTCCTTCACGAACATGGCGTCGATCGGGAGCGTGCGGCAGCCGACTGTGTCCTTGTCGAAGTTCTTCGCCTCGACGTTGCGGCAGAGGATCGTCGTCACGCCCGAGTCCGCGGGCGAGCCCTGGATCGCCGTCCCGCCGCCCGCGAGGGCCTTCACCTCGGCGTACTTGAGGACCTCGGTCTGGAGGTCGAAGTAGCCCGAGTCGGTGACGAGGTTCTTCGGGTTGTTGACGAGCTGCTCGTAGAGCTTGCCCGACGGCCACTGGTCCCGGTTCGTGTAGTGCTTCGGCACCGGGTAGAGCGGCAGGAAGTTGTAGGCGACGTGGTCGTGGAGGTTGAGGAGGCCGGGGTAGATGTACCCCTTCGTGTCGATCACCGTCGCGCCCTCGGGGTTCGGCGAGGACGAGTAGAGGATCTTCACGATCTTGCCGTCCTTCACGTG
>CAZYLP010000123.1:0-8565 GCA_964648345.1 uncultured Planctomycetota bacterium
GAGCGAGCCGCCGAGCGCGAGGAGGATCTCCTCGAGGATCGGCAGGCGCGTCTCGAAGGTCCGGTCGTTCGCGTTCGCGGCCGCCTTCGGGGCCTTGGCGATCGCGGCGTCGGCCGCGAGCTTGAGGGCTCTCGTGAAGCGCTTGATCGGGAACTTGGCCGTCTTGTCCCGGGCGATGAGCTGGACCGCGGCGACGACGTCCGAGCCTCCGTGGCCGGCGGCCTTGAGGAGCTCGAGGGCGTGCTTGCGCGCGGCGTTCGGGTCGAGCGTCGCGAGGTAACGGAGGGCCCGCGCGCGGAGCGGGAGGCAAGCATCCTTCTGGAGCCCCTCGAGGTCGGCCGTCGAGAGCGCCTTCATCTGGTGGAGCTCGTCGATCGCGAGGAGCCGGAGCGACGGCTCGCAGACCGTGTCCGTCATGATGGTGTGGAGCCGCTTCTTGCCGGGCTCGCCGAGCGAGGGGAGTGTCTCGAGGAGGAGGACGAGGCAAGGGACGTGGAGCGAACCGAACGTCCCCTTGGACGCGACCGCCGCCTGCCCGGCGTTCTTCCGCTTCTTCTTGGGCTGGATGTCGGCGCCCTCGCCATCGAGGAGCTTCCAGAGGTCCTTCTTCGCCGGCTCGTCGCCGAGGCGGGCGAGGGCGACGATCGCCATCTCGAGGAGGCACGTGACCTTGAGGAGCGGTCCGTCGGGCACGTCGGCCGTGAGCGCCGGCTTCTCCTCGAACGTGCCGTCGTCCACCTCGACGAGCCAGCGGGCGAGGGTGCGGAGGGCGTTGATCGCTTCCTTCTTGTTGTCGTGGTGGGACCGGCCGACGGCGGGGATCGCGACCCAGAGGAGGTCCGGGTCGTCCGTCTTCCCGAGCGCCCGCACGCACCAGTGGGCGCCCTTCGGGTCGCCGATCGCTCCGAGTGCCCAGATCGCGAGAGTCTGCGGCAGGCCCTTCTGGACGGCCGCGCGCTCGAGGGCCGGGAGGATCGCCGTGCTCCGCCGCCGCGCGAGGGCGTCGATCGCGCGCTCGCGGAGCACGCCGTCCTGGGTGTGGCTGAACGCCTTCGCGAGCGCGCTCGTCGAGGCGTCGCTCACGTAGTTGCCGAGGACGGAGCACGCGTTCCGCTTGAGGAGCGGGTGGTCGCTGTCCTCGAGGTACTTGATGAGGAGCGGCACCGTCTCGTCGGCCTCGAGGGCGAGGAGGTGCTTCGCGAAGTCGGCGTCGAGGCCCGTCGGGTACCCGGACGCGAGGTCCTCGCCGGCGAGGCGGAGGAGCATCTTCTCCTCCAGCGTCTTTCCGCTCGCGAGGGCGTGAGGCCGGCGCGAAGGGAGGTGCCCCACGTCCGCCCGCACCTGCTCGATCCAGTGCTTGAGCGTCGCCTGGTGCTCCGCCGCGGTGAGGCCGGGGAGGACGCACTCGCCCATGCCGATGAGCACGTGCTGCGACTCGGAGTCGGAGATGAGGTTCGGGTGGAGGAGCTTCCTCAGGAGCAGCGCGAGCGTGAGCCAGTGGTGGTCCTCGCCGACCGGAGGAGGATAGGGCGCGTCGAGGGCGGCGCCGTCCTTCGGGCTGCCGGTCGCCTGCTTCTTCCCGTCGAAGAGCTCCTGGACGGGCCGCTCGTTGACCCACGGGTGGTGGCCCTTGATGTCGGGGGTCAGGATCCGCGCGTAGGCCATGGGGAGGACGGGGCCGAGGTCCGAGCTCGAGACGTGGGTCTTCGGGACCGAAGAATCGCGCGAGACCGTGTGGGCCGGCTCGTCCTTCTTGGGCCCGTGCGCGACTCCCGTCGGGATCCGCACGGAGCCGGTCGGGATCCGGCGCGGCATGCCCGCGACCCAGTCGAGCGGGGTCCCCGGCGGGACCCCGACATCGAGGTCCGCTCGGGCGACGGCCCCGCCCGCAATGAGCGCGGCGAGGACGAACAGGGTCGTGGTGCTCCGGCGCAGAGGCTACCCCCGACGTGGGGAGGGTAGCACCGGGGGCTCGGGCGCGCTCGCCATGCGCGCCTGGACCTGGGTCTGGGCCATCTCCGCGAGCATCTGCGCGCCCTTGCTCCCGACGGCGAGCACGAGCGCCTCGACGAGCTTGCGCTTGAGCGACTTCTCCGGCTTCGGCTTCGCCGTGCTCTTGAGCTCGTTCGCGGCCGTGGAGACGACGTCCGTCCCGGCGCGCACGATCGCGCGGTAGGCCGCCTTGCGGCGTCCGCCGCGGAGGCCGAAGACGAGCCCGAGCCCCGCGATCGCTCCGAGGACGGGGAGCGGGTACGTCTTCCAGATGCTCGAAGGCCCGAGCTGCCTCACGTGGTCCACCTCGGAGCGGAACGCTTCCTTCAAGCGGATCACGTCGGCCTGGACGAGGGACCACGCGGCCTTCGCGCGCTCGCGCGCCTCGTCGAGCTCATCGACCATGGTGTTCCAGCGCCTCCTGCACGGGGGGACGATTTGCAATGCCCGCGCCGCGCGGAGAACCCCAGCCCGGGCGTGGCCTCGTCGTAAATCGTGGCAAGGTTGACTCCTGCGGCGACGCGCGTCCGGGCCCTGGGCGCGTCCACGAGCGAGGCAAGCGGCTCGCACAGGGGCCCCATGAGGAAACGCGTGAGCATCGCCAGGTCCCTCGGGCGCCACACGGCCATCTACGGCGCGGGGGTGCTCCTCCAGCGCATCGCCGGCCTCCTCATGCTGCCTCTCTACACGCGGCGGCTCGAGCGCGCGGACTATGGCCTGATCTCGATCATCGACGCGACCGTCGCCCTCGTCGCCCTCGTCGTCGGGCTCAACCTCGCCGAGGCGCTCATCCGGATCTACAACGAGCGCGACGACGACGAGTGGCGGCGGACCTCCGTCGGCACGACGGTGCTCGCGAACGGTGTCCTCGCCGCGCTCGGAGCGCTCCTCCTCTCGCTCGGAGCGGCGGCCGTCGGACCGCTCATCTTCGGGTGCCCCGTCCCGCAGCACCTGGTCCTCCTCGCGGCGACGACCATGGCGCTCGACGCGCTCGCCACGCCGTGCTTCACGTACCTCCGGCTCCTCGACCGGTCGGGGACGTTCGTCCTCGTCTCGCTCGGCCGCCTCGTCCTCGCGGTCTCGATCAACCTCGTGTGGCTCGGGTGGCTCCGGGGCGGCGTGACCGCCTACTTCGCGAGCAACGCGATCGCCTCCGCGGCGCAGGGGACGTTCCTCCTCGCGTGGACCTTCCGGCGCGTCTCCCCGCGCCCGTCGCGCGAGGTCCTCGGGCACCTCCTCCGCTTCGCGCTGCCGCTCGTTCCGGCGAGCCTCTGCGCGCTCGTCCTCCACCGCTCGCAGACGTGGGTGCTCGCGCGCTTCGGCGCGACCGCGGCGCTCGGCGTCTTCGGCGTCGCGTACCAGCTCGGGAACGTCGTCTCGAACGGGCTCGTCCAGCCCTTCACGCTCGTCTGGGGCACGAAGGTCTACGAGGTCGTGAAGCGCGAGGACGGTCGCGCGGTCGTGGCGCGCGTCTTCCTCTGGTTCGCTCTCATCGTGACGTGGGGCGCCGCGGGGCTCTCCCTCCTCGCGAAGCCGCTCCTCTTCGGGCTCGGCTTCGTCGGGCCGGGCTTCCTCGACGCGGTGGGGGCCGTGCCCTTCGTCGCGTTCTCCTACGTGATCTTCGGCCTCGGCTGCCTCGTCCACATGGGGATCCTCATCGCGAAGAAGACCGAGCGGAGCTTCGACGCCGCGTTCCGCGCGGCGGTGGCCTCGATCGTCCTCAACGTGGTGGGCGTGGCGCTCGCGCCCGACGAGCTCCTCCACCTCGTGCCCGGCGCGACGGGCCTGGTCTCGTTCGGCGTCCTCGCCGCGCTCCGCTACCGCTACGCGCAGGAGCTCTACCCCTTCCCCTACGACGTGAAGCGGGCCGCGACGCTCGTCCTCCTCGGAGGGGCCTTCGTGTTCGCCGCGGAGGCGGCGCGCCTCGAGGGGTCGCTCGACGCGGCCCTGAGGACCGCGCTCGCGCTCGGCTTCGCCCCCGCCGCGTTCCTCATCCTCCCGGCCACGGAGCGGGTGCTCGTGCTCCGGAACGCAAGAAGGCAGGGAGCGCTGGCTCCCTGCCTTCCCGTGAGCGTCCAGAAGCGATAGCCGGGATCAGATCCCGAGCTGCTTCTTGGCGAGCTTCTCCGCTTCCATCCAGTTGCAGATGTCCTGGCCGTGCTTGCGGCCGTTCTTCTCCCAGATCTCGTACGCGAGCTTCTCGGTGAGCGCGCGGACCTGGCAGCCGGAGACCGGCTTGGTCGTCGTCGTGGCGGCCGGCGTCGTGGTGACCGGCGTCTGCATCTTCGGAGTCGTGGTCGGAGTCGGCATGTTTCCCTGACCTCCCTTTCGTGCGCGCCATCATACGGATCGCGAGTTTGGAGGAAACAGGAAACGCGAAAAGGGGGGCGTGGACCGAGAGAAGATCCGGCCCCCGGGGCTGGTTGGGACGATGTCCCCGGGGGCCGGACCCATTGGGGTACGTGGGTGTAAAACGACCGTTGTGGAACGATGTGAGGAATGACCCTCCGGGGCTGGACTTCTGACGTCGCGGGTCGATCCTTGGACCCGCCACGGCACCGCTTACAATGCCCCGGCGCGACTTGCGCTCTTGGCTCCGAGGAGTCGCAAAGGGTGAACCGGACCCCCTACGAGGTCATCGTCGTCGGCGCCGGCCACGCCGGCATCGAGGCGGCGCTCGCCTCGGCCCGCATGGGCCGGAGGACGCTGCTCGTCACGGCGAGCCTCGACACGATCGGGAAGATGAGCTGCAACCCCTCGATCGGCGGCCAGGCGAAGGGGCAGATCGTCCGCGAGGTCGATGCGCTCGGCGGCGAGATGGGCCGCGCCGCGGACGAGACGGGGATCCACTTCAAGCTCCTCAACACGCGGAAGGGCCCGGCCGTCCAGGCGCCGCGCTGCCAGGCCGACAAGGCGCGCTACGCGGCGCGCATGAAGCGCGTCTGCGAGGGGCAGGGCGGGCTCTCGGTCCTCCAGGAGATGGTCGAGGACGTCTGGATCGAGCGCGGACGGGCCCGCGGCGTCACGACGAAGACGGGCCGCCGCTACGAGGCGCGCTCGGTGGTCCTGACGACGGGCACGTTCCTTAAGGGCCTGATCCACGTTGGCCTCACGCAGACGGACGGCGGGCGCATGGGGGAGCCGCCCGCGTCGAGGCTCTCGGGCTCTCTCGCGGAGCACGGCTTCGAGGTCGGGCGGCTGAAGACAGGCACACCGCCGCGCGTGAACGGACGCACGCTCGACTACGAGAAGATGGAGCCGCAGCCGGGCGACGAGCGGCCGCAGCCGTTCTCGTTCGCGACCGAGAAGATCCCGCTCCCGCAGGTCCCGTGCTGGATCAGCTACACGAACGCGCGCACGCACGACGTGATCCGCTCGAACATGGCGCGCTCGCCGCTCTACTCGGGCGTCATCGAGGGGATCGGTCCGCGCTACTGCCCCTCGATCGAGGACAAGGTCGTCAAGTTCCCCGAGAAGGAGCGCCACCAGATCTTCGTGGAGCCCGAGGGTCTCGACACGCTCGAGGTCTACCTGAACGGCATCTCGACCTCGATGCCGCCCGACGTTCAGGAGGACGTGATCCGCTCCATCCCGGGCCTCGAGCGCGCGGAGGTGCTCCGCTACGGCTACGCCGTCGAGTACGACTTCTTCCCGCCGACCCAGCTCCGCGCGACCCTCGAGACGAAGAACGTGGCGGGGCTCTTCTTCGCGGGCCAGATCAACGGCACCACGGGCTACGAGGAGGCGGCGTGCCAGGGGCTCGTCGCCGGGATCAACGCGGCGCGCTCCGCGCGCGAGGAAGCCCCGGTCGTCCTCGACCGCTCGAAGGCCTACACCGCCGTGCTCGTGGACGACCTCGTGACGCTCGGGACGAAGGAGCCGTACCGGATGTTCTCTTCCCGGGCCGAGTTCCGGCTCCTCCTCCGCCACGACAACGCCGACGTGCGCCTCACGCCCGTCGGGCGCTCGCTCGGGCTCGTGACCGATGAGCGATGGGCTCGCTTCGAGAAGAAGCGCGCGGAGATCGAGCGCGGCCTCGCGTTCTTCGCGCGGCGACCCGACCTCGCGCGCATCCTCCGCCGCCCCGAGGCGTCGCTCGCGGACGTACCGCACGAGGAGCTCGACGCGCTCTCGCCCGAGGCGCGGGTCCAGGTCGAGCTCGACGTGAAGTACGAGGGCTACATCGAGCGCCAGGCGGGCGAGGTCGAGCGCGCGAAGAAGCTCGAGACGACCGAGCTCCCGGACGACCTCGACTACCGCGCCATCAAGGAGCTCCGCTTCGAGGCGCGCGAGAAGCTCGCGAAGGTTCGCCCGCGCTCGCTGGGCCAGGCGGGCCGGATCTCGGGCGTGAACCCGGCAGACCTCACGGTGCTCATCATCCACTTGAAGAAGCTGGCCCGGATCTAGGTCAGCTCCCCTGCCGCACCTTCTCGAGGAACTTCCAGAGAGCGTCCGCCTTCTTGACGGCGCAGTGGCACTCGCCGAACGCGATCATGTCGTCGCCGGTGAGGGCGCGGGCCTCGCCCTCGGCGAGGCGCTCCCCCGCGAACCACGTCCCGTTCGAGGAGCCGTGATCCGAGAGGAGCCACTCCCCCTTCTCGGGCTCCGAGAAGCACGCGTGGAGCTTCGAGACGGTGGAGTGGCGGATGACGATGTCGTTCGCGGTCGCTCGCCCGACGGAGACCATGTCGGCGAAGGGCGAGTGCTCGCCCCGGACGACCTCGATGATCGCGAAGCCGCTCGGCGGCAGGTGGGCGGCCGGCGCCCCGGGCATGGGGACGGTCGCGAAGGCGATGTTCAGCTTCGTCGTGCTCGCGCCCGAGCTCTTCCTCGGGAGCTCGAGCTCGGAGCGCTCGGCGAGGAGGAAGAGGCCCGGACAGGTCCTGGCGAAGGTCGCGGCGTCGACCTTCTTCGCGAGCGCGACGAGCTCGGCGGTGCGCTCTCGCACGGGACCCTCAGCACTCGACCTGCGAGACCGCGAGGCCGCCTTCGCTCGTCTCCTTGTACTTCCGGTGCATGTCCTCGCCGGTCCGCTTCATGGTGCGCACGACGCGGTCGAAGGTGACCAGGTGCTCGCCGTTCGACATGAGCGCGTAGGAGGCGGCCTGGATCGCCTTCGCGGCGCCCATGGCGTTCCGCTCGATGCAGGGGGCCTGGACGAGCCCCTTGATCGGGTCGCACGTGAGCCCGAGGTTGTGCTCGATCGCGATCTCGGCGGCGTACTCGCACTGGGCCGGCGTGCCGCCCGCGAGCTCGGCCGCCGCCGCGGCGGCCATGGCGCTCGCGGAGCCGACCTCGCCCTGGCAGCCGACCTCGGCGCCCGAGATCGAGGCGTGCTCCTTGATGAGGAGGCCGACGGCGCCCGCCGTGAGGAGGCCCCGGAGGATCATGTCGTCCGAGCAGCCCGACTCCTCCTGGAAGGTCTTGAGCACGGCGGGGACGATCGCGGCCGCGCCGTTCGTCGGGGCCGTCACGACGCGCCCGCCCGCCGCGTTCTCCTCGCCGACCGCGAGCGCGTAGATGTGCGTCCGGCGGAGGTCGCCGAAGGGGATCCGCGGGTACTGCGAGCGGTCGCCATCCAGCTCGGCGCGGAGGCGCTGGAGGAACTCGGGGGCCTTCCGCTTCATGTGGAGGCCGCCCGGGAGCTCCTTCTCGGCCGTGTGGAGGCCGGCCTGGATCGTGCCCTTCATGGTCGTCCAGATCCTGAGGAGACGCGCCCGCACCTGCTCGCGCGTGAAGCCGCGGCCTTCGGCCTCGTTCGCCTCCATGATCGAGGAGAAGGAGAGCGAGTGCGTCCTCGCGTGGTCGAGGAGCTCGGCCATGGTCCCGAACGCGTACGGGAGCGCGACCTTCGCCGGAACCGGCCCCGCGGGGCCACAGCGGACGCGGCCGTCCTTCGTCTTCCGCTCGACGAAGCCGCCGCCCACGGAGTAGTACTCGTCCGCGGCGATCACGGCACCGCCCGCTCCCTCGGCGTGGAAGGTGAGCGTGTTCGGGTGCTCGGGCGTCGGTGACTTCCGGTCCCAGACGAGGTCGTCGTTCGCTTCGAACGGGACGGGGTGCTTGCCCGCGAGGAGGATTCGCCGCTCCTCCTCGGCGCGCCGGAGCGACCCCTGGATCGCGAGCGGGTCGCCGGTGTCGGGCGCGAGGCCGGCGAGGCCGGCGAGGACGGCGCGGTCGGTCCCGTGGCCCCAGCCCGTCGCGGCGAGCGCGCCGAGGAGCTCGATCCTGAGCTTCTTCACGTCCTTCGCGCGGTCGCCGAGACGCTCGACGAAGTCGATCGCCGCCCGCATCGGTCCGACCGTGTGCGAGCTCGAGGGACCGATCCCGATCTTGTAGAGCTCGAAGACCGACGTGAGGATCGGCGGAGCCTTCGACAGCGCGCGGGTCGGGATGCTCAACGGGTGCTTCTCCGGGCTCGATCCTCGTTCCTGGGCGCGGAACGTGCAAGCACCCCAGGGTTTGAGGCGCCCTTCACGGCGCGAGAAGGAGATACGAGGACGGACATGAGCCGGACGGACCTGAGAGTGGTGCAGAGCGCCGTTCGCTGTCCCTTCTGCCACGAGGACGTCG
>CAZYLP010000123.1:8575-14228 GCA_964648345.1 uncultured Planctomycetota bacterium
CGGACGACTGGGTCGTCTGCCGCGGATGCCTCGCCCGTCATCACGACGAGTGCTGGGAGGGAGCGCGGCGCTGCTCGACCTGCGGCGCGTCGGAACGGCTCGGGGGCGCGACGGTGCAGGTCTCGCCCGAGGAGATCACCCGGCTGCGGCGGGAGTCCGCGCTCGCGAACCTCCAGCGCGAGTGGGAGAGGAGGATGAGCCCCGAGGCGCCGATGGACGGTCGCCCCGTGAGCACGGGCGTCGCCGTCGTCTTCGCCGTCATCCTCGCCGCTCTCCTGGCTGCCCTCGCCGGGGCGGCGACCATGGGTGGGACCCGGAGCAGCGTGCTGGGGACGATGACCCTCCTGCTCGTGTTCGTCTCCGTTTGTCCGGTCCTCGTGAAGATGTCCATCCCGCTCGCCCGGAGAGAGCAGGAGGTCTACTCGAGGTTCCGTGCCCGTCGCGAGGCGATCCTGCGCGGCGAGCCCGACCCCGTCGAGCGTCCGCGGAGGCTCCCATGTCCCTAGTGAGAGTCGCGCAGAGCGCGGTCCGGTGTCCCTGGTGCCACGAGGACATCGAGGTGTCGGAGCGGGATTGGGTCGCCTGCCGCGAGTGTCTCGCCCGTCACCACGAACACTGCTGGGCCGAGGTCGCCGTGTGCTCGTGCTGCGGCGGCGCCGAGACTCTCGCGCCCCGGGCGCGCTCGACCGCTCCCCCCGCACGGAGAGCTCCCGAGCCCGAGGCGGACCTGTCGGGGGTCGTCATGGCATCGGCGGTGGGTGGCCTCTCGTTGTTCGTGGCGGTCGCCGTCGCCGTCTCGTGCCTGACGGTCAAGGAGGAGAACGTCGCGGCCATGATCGCCGGCGCCATCATCGCGGCCCTGATCGGGTCGTGCTCCCTCTGGTGGGCCTGGAACGCGAACGCTCTCGTCGCGGAGGACCACGCGCGCCGGACCCCGCTCGACGAACCGAGGAGGCTCCCGTGTCTCGACTGAGGGTCGCTCAGAGCGCCGTGCGCTGCCCGTGGTGTCACGCGGACATCGCGGTCTCCGCGGACGACTGGGTGGCGTGCCGCGCGTGCATGGCCCGTCACCACGCCGGCTGCTGGGACGGCTACGCGCGCTGCGCGTCGTGCGGGGCCAAGGATCGACTCGGCGGCGCGCCGGAGGTCGCCATCGGCGGGGGCGCGGCCGAGGTCAGGCGTCTCCGCTACGAGCTCGCCCGATCGAAGCTGGACCACGAGTGGGGCGAAGTGAGCCGCCGGCGCCTCGGGCCGAACGGCCAGCCGTCCGAGCTCTCGGCGGGCACGCAGGCGTTCCTCGTCGGCGCGGTCTTCGTGGCGATCAGCATCGGGCTCGCCGTCTGGAGCTTCTTCAATGATCGCGACGCGGACGCGCTCCGCGCCATGGCCGTGTTCGTGCTCATCCCGGGCGCCCTGATCTCGTTCGCCGTCTTCACGTGCGCGCAAGAGTTCGAGGACGCGTACGCGCGCTACAAGGCGCGCCGGCTCGCGCTCGTCCGGGACGAGGAGCGCGGCGCGTGAGCGCGGATGCGGAGCGCGCCCGGGTCGAGGCGGACCTCGCCGCGATCGAGCGAGCGTGGCTCCTCGAGCGCGTCAAGATCCTCGGGCACCCGCGCGACGAGCGACCGACGGGGCCGCGGCGCGCGAGCATCGTCGCGTGGGCGCTCGTCGTCATCGTCGGCGCCGGCGAGCTCGGGATCGGGCTCGAGCTCCACGAGCTCGACCTCGTCGAGGCGGGGCTCGGCACGACCGCGTGCGCCGTCGCCGTCGCGGCGCTCGAGGACCGGAGGCTCGGGCGCTACGAGACGGCGCGCGTCCTCTACGAAGCGCGCCGGGGCGAGATCCTGGGGGTCACTTCTCCGCCGTCTTCGCCTGAGCCGCGACCTCGCCCGCCGACCGCGCGAGCTTGACGATGGTCTCGGCGAGCCGCTCGACCGGAGCCGTGAGCAGCTCGGCGAGCGGGACCGGGTCGAGGAGGCGGTCGTCCCACGCCACGTCCACCTCGGTGACGGAGCAGCGGAGGTCCTCGTAGCGGCCGGTCGCCTTGAGCGCGCGGGCGCGCTCCCGCGTGGCGAGCGTGTCGACGAACTCGACGTGGAGGAGGCCGAGCCCCTTCACGAGCCCGCGGTCGTAGAGCGGGCACATGATGAGCGCGCGCTTGTCGCGCTCGCCGCGGCAGACGAGGACGCGCGGCGCGCCGACGAGCCGGCGCTTCGTGCCCGTGAGCTCGCAGCCCGCGTCGGCGCGCGAGCGGATCTTCACGGCGACCCCGGTCTTCTTGACGACCTGGATCCTGGAGTCGTTCGTCGGAGCGCCGAGCGGGTCGAGCCCGGTGATCGCGTAGACGGTCGCTCCCTGGACCTGGGCGATGGCGGGCGCGAGCGCGGAGAGAGCCGCGCCGTCCGCGTCGATCAGCTTCGTCACCTCGGCGCCCGCCTCGGTGAGCGCCGTGGCGAGGACGCCGCGCGCCACGCGAGTCGCGGCGCCGTCGCGCGAGATCCCGACGGTGACGGTCTTCGCCTGGTGCTTGATCGCGTCGATCGGGCGGCGGAGCGCGTCGATCCCGCGCGTGAGCTCGATGAGCGAGTGGTCGAGCACGTTCGCGAGGGAGGGGTCGCGGGCGAGCCGGTACGCCTCCTCGGTCGGGATCTGGCCGAGGAGGAGGCGGAGCGCGTTCGACACGCGGAGCGTGAGGTCCGGCTCGACCGCGCAGTTCCACTTGCCGCGCGCGACGGCGTCGAAGGTCTCGCGCGCGAGCGGCTCGAGCGCCGCGCGGTAGCGCTTCTGGGTGCTCTCGACGGGGAAGGAGGCGGCGCGCGCCTCGGAGAGGGCGGCCTCGGTGGCCTCGCGGGCCCTCCGGAGCGGCGCCGCGAGCGCGTCGATCGCGCGCGCGCACTCGTAGCCGACCAGGTGTCCGACGAGGGCGTTCAGGAGGAGCGCGAGGCGCGCCGCCGCGGGCGGCACCTCGACCGTCGCGAGCGCGTACTCCGAGAAGCGGGTCTCTCCGCGGTCGCAGACGACGATGGGCGCCGCGTGGTGGGCGCGGAAGATCGCGACCTCCTTGACCGCATCGGCGGCCGCCGCGCCCTCGAGGCCCGCGGCGCAGACGAGGATGAGCGGCTCCGAGGAGAGGTCGATGTGCTTCTTGTCCTCGATCGTGTCGACGGCGATGGACTTGTAGCAGAGCTCGGAGAGCTTGATGCGGATCTCGTCGGCCGCGTGCCGGAGCGGCCCCGAGCCGACGAGCGCCCAGTGCCGGCGGGGGAGCGCGAGCTGCGCCGCGGCGCGCACGCGGTCCCGCGTCGACTGGAGGACCTCCTCCATGCGGCGGGGGAGGTCCTGGAGCTCGCGGAGCATCCGGATCGCGCCCGGGTTCTTCTCGAAGCTGATGAAGCCCGCGACGTCCGCGAGCGCGAGCGAGAGGATGTAGCCGCCGACGACCTGGCAGTAGAACGCCTTCGTCGAGGCGACGCTCATCTCGACGTCGCGGCCGTCCGACGTGTAGAGGACGCCGTGGCTCTTGTCCACGAGGTCCGAGTTGCGGCGGTTGACGACGCAGAGGACGTGCGCGCCGCGCTGGCGCGCGAGGTCCACCGTGCGGTTCGTGTCCGTCGTCGTCCCGCTCTGGCTGATCGCGATGCAGATCGTGCTCGCGTCCACCCGGTCGAGGTGGAAGCCCGAGAGCTCCGTCGCGGGCATGCCGCGGACCTCGATCCCGCGCTCCGCGCAGAGGGACCCGAGGAAGTCGGCGACGGCCCGCGCGGCGACGCAGGCCGTGCCCTGACCGAGCACGAAGACCTTCCTCAGCTTCTTCTCCAGGAGGACCTTCTTCACGGCCTCCGGGATCACCTCGTCGCCGAGAAGGAAGCGGGCCTTCTCCTCGCCCTCGATGACGAACTTGCCGCGGAGGGTCTTCCGCACGGAGCGGGGCGACTCGGTGATCTCCTTGAGGAGGTAGTGGTCGAAGCCGGCCCGGTCGATGTCGCGGGTCGTGATCTGCGCCTTCTTGATCTCCTTGTCGCCGAGCTCGACGGCGGTGCCGTCGTAGCGCGTGACGCGGATGTCTCCCGAGTCCTGCAGGAAGACGTACTCGGCCGCCTCGCCGTTCAGCTTGTAGTAGCGCTCGGCGACCTCGACGACGCCGTAGAGCTCGGAGGCGAAGATGTGGCCGCCGCGCGGCAGGAAGCCGACGTACACGGCCTGGCCGCTCCCCTTGAGGGCGATCGCGTACGTGCCCGGCGCCTCGCTGCCGATCGAGGCGATCGCCGTCGAGCCCTCGAAGGCCCGGATCGCGGAGACGAACGCGTCCTCGAAGCCCTTCGGGCCGGAGCCCTGGAAGCGGCGGTCGATCTCGACCGGGATCACCTTGGCGTCGGTCGTGATCCCGGCGGGGATCGGCCGGCCCGTCTCGGCCGAGTGCCGCGCGGCGAGCTCGGGGTAGTTGTCGATGTCGCCGTTGAGCGCGCCGAGGACGACGCGCGGGAGGACCGCGCTCGCGGCGAGGGCGCGCGAGCCGATCCCGCCGTCGACCTCGTTGCTGAGAGGGTGGCAGTTGGCCTCGTTGATGATGCCGTTCGACGCCCAGCGCGTGTGCGCGAAGGTCTGGACGAGCCCGTCCTCGCGGCCGAGCGCGAGGCGGAGGAGGCGGTCGCGCTTGGCGCGGGAGCGGAGCTCCCGCACGTTCGCGCCGAGCTCTCCCACCTCGCGCGCGATCTTGTGCGCGAAGGCCACGGTCATGCCCGTCACGCCCTCCGAGAGGACGACGGATCCGTCGCGGAAGTCCCGATAGGAGCGCCGGCGCTCGAGCTCGCCCGCGAGGCCGTCCTTCTCGACGGCCGCGGCGAACGCCTTCCACGACTGGACGCTCAGGTGGACGACGGTCCCGAGGCCGCCCGAGTCGCGGCCGCGGACCTCGAGGCGCTCGAGCTGGTTGAAGATGAGGTTCAGGCGCCAGAGCTCGAAGAGGAGCTTGTCCGTCCCGTCGCCGTCGCGGAGCTCGCCCACCCGCTTCACGTTCTCGAGGGCGTCGCGCTCGAGCTTCCACGCGAGGTCGCGCGCGCGGACCGCGGCGGCGGCGAGCCTCTCCGACACGGCCGTCCCGTCACGGCCTTCGGCGAGGCGCTTGTCGATCCCCTCCGCGCAGTCCGCCAGCCTCCGGGCGAGGCCGGCCGCGTTCGTGCGGGCGTCGGGGCTGGCGACGAGGGAGCGGAAGCCGGCCCAGACGAGGAGGTCCGCCGCGAGCCCCTCGACGAGGGCGCACGCCGCATCGAGGCGAGCCGAGGCGTCGGCCGCGGTGGCGTCGAACCCGGCGAGGGCCTCGAGTCCCTTACCGAGCGGCGAGAGATCCGACGACGCCTTGGGGTCGTACCCCTGGACGATGCCGATCAGGCCGCACATGAATTCGAAGCTCCTTCTTGGATTTGGGGGCTTCGCCCCCAAACCCCGAGACGGTCCTCGCGGCACCGCAAACGGCGCGGTGCCGCTGTGGCAGGGGCTTCGCCCCTTGAACCCCAAGTTATATCGGAACGTTCTAAATCACAGCCCCGACTTCCCGTAAAAGCTTGTGGGGCCGGGGCGAGGGAGACGACCCCTCGCACCAGCCCCACTCAGAGCACAGCGTTAGCCGAAGCGTCTCGACCCGCTACGCTCGCTC
>CAZYLP010000124.1:0-3960 GCA_964648345.1 uncultured Planctomycetota bacterium
CTCTGCGTCTCGAACGACAGGAACGCTCCTCCACGTTCACTTCTTGGATTGGAGCTCTTTCGCCTTCTCGGCGCACCTCTCGCTGAACTTCGTCCCTGCCGTCGCCTTCGCGCACTTCGCGTACTGAGCCGCCGCCTTCGCGTAGTTCTTCTCGCGCTCCGCGACCTGCGCGATCCGCCACTCGCTCTCCACGCCGAGCACCTTCTTCCCCTCCGGGCTCTCCTTCAACGCCTTGAGCTTCTCCTGGCTCGCCTTCACGCACTCGTACTTGGGCGGGAACTGCTTCTCGACCGACGCGAGGAGGTCCCGTCCCTCGAAGACCTCGCCCTTCTCGAGCGCGGAGTCGGCCTGGGCGATCCGCTTCTGGCCCTGCTCCTCGATCCAGCCGATGAGCACCTTCGCGTGCTCGCCGTCCTTCCCCTCCTCCTTCTCGAGCTTCGTGAGCTCGGTCGAGGCGCGGACGAGGTCCTTGGCCTTGAGGGCGGCGAGGCAGGGGTCGAACTTCTTCGAGTAGTCGAGGAAGGGGTAGGCGACGGCCGTCGCGAGCTGCTCCTCGATCATGGCCGCGGTGACGTTCGTGTTCTCCGAGGCGACGACCTTCCCGCTCGGCGCGACGAGGTACTTCGTCGGGTAGCCGTCGATCGAGTAGTTCCTGAGCGCGAGCGGCGCCGAGACGATCGGATAGCTCGTCTTGTGCTGCTGGATGAACGCCTGGAGCTTCTCGACGGGCTCGCCCGAGACGCCGACGAGCACGAAGCCGCGGTCGCGGTAGGCGCGGAACAGCTCCTCGAGCTTGGGCGCCTCGCGGTCGCACGCCGGGTAGCCCGTGTCGAAGAAGACGAGGAGGATCGCCCGGCCCTTGAGCGCGGCCAGGCTCTCCACGCGGTCGGGGCCGCCCACCTGCTCGAATCGTCCAAGCTCCGGGGCGACCTGGCCGTTCAGGTTCTTGACCTCGGCATGGACCGCCGGTCCGAAACTGACCAGGAGGAGGAGGCTGATGATGCGGGGGGCGATGGCTCGAAGGCGCATGACGGTGCTAAAGTAACGGCTCGGAGTGCCCCGCGGGGGGGAACACATGGCCAGCGTCAAGATCATGAACGGGCCGAACCGGGATCAGATCTTCCCGCTCCGGGGAGGCGAGCTCGTGGGTCGCGACCCCGGGAACGCGATCCAGGTCTTCGCGCCCGGCGTCTCGCGCCGGCACTTCCAGTTCTCCGTGGAGGGCGGCCAGGTCTTCGTGACGGACCTCGGCTCCTCGAACGGCACCTACGTCAACAACAACCGCATCACGAAGCACCTCCTCATCGAGAACGACACGATCACCGTCGGCGGCATCAACCTCCGCTTCACGAAGGGCGACGGCACCAACATCCAGGCCGACCCGATCGGCTCGGGTTCGAACCCGATCAACCAGGCGATCGGGCCGGGCGGGCCCCAGGGGCCGCCGTCCCGCAAGCTCTCCTTCTCGCAGGAGGAGGTGCCCGTCGGCGCCTTCGGCTCGGTGCCCGGGACGACGCCGGTCGGCGGGCACGACCTCCCCGGTCAATCCGCGAGCCAGGTCGTCCTCAAGGACGACCAGGAGGAGTCGGGCGGCGCCGAGGACTACTCGCTCGACGCGAGCATCGTCTTCTCCGCGGCGGATACGAAGCTCCCGCAGAAGGACCAGGTCTCGGCGCTCCAGAAGCGCCTCCAGCTCATGTTCGAGATCTCCCAGGCTCTCGGCGCCATCACGGCTCGGGATGAGCTGCTCGGGAAGATCATGGACAAGCTCTTCGAGATCTTCCCGCAGGCGGACCGCGGCTTCATCATCGTCGGCGAGAGCGTCGAGAACCTCCAGCCCGCCGTCGTCCGCAACAAGAAGTCGGGCAGCAACGACGAGGTCCAGATCTCGCGCACGATCGCGCGCAAGGTCTACGGCGAGAAGCAGGCGATCCTCTCGCAGAACGCCATGGAGGACGACCGCTTCTCGGGCGGTCTCTCGATCCTCAACTTCCGCATCCTCTCGATGATGGTGGCGCCGCTCCTCTACCGGAACGAGGTCTTCGGCTTCATCCACCTCGACACCCAGGACCGCGTGAAGAAGTTCACGCCCGACGACTTGAACCTCCTCGCCGGCATCGCGTCGAACGCCGCGATCTTCTTGAAGAACCTCAACCTCTTCGACGAGATCAAGAAGGAGACCGAGGCGCGCGCGAACCTCCAGCGCTACTTCTCGCCGGAGCTCGCGAAGAAGATGGTCTCGGGCGAGATCGACCTCAAGCTCGGCGGCCAGCTCGCGAACGGGACCGTGTTCTTCTCCGACATCGTCGGCTTCACCTCGATGTCCGAGACCATGGCGCCCGACGCGGTCGTCGAGAAGATCAACAAGTACTTCAAGTACATGGTGGACATCGTCTTCAAGTACAACGGGTCCATCGACAAGTTCATGGGCGACGCGATCATGGCGATCTGGGGCGTCCCCGTGACCTTGAAGGAAGAGGCCGTCCTCGCGATCACCGCGGGCGTCGAGATGCAGAACGCCGTGTACCTCCTGAACTCCGACTTCATCAAGGCCGGAGAGAAGGAGATCCACATGGGCATCGGGCTCAACTCCGGGCACTTCACGGCCGGGAACATGGGCTCCGAGAAGCGCATGGAGTACACCTGCATCGGCGACAACGTGAACCTCGCCCAGCGCGTCGAGTCGAAGGCCGGCCGCGGCCACGTCTTCGTCGCCGACACGACCTTCGAGCGCGCGAAGGGGAAGGTCCTCGCCGTCAAGCTCAAGCCCACCAAGGTCAAGGGCAAGGCGAACGCGGTCTCGATCTACTCGGTGCGCGGCGTCGCCACGACCTCGCGCGACGCGGCGCTCTACATCACGTCGCTCCCGTTCCGCACCGGCCCGAACGACGACTCGCCCGAGGGACTGATCATCAAGGCGAAGCTCCTCGGCGACAACCTGATCCTCGGCCTCTGCCTCCTCCGCGAGATCCCGAAGGGCGACAAGTGCGAGATCCACCTCGCCGTCGCCGAGATGCCGAAGTGCAAGGTGATGTTCGATATCCAGGGCGAGGTCCCGATCCAGAGCGCCACCGCTCGCTGCGTGAAGGGCGTGTTCTCGGTCGCCGGGACGCCGCTCCAGACGCTGTTCAACGACCTCGTCTTCACGAGCGACAAGGCGCCCGAGGACATCCCGCGCGGCGCCTCGACGGGGGCGCCCGCCGCCGCGGGGAGCTCGTCGGACCACTGAGTGCTGCCCGACCCCGGACGGATCTCGAAGCTCCTCGAGCAGGCCCGGGGTCGCGAGATCGACGACGGGCTCCTCGATCTCCTGAGAGCGCCGCTCGTGCCCGACCTCTCGGTGCGGGCTCTCTGGCTCGTCGTCGCGCTCGCGCGCCACGAGAAGCGCCAGGAGTGGGTGGCCCGGATCGTCAAGGAGAAGCTCGGCGGTGACCTCGTCAAGATCGGCAACGAGGGCGGCTTCGGGCATCCGGCCGATCGTCCGCAGAAGGGGCCGGTCCCCGGCCTCCCCGAGTGGGAGTACTTCTTCCACGGCGTGGGCTGCTGCCTCACACACCGCGTCGACGGCGCGCGGATCGACGTCGACTTCGATCGCCAGGGCGGGTGGCTCGGGATCGACGTGTTCTTCTACTCCGCCTACCTGGCCTCGCTGAAGCGGTCCGAGCTTCCGGAGAGCCGCGTGAAGGAAGCCCAGGGCGGCGACGCCTGGCAGGCGGACTTGCCCGAGCTCGCGCGCACCTCCCTGTTCGTGGAGCGGCGGCTGTCGTCCGAGGCGAGGGAGCTCGCGTCGCGGCTCGGTCCCATCATCGAGCGGCTCGTCGAGCTCCACCGCGCGGACATGGGGCCACCCGCGCGCGCCGAGGCCGCGTGGCTCGCGGCGGGCCTCGGCGACGCGAAGCTGGCGCTCGAGCTCTGCGAGTCCTTCGCGCCCGAGGACGTCGTGGGCGCGCTCGAGGCGCT
>CAZYLP010000124.1:3970-5831 GCA_964648345.1 uncultured Planctomycetota bacterium
GCTGACGAGGATCAGCGAGCGGCCGCCGCGAAGCTCGAGACCGACCTCGTGCGCGCCGTGGCGGCGGGCGACTCCGAAGGAGCCGTGAAGCTCCAGGCGCTCGCCGCCCTCGACCGCGATGCCGCGGGCCGGGTGATCCTCCTCGTCCTTCGCGCGCGGCCGATCACCGTGCCCGTCGTGCACCGGGCGCTCGACCTCATCGAGGAGTGGAGCGACCGCGAGTTCGCCGCTCCGGTCCGCGAGCTCCTCGACGCGGTGCCGGCGCTCGGACTCGACGCCTTCCAGCAGCGTTACGTCGGCGTCCGGTGCTGTCGGCTCCTCGTACGCGTGCTCGCTGCCACGGAGATCGACGGAGCGCTCCGCGCTCGGCTCGGAGCCGTCCTCGGCGGGAGCCTCATGGTCTACCCGTGGGGGGAGGCGGGCTTCCTCCTCGCTCTCCTCGACCGCGGAGCGGGGCTCCACGCGCTCGAGGAGCTGCTCGCGAACACTCACGACGCCGCGCGGCGCGGAGCCGCCGCGGCTCTCGCCACGCTCGGCGGCGACGATGCGCGCGACATCCTGCTCCGCGTGCTGCGAAGCGACGACTGGTGGCAGACGTTCGAGGCGCGCGTGGCCCTCCGGCGCTTCGCGGACCGCTCGGCGTGGCAGCCCGTGGTCGAGTGGGAAGAGCGCCACGCGAAGGCGCCGGCGCCCGAGGGCGACGTCATCGAGGTCGATGGCCAGCCGCGGCGGGTTTACAGCATCGCCGACGTCTCGCGGGCCAACGCGAGCGCGTTCATGCGAAGCGACCTCGAGACGTTCGCCGAGAAGTACGCGCCGCTCGTCGCGAAGTGGCGGGGCGCTACGCCAGGAGCTCCCGGACGTCCTTCAACTGATCCGGCTTCCTGAGCACCGCATACGCCTGCTGCGATGCCGCCCGGAGCTTCTCGCTCCCGGCCTCCGTCGCGAGGAGCACGACCTTCGCGCCAGGATCGCGGACCTTGATCGCCGCGAACGCCTCGAGGAACGCCTCGTCGAGCACCACGAAGTCGTAAGCGCGAGGCGCGTCGTACGCCGCCACGGCCTCGTCGCCCGTCGCGACCGCGCGCACCCAGTGATCGGCCTTGAGCACCGCCTCGACGAGCGACCGCGAGCTCTCCGCCGGATCGACGACGAGGATCGACCTTCGCGGCCGCCTCCGTGAAGTCGTCCGCCGCACCGGCTCCGGCCCCGAGTCGCGGCGGACGGGAGCCTCGGGTCTCTTCGGGAGGACGATCCGGAACGTCGTCCCCTTCCCGCGCTCCGAGGTGAACTCGATCTCGCCCTCGTGCTCGCGGACCCGGTTCCACGCGACGGCGAGGCCGAGACCGAGGCCCGAGCCGCTCGAGATCGAGGAGCCGCCGCCGAGGCTCCCCTTCGTCGTGAAGAACGGGTCGAAGATCCGGTCGCGGAGCTCGTCCGGGATCCCGGGGCCGTTGTCGGCGACCGAGATCACGATCTTCCCGCCGTCTTCGACGAGGCCGACGGTGACGACGCCGCGCGGGCCGCGGCAGGCTTCGATCGCGTTCCTGACGACCGCGAGGATCGCCTCCTCGATCGGGCCGCGCTGGCCGAGGATCGGGCCGCGCGCCTGGATCTGGCGCTCGATCTTGACCTGCGAGCGGTCGATCTCGGAGTGGTGGGCGGCGAGGACCTTCGCGATCACGTCGGCGAGGTCGAAGGGCTCGAGCTCGCCCGAGGGCGCGTGCTCGAAGGCGTGGAGCGCGTTCGTGACGAGCTGCGCGCGCTGGCTCGCCTCGGCGCCGGCGCCGACGAGGTCGGTGATCGCGGTGCGCGGACCGTGCTCGTCCGAGATTAGCGTGGGGTCCCGCGCGGCGAGCTG
>CAZYLP010000124.1:5841-12639 GCA_964648345.1 uncultured Planctomycetota bacterium
AGCCCCGCCCGCGACCGAGGGGTCGATCAGCCAGGTCCGCGCCCGGTCCCCGCCCCTCCCCCGCGCCGGCCCGCGCGCGGCGAGCTGCGCGAAGCCGTAGAGCGTCGCCATGATGTTCCCGAACTCGTGCGCGACGCCCGCGGCGAGGCGGCCGAGCGACGCCATCTTCTCCTGGGTGAGGCGCTTCCTCTGCCGCGCCATCTCCGCGCTGCCGTCGCGGACGATCATGGCGAGCGAGCCGTCGGGCATGGGCCGGCCGCTCGCGAGGAAGTGCCGCCGCTCGCCGGTCGGGCCGCGGAGCGGGAGCTCGCGGTCCTCGAAGCGTTCCTCGTTGAGGAGAGACGCGAAGGCGACCCGGTCGTCGCCCTGGGCCAGCTCGAGCAACGAGCGGCCCGCGAGACCCTTGAGCGGGATGTCGAGGAGCCGCGCCGCGGCGAAGTTCCCGCCGCGGATCTTCCCGTCGCGCGTCACGCTCAGGATCCCGATCGGGACCGCGGCGAAGAGCTCGAGCGCGTCCTCCGACGAGATCCCGGGCTGGTTCATGCCGCGTCCCAGCTCGGCGTCGCCGCGAGCGCGGCCGGCGACGACGAGCCCGCGCGCCGCCGCTCGAAGGCGAACGAGAGCCGCCCGGAGCGGCGGACGTGGCTCTTGAGATCGACCTCGAGGTCGTAGCCAGGCACGAGACGCCCGAGCCCTTCGCGGCCCTCGGGGTCGAAGTAGGAGAGGAAGCTCCGGTCGAGCTCGAGCCCCTCGGGGCGGCGGCGGAAGACCCAGGGTCTCCGCGGCGTCGGCTCGAAGCGCCCCTCGTAGACGACCGAGCGGCCGACGCCGAAGCCGACGACCCAGGTCGTCTCACCGAGCGCGACCTCGATGCCGCACTGGAACTTGACGTGCCGGAACGCGCGCTTGATCCCGCCGAGGACGAGCGTCACCTCGAAGCTTTGTTCGGTGAGGAGGAGCGCGGCGACGACCGAGAGATCCGCGCAGGGAGCGGTGAACGGCACGCACGCCTGCGCGATGACTTCCCGCGCGGAGCGGGCGCAGTAACCGGCGCGCACGTCCTCCGCGGCCATGCGGCGCCGCGACACTCGCCCGACGAGCCACTCGAGGAGAGTGCGGAGTCCTGCGATGTCGTGGCCGACCCGTGGGGCCTCGGCCCCCAACCCCGCGCGGCACGCGGCTCTCAATGAGTCGGAATCGACGAACATCGCGGGGAGATCCTAACGTAAATCAAAGTCCCATTCGCCGATTCAGTTCGTCCTCGTCCACGTCGTCGAGGAGCTCACGGGCCTTCTTCTCGAGATCCTCCGACCGGATCCCGTACTGCCTCAGCGCGTCTCCCTGGAGGCCCTGAGCCTTCTGCTCGATCATGAAGTCGAGGTCCGCTTCGCCGAGCACGTCCTTCGCGGCCTTCTCGACGTCCTTGTCCTTCAAGCGCCACTTCTTGTGCTCGGGGAGCGGGGCGGGCTCCGCGTTGAACGAAGGGAGCACCTCGTTCTTCCGCGCGACGGGCGGCGCCCAGACTCGGAGGCAGCGTCCCTCCTCTCCGGTCGTGAGGCGCACGACGCAGCCCGCGGGGTCGAACTCGTCCTTGGTCAGGATCTCGGCGATCAGGCCCTCGGTGGTGGTGCCGCTCGCCTCGTCCTTCGGCTGGACGATCTTCACGCGGAGGCCCGGCGCCAGATGCTCCCGGAGACGAACGTCTCTCATGGCCGCTACTTGTTCCCTCCGAGGAGCCCCTTCACGCCGCTCTGACGGAGGAGCTTGATCTCCTCCGTGAGCTGGCCGACGCGCTGGTCGAGCGACTGCGCGCGCGCGTTCGCCTCGTCGGCACGTTGCTTCCACTGAGCGGCCTCCTGCTGCGCGGAGGCCAGGTTCTGCTTCACGACGGGGAGCTCGGCGACCTGGTTCTGGAGCCCCGTGATCTGGCCCTGGAGGCCGTCCAGGTTCTTCTTCTGGTCCGAGAGCATGCCGTTCAGCCGGTTGATCTCCGCCTTCGCCGTCTCGCTGCTCTGGGCGAGCGAGGTCTGGAGCGTCGCCTGCATGCCGGCGACGGCCTTCATGGCCTCGTCCACCTTCGCCTGGGCGAGCGCCTGGATCGAGGTCACCTGAGCGATCGCGCGGTCCTTCGCGGCGGTGAGGTCGCTCTCGAGCGTCCTCGCCCTCACGAGGAGCTCGTTCGCGTGGTTGACGGCGCTCGTGATGTCGGCGAGCGCCTTCTTCTGGAACGCGGCCGCCGCGTCCTGCGCGCTCTTCAAGTCGAGCGCCGCCTGCTCGGCCTTGTCGCGCTCGGACTTCGCCTTCGCGTTCGCGGCGTCGAGCTGCTGCTGCAAGGCGTCGATCTTCCCCTGCTGCTCGCGGCGCGCCGCCTCCGCGGCCGAGAAGCCCCAGCCGACACCGGCCCCTCCTCCGACGAGGAGGGCGACAACGCCCGCTACGATCGCCGTCTTGTTCATTTTCACCGCGCCTCGCTCCGCTCGTCTGACACCGAGAGTCTAAACTCCCAGCTGTGGCGGACGAGTCCCTTCTCGAGCTCGAGCGAGTCTTAAGGAGCGCGCCCGACGACGCGCAGACGCGGCACCGTCTCGTCTCGCTCCTCGCTCGCTCGGGCCGCCGCCGCGAGGCCCTCGAGCACGCGGGGCCCCTCCACGACTCGCGCGACCTGACGAACGAGATCTGGGCCGAAGAGCTCGAGCGCATGGAGAAGACCGTCGCGGTCCCGGGCGCTCACGAGGTGACCGACGTCGCCCTGGACCCGGACGGCGAGATGCTCGCGTGGAGCAGCAATCGCGAGGGCTTCCACGTGGCCGCGATCCGTACGGGGAAGGTCCTCCACTCCGCTTCGGGTGCACGTCGCGATCGATTGATCGCAGTACCGGGCAAGGTCTTCTGCAAAGACGAAGTGCGAGGTCCGATCACATGCGTCGAGTGGTCGCCCCAATACGCGGACGCGCGTGTTACGCGACGCACAGGTGGTGGAAACCTCCTCGACGTATCGCCCGGAGGAGATCTCATCCTCGGTGAGGGCAACCAGCAGCACGGCGTCTACACGTGGCCCGCCTTCGGCGCGGTCATCGAGCACCCCTCGCGCCTCAACCCGCCCGTCGTGGACTGGGACACGCGGCGCCTCCTCGTGAACGGCCTCCGCGGTCTCGAGGTCTCGCCCTTCCTGGGGCCGGCGCCGGCGCCGATCGAGGGCCGCTCCACGGTCCAGCCGGTGGTCCTCGGATCGGGTCTCGTGGCGCGCTACAGACCCGGGCTCGTCGTCCACTCACTGATCAACGGATGGACCACGACGCTCTACGAGCTCAAGGGAGAGGTCGCGCCCCCCTACGCCCGGCCCTCTCTCTCGGGCCGCTTCGTGCGGCTCGTGCTCGGCGGCGCTCCCGTCCGCTTCTCGATCGACCTCCAGTCGGGGGCTCTCCTCGAGAAGCCCGAGCGCGTGGAGCGGCTCGCTCTCTCCCAGACCGCCGACGACCGGCCGGGCGAGGTGCTCTGGCACCCGCACGCGGACCTCGTGCTGCAGCGAAGGCGGGGAGGCACCTTCGAGCTCAGGACGCTCGCGGGAATGACGATCTTCAGGCTGCCGCAGGCTTCGGCCCCGCAAGCATGGACCAAGGACGGTCGAGCCCTCCTCGTCCTTCGAGCAGCAGGAGAAGGGCGCGCCTGGCTCGAGCTGTGGCGGTGCCCCTGACTCGACTCGGTGGTCGAGTCCCGTGCCTCCCGTGCCGATCAGAGACGAGCTGCTCCTGCATCGAGGCGGGGGCGAGTGCCGGGCGAAGCTCGAGCTCCGGTGCCGTCCCTGGCCGGGAAATACTCGCGCCAGCGCGCGGAGACGAGCCGCTCGGTGTCGGGGTCGCACTCGACCTCTCCCGGATGCCAGGGCTTCTTCCGCGCGTCGATCACGATCGGGCCCTGCCGGACGATGTGGTTCCGCACGACCTCCGCGCTCGAAGACGCGATGTCGGCCGCCGGCTCGAAGCGCGTGAAGGTCGTCCAGAGGAACTTCTCGCTGCTCGAAGTCGCCTCGCGGGCGTCGTCCACGAGGACGACGAGCGGCCAGTCGCGGAGGGCCGGGCTCGCGGCGAGGCGGCTCGCGGCCGGGCGCTCCCGCTCGAAGCCCTCGCCCGAGACGACGAGGCAGCCCGCGCAGAACGGGATCGCCTCCGCGAAGCCCCCCGGGAGGCTGCCCTCGAAGCGCCGCGGGAGGTCGCGGACCGGCTCGCCGAGGCCGAGGAGGACGCCCTTGCTCCCCTTGTTGACCGCTGGGCCCGTGTAGTCGAGCGTGTCCATGGAGAGGTTCGCCAGGACGTAGAGGTCGGTCTCGGGCCGGCAGCGCGCGAGGACGTGCTCGAGCGTCTTCTCGAAGTCGCGGAGCTCGACCGCCGAGTCCGTCACGAGGAGGAACTTGGTGAGGCTGAGCTGCCCCTCGCCGAGGATCCTGAAGGCCGAGACCATGGCCTCGCGGTGGTAGCGGTCGCGCACGACGGCCGCCGACAGCGAGTGGAAGCCCGTCTCGCCGTAGCTCCAGAGCGCGCGCACGGACGGCATGGCGAGCTTGATCAACGGCTCGAGCATCTCCTGGAGGTAGTCGCCGAGGACGAAGTCCTCCTGCCGTGGCTTCCCGACGACCGTCGCGGGGAAGATCGCGTCGCGTCTTCGCGCGATGGTCTCCACCTCGATCACGGGGTACGGGTGCTCGAGCGAGTAGTAGCCGTAGTGGTCGCCGAAGGGCCCCTCGGGGCGGCGCACGCCCGCGGGCACGCGCCCGAGGAGCGCGAGCTCCGCCTCGGCCGCGATCGGGATCGGTCCGCTCGGCGCGCGGCAGAGAGGGAGCTTGTCGCCGAGGACGAGCGACGCGAGGAGGAGCTCCGGCACGTCCTCGGGGAGCGGCGCGATCGCCGCGAGGACGAGCGCCGGCGGCCCTCCGAGCATGACCGCGATGGGGAGCGCCTCGCCGCGCTGCTCGGCCTCGTGGTGGTGGAAGCCGCCGCCCTTGTGGATCTGGAAGTGAATGCCCGCCGTCCTCGAGTCGTGGAGCTGGACGCGGTACATCCCGAGGTTCGGTTTCCCCGACGACGGCGAGCGCGTCGAGACGAGCGGCAGCGTGAGGAACGGCCCTCCGTCCTCGGGCCAGCCCGTGAGCGCGGGGAGGCGGTCGAGGCGCGGCGGGCGCTCGACGACCTCGAGCACGGGACCCGAGCGTCGCGTCTTCGTGCCGATGCTCAGCCCTTCGCGGAGGAGAGAGCGCGCCCCCCAGAGCTGACCGAGCGTGGGCGGCAGCGAGCGCTCCGCGAAGTGCACCACCTCCGCGAGGAACTCCCGGGGGCGCGTGCCGAACGCGAGCTCGACGCGCTTCTTCGTCCCGAAGAGGTTCGTGACGACGGGGTGCGGCTTCCCCTTCACGTGCTTGAAGAGGAGCGCGGGCCCGCCCGCCGCGATGACGCGGCGGTGGATCTCCGCGATCTCGAGCCGCGCGTCCACCTCGGCGTCGATCGTCGCGAGCTCGCCCTCCCGCACGAGGAGGGCGAGCTGCTCGCGGAGGCTCCGCGGCGCCCGGCTCACGCCCAGGGCTCCAGGAGCTCCGGCGCGACGGTCGGGACGATCCCGCGCTCGCTGCCGCGGGCGAGGAGGGTCTTCACGGCGTCGAGGCCGTCCCGGCCCAGGTCCACGGTGCGCGGGTTCACGTACCAGCGCACGAACTGGTCGAGCGTCGCCCGGTCGGCGCCGCGTCCGAACGCGGCGGCGTGCTCGAGCGCATCCTCGCGCTGCGCGAAGGCGAGCTCGATCGAGTCCCTGAGCGAGCGCGCCACGTCGCGCGCGACCTCGCGGCCGTGGTCGCGCCGCACGACGTTCACCCCGAGGGGGAGCGGGAGACCCGTGTCGTTCTGCCACCAGGCGCCCAGGTCCTCGAGGAGGTGGAGGCCGTGCCGGGCGAAGGTGAGCTGCCCCTCGTGGATCACGAGCGCGGCGTCCGCCTCCCCTCGCTCGAGCGTCTCGAAGACGCGGTCGAACGGGACGAGGACGGGCTCGAAGACCGGGAGGCGGAGCCGGAGGGTGAGCGCCGCCGTGGTGAGCGCGCCGGGGACCGCGATCCTCTTCCCCTCGAAGTCGTCGAGGCGGCCGGGGGCGCGCGCGACGACGCGGGGGCCGTAGCCCTCGCCGACGCTCGCGCCGACGCGGAGGAGGGCGTACCTCGAGGCGACGAAGGCGAGCGTGTGCACCGAGACCGCCGTCACGTCGAGCTCGCCCGCGAGGGCCCGGCGGTTGAGCGTCTCTATGTCCTGCACCTGGTGCTCGAAGTCGAGGGCGCCCGGGACCGCGCCACGCGCGAGCCCGAAGAACATGAACGCGTCGTCGGCGTCGGGGCTGTGCCCGAGCGTCAGCTTGAGCTTCGTCTCGATCATGACCGATCCTCTCCTGGTCGTCCGAATCTAAATCGACTTACCATGATTTCAAGAAAATTTGAAAAGTCAGAAAGTGCGGTGTATATTGTCCGGCGTGGAGGCGCTCATGCGCGCGCCGGCGCTCACCGCGGAGGTCCTCTTCGACAGGGTCGCTCCGCGCTACGACGCGACGAACGCCGCGCTCTCCCTGGGCTTCCACGCGGCGTGGCGGGACGAGACCGTGCGCGCGCTCGACCCCGCGACGGGCGAGCACGTGCTCGACCTCTGCGCGGGCACGCTGGAGCTCGCGGCCGGGATCCGGCGCGCGGCGCCGCGGGCGCGCGTCACGGCAGCCGACCGCTCGCACGGCATGCTCAGGAGCGGTGTCCGCGCGCGGCCGGTCGCCGACGCG
>CAZYLP010000124.1:12649-14181 GCA_964648345.1 uncultured Planctomycetota bacterium
CCGCTGCCAGTTCGTGAACAACGTCTCCGGTACCGCCGACGCGATCCAGGGCTGCGCCCAGGCGCTCCCCTTCAGGACGGCGAGCTTCGACAAGGCGTGCGTCGGCTACGGCGTGCGGAACATCCCGGACCGCGCGGCCGCGCTTCGCGAGCTGAGGCGCGTCCTCCGCCCGGGCGGCCGCCTCGCGATCCTCGAGTTCGTCTCGCCGCGGGGCGCCCTCGCTCGAGCCGCTCATCTCGCGACCGTGCGTTTCCTCGTGCCCTTCGTGGGGGGGCTCGTCGGGAGCGACCCGGGCGCCTACCGCTACCTCGCGCGCTCGATCGAGGCGTTCCTCGACCTCGAGGGTCTCGTGACCCTCGTCGCGGGCTCGGGTTTCCGGGTCCTCGACGCGCGGCTCCTCCCCCCGCGAGGGCCCGCGGCCCTCCTCCTCGCCGAGAGGCTTCCGTGAACGAACACAGGAACGAACGCATGAACGAACGGCTGAGACTCGTCGTCGGGATCGGCGGCGCGTCCGGCATGATCTACGCGCAGCGTCTCCTCGACTTCCTCGCGAGGAACCTCCCGGAGTCCGACGTGCGCGTCGTCTTCTCGAAGACGGCGCGCGCGATCTGGGCCCAGGAGATCGGGACCGACCCGCGCGCGCTCCCGTTCCCGGTGCACGGGCCGCGTGACTTCAACGCGCCCTTCGCATCGGGCTCGGCGGGCTACAGGAAGATGATCGTCGTGCCGGCCTCCATGGGCGGCTGCGCGCGGATCGCGCACGGCATCTCGGACGACCTCCTCTCGCGCGCCGCGGACGTGGTCCTGAAGGAGCGCGGGCAGCTCGTCCTCGTGCCGCGAGAGACGCCGTTCTCCGAGATCCACCTGGAGAACCTGCTGCGCCTCGCCCGGCTCGGCGCGTTCGTCGTGCCCGCGTGCCCGTCCTTCTACTCGGGGCCGGCGACGATCGACGAGCTCGCCGACACGCTCGTCGCGCGCCTCCTCGATCGACTCGGGGTCCCGAACGAGCTCATGGAGCGCTGGGGCTCTCGCGCGGCCCGGGCCCGCCTCGAAGCGCCCGCGGAGGAGTGGATCGGCCACCGTGGAGGGGAGTCATGATGACCCTGACGATCGAGAGGTCCGGGCTCGCCGCGATCGCGGAGAGGGTCCGCGCCGGCGAGCGGCTCACCCGCGAGGAGGGCGAGTCCCTCTTCTCGGCCGACCTCTTCGCTCTCGGAGCGCTCGCCGACGAGGTGCGCATCCGCCGTCACGGCGACGTGGCTTACTACAACCGGAACGCGCACCTGAACCCGACGAACGTCTGCGTCGAGCAGTGCCTGTTCTGCGGCTTCGCGCGGCGCTCGGACGGCGAGCCCGGCGCCTTCACCATGGAGCCCGAGGCCGTCTTCGAGCGGATCAGGAGCGTGTCCGCGCGGGCTCCGGGCCTCACGGAGATCCACGTCGTGGGCGGACTCCACCCGACGCGGCCCTTCGAGTACTACCTCGACGTCGTCCGCGCCGTGAAGCGCGCGGCGCCCTCCGTGACGGTGAAG
>CAZYLP010000125.1:0-14055 GCA_964648345.1 uncultured Planctomycetota bacterium
CCATCTTCTTCGCGACCTCCTCGAGCCGGCCGCGGAGGGTCACGCACGCGTCCTTCACGGCCATGCCGTTCAGGTCGGCGCCGGCCGAGGCCGCGGTCGCCGAGGTGTTCGGCACCTTGTCGGTCGCGGTCTTCATGATCCGGATCCGCTCGGCGGGGAGGCCGAGCTCGCGCATCGCGACGCCGAGGATCTTCGTGTAGAGGCCCTGGCCCATCTCGGTGCCGCCGTGGTTCACCTGCACCGAGCCGTCGGCGTAGACGTTCACGAGCGCGCCCGCCTGGTTGAGGAACGTGTTCGTGAAGGAGATCCCGAACTTGACGGGCGTGATCGCGAGGCCGCGCTTCACGCGGCTGCTCCGCGCGTTCCAGCGAGCGACCTCGGCCTTGCGAGCATCGAACGCGGCGCTCCCCTTGAGGCCGAGCCAGATCTTCCCGATCCGGTTGTCCTCGATGAGCTCGCCGTAGTGAGTCGTCGCCGACTCCCCGGTGCCGTGGTAGAGGTTCCGCTCGCGGACCTGCTCGGGCGGGAGCCCGAGCGTGCGCGCGATCCGATCGACGATCTCCTCGATCACGAGCATGCCCTGCGGGCCGCCGAAGCCGCGGAACGCGGTGTTCGACGCGATGTGCGTCTTCGCGACGCGGCCCGTGAAGCGCACGGCCGGGATGTAGTAGCTGTTGTCGAGGTGGAAGAGCGCGCGGTCGGTGATCGCGTGCGAGAGATCGAGCGACCAGCCGCCGTTCGAGACGAGGTCGCACTCGAGGGCCTCGAGGCGGCCCTCGGCGTCGAAGCCGACCTCGAAGCGCGCGTGGAACGGGTGGCGCTTCCCCGTGAGCTTCATGTCGAGGTCGCGGTCGAGCATGACGCGCACCGGCCGGCCCGTCTTCCAGGAAGCGAGCGCGACGATCGCGGCCCACGTGTTGCCCTGGGTCTCCTTGCCGCCGAAGCCGCCGCCCATGCGGGGCGACTCGACGACGACCTTGTTGCGCGGGAGGTCGAGGACGTGCGCGACGACGTTCTGGATCTCGGTCGGGTGCTGGGTCGAGGAGACGACCTTCACGTCGCCCTCGTCGCCGCGCTCGGCCCAGGCGGCGTGCGTCTCGAGATAGAAGTGCTCCTGGCCTCCGAGTTCGAGCTCGCCCGAGATCCTGTGAGCAGCCTCGTCGAGCGCGCGCCGCGCGTCGCCGCGCGCGATCGTGTGCGGGTCGTTGTGCCAGCTCTGCTGCGCGATCGCGTCCTTCAAGGTCACGATCGCGGGGAGCGGCTCGAAGTCCACCTCGACCTTCGCGGCCGCTTCGCGCGCGAGGGCGTAGGACTCGGCGACGACGACCGCGACCATGTGCCCGTGGTAGAACGCCTCGTCCTTCGCGAGGAGCGGCTCGTCGTGGCGCACGGCGCCCACGTCGTTCAGGCCCGGCACGTCCTCCGCGAGGAGGACGGCGACGACGCCCGGCATCGCGCGCGCCGCCGTCGCGTCGCGGCGCTTGATCCTCGCGTGCGCGTGCGGCGAGCAGACCGGCCACACCTCGAGCATGGGCCGACGCTGCGCCTGGTCGTCCACGTACTGCGCGCGGCCGCTCGTGTGCCCGAGCGCGCTCTCGTGGCGGAGGTCCTTGCTGCTCGTCGAGGGTGGCGTCGGCGTCGAGCGCACGAAGTCGAGCGGCAGGTCCTGCGCCTCCGACTTCACGCCCTCGAAGAACTTCTCGAAGAGAGAGGCGACGAGCGCGCGCCGGTACTCCGCGCTCCCGCGGGCGTCCGAGATCGGCGAGAACTCGGCCGCGAGGACAGGGAGCACTTGCTCGACGGTCGCGCGGCTCCACGGCTTCCCCTGGAGGAGCGCCTCCGCCTTCCTGGCGCGCACCGTGAGCGGCGCGACGCCGCCGTAAGCGAGGCGCGCCTTCTTGACGGTCGAGTCGGGCGCGAGGTCCACGCTGAACGCGGCCGCGACGATCGCGATGTCGAGCTCGCGGCGCTTGCTGACCTTGAAGGAGTCGGTGCGCCGCTCGGCCGGCTGCGCGGGGATCACGATCCGCTCGAGGATCTCGTCGGGGCGGAGGGCCGTCTTCCTGTAGCCGACGAGGAAGTCGTCGAGCGCCATCGTGCGTCGCCCCGAGCGCGACGCGAGGACGACGAGCGCCTCGAGCGCGAGGAGGACGGGCGCCATGTCGCCGATCGGCGAGGCGGTCACGAGGTTGCCCGCGAGCGTCGCGCGGTTCCGGATCGGCCGCGACGCGAAGACGAGGAGCATCTTCTGGAGCGCCGGGATCGAGGCGCCGATCTTCTCCTCGATCGCGGTGAGCGTGGCCGCGCCGCCAATGTGCCAGGCGCCGTCCTTCTTCTCGACCGCGCGCAGCTCGTCCACAGCCTCGGTCGTGATCAGGAACGGGAACTTCTTCCACTTCTTGGTGATCTCGACGCCGATCTCGGTTGCGCCGGCGACGAGCACGGCGTCCGGGTGATCCGCGCGGAGCGCGAGGAGCTCGCTCGTGCTCGACGGCCGGAGGAAGCGCTGCCCGAACGCCGAGTAGTCGAGCGGCTCGGAGCGGAAGCGCGCGTTCCCGAGCTGCGCGGTGAACGCGTCCTGCGGCGTTCGCTTCTCGATCGCCTCGCACAGCGCATCGCGGATCGGCCGGTAGCCGGTGCAGCGGCAGAGGTTCCCGCAGAGCTGGTCGGCGAGCGCCTCGGGCTTCGCGATGTCGCGGTAGAAGCCCTCGAACATCGACATGACGAAGCCGGGCGTGCAGTAGCCGCACTGGGAGCCGTAGTGGCTCACCATGGCCTCCTGCACCGGGTGGCCGTCGAGGCCCTCGACGGTCACGAGCTCGCGCCCCGCGACCATGGGCACGAGCGCGATGCACGAGTTGATCGCGCGGAAGCACGCGTGTCCGTTCGCGTCGCGCTCGACGAGGTTGACGGTGCACGCGCCGCAGTCGCCCTCCGAGCAGCCCTGCTTCGTGCCCGTGAAGCCGCGCGCGCGGAGCCAGTCGGCGAGGGTCGTGTTCGGCGCCGTGTCCTCGACGCGGATCGTCTCGCCGTTCAGCCGCAGCTCGAAGCCGCGTTCCATTGCTTCCATGGGCACCCAAGTTACAGAAATGTGCTCCCATGGCGAAGCCCATGGAAGGTCCGCCGCCGCCCGACGAAGCCGTGCTCGAAGCGCTCCTCGACAAGTACGCGCCGCTCGCGCCGGCGCCTCTCTGCCCGGAGCTCCGCGTCTTTCACGCGCCCGATCTCTACGCGCTCTGGAGGGCCGCCGAGGACCTCGTCGGCGCGGTCGTCAACCCGCCTTACTGGGGCGTCCCGTGGCCGGCGGGTCTCGCGATCGCGCGCGTCCTCCTCGACGCGCCGGTCTGGGCGCGCGGGCGGCGCTGCCTCGAGGTGGGCGTGGGCGGCGGCGTCGTCGCGCTCGCCGCCGCGCGGGCCGGCGCTTCGCGCGTGACGGCGCTCGACATGGACCCGTGGGCGCTCGCGGTCGCAAGGATCCTCGCTCGCCGGAGCGGCGTCGAGTTCGAGCTCGTCGAGGCGGATCTCGCGGACGTGGATCCGCCCTCGATGCCTGATCTGATCCTCGCGGCCGACCTCGAGTACGAGAAGGAGAGGTCGCCGAGGGTGCGGCAGCGGCTCGAGGCGCTGGTCGGAGCGGGGGCGACGCTGCTCCTCGGAGATGCGGGGAGGTTGTTCTTCAAGAAGGACGAGGGGCTGAAGGAAGTCGCATCGTTCACCCTCGAGACGTCGAAGGACATCGAGGGCCATGACGTGAAGGAGGCGCGGGTCTACTCCTTCGAGTGACGTGGAGGAGCGATCCTCTGCGTTCGCGCGCGAAGCGCGCCGTCTGGCTGAGCTCTCTACTGCTGCGCCGCGGTCGTGAGAGCGTGGAACACGACCGGCGACCCCTGGATCTGAGCGCCCGACGGCCCGGTCGCGATCACGGTGACGGAGTTGTCGCCCGGCGTCGCGCCGACTCGCCAGGTCGTGGCGGCTCGCCCGGTCGTGCTCGTCGTCGTGTTCGTCACGGAGAGGATCCCGCCGCCGGACGTCACGGTGAAGACGATCGGCACGTTCACGACGGGGTTGCCCGCCGGGTCAGTCACCTTCACGACGAGCGGGTTCGCGAGGATCCCGTTCGGAGGCGCCGACTGGTTGTCGCCCGACAGGATCGAGAGCGTCGCGCTCGACGAGCTCGGCGCCACGATGAACGTGACGCTCGCCGAGGCCACGTCGCCCGTGGTCCCCGTCGCGGTGACGACCTTGGTCTCGGCGACGGTCGTGGCGATCCGGCCATCGGCCTTGCCGTTCACGTCCGTCGGACCCGGCTGCGTGAGGATGTTCCCGGTCCCCGTCGCGGTGAGCGTGATCGACTGACCCTTGATGGGATTGCCTGTCAGCTTGTCGCGGAGGACGAGGCTGATCGTCGCGGTCGTGGCGCCGTCCGCGGGGATCCGGGTCGCCGGCGAGATCGTCATGGTCAGCGGCTTCGGAGCGGGAGGGAGCCCGCCCTTCCGCTTCTTCTCGTTGCACCCGACGCCGACGCCGAGCGCGACGAGCAGCAGGAGCGGAGTGATCCTCCAGGTCATCGATCTTTCTCTCCAGGCCACGGCCCCGCTCCGAGGAACGGCGCCGCGGTCGCTTCGACCCAGTCGCTGACCCGGCGGGAGCAATCGTGCGGCCACCCCGGGTTCGTCCCCCGGAGGGCGCGACTTCGGAGGAGAGGCCGGTTCGGATCGTGCACGGATGCACGACCGGATCGAAACGGTCCGTTTTGGGGGGGCGGACCGCGCGACGGTGGGCGACAGCGTTGTACGAATGGTCCGGTCGGTGCTCTGGCACTCACCCCGACACCGGGAACGGGAGGTCGATCACCACCATGGAAGGCTCGCCGTCAAACCTCGAACAGCTCGCGCACGTCTCGCGTGGGCTCGTCCGCGACGCGTTCGTGGCGCTCCACCCCGCGCCCTTCCTCATCCGCCTCGAGGACACCGCCGGGGGCGACATCCGGAAGACCGCATCCGCGGTCGCCGCGGCGAAGTTCCACACGGTCACCATGTCGGCCTCGCGCGCGCGAGCCGCGAGCCGGCTCTCCGAGACGCTCGCGATCCACGAGCTCAAGAAGCGCCCGGGCTCGAACGCGTTCCTCCACATGATCACGCTGGGCCGCGCGGCGAACAACGACATCGTCATCGGCCACGACCAGGTGTCGAAGTTCCACGCGAGCTTCACGCGCTCCGCGACGGGCGCGTGGACCGTGACCGACGCGAGCACGAACGGCACGTGGCTCGACACCGACCGGCTCGCGCTCCGCGTGCCCTCGATCCTGCGGACGGGCTCGACGCTCAACCTCGCGAACGCCGTCCACCTCGTGCTGCTCTCCCCCGAGGCCATGTTCGACGAGATCGAGCGCCTGAGGAAGCGGAGCGTCCCGGCGTCGGGCAGGCTCGCCGGCTAGATCCGGCCGTCACCCCACGACACAGAACCGCTCGACGAGGTCCGCGAGCACCGAGAGGCCCCAGCGGAAGCCGTCCTCCGGGATCCGCTCGTCGTGCCCGTGGTAGAGGGCGCCGAAGTCGAGGCCCTCGGGCAGCTTCACGGGGTTGAAACCGTAGTGCTTCACGCCGAGCGCGGAGAGCGGGCCGCCGTCCGTGTAGCCCGAGATCATGTAGGGCACGGCGATCGCGCCCGGGTCGTGCTCCTTGATCACGTTCGTGATCGTCTCGAAGAGCGGCGTCGTGCTCGGGACGACCGTCGCGGGCGCGTCGCGGATGACCTCGAAGCGGATCCCGTTCGCGTCCTTGCCGAGGAGCGTCCTCAGCTCCTGGATCAGGTCCGCGGTCGTGTAGCCCGGGAGGAGGCGGCCGTCGAGGACGGCGGTCGCGTGCGACGGGATCACGTTCTCCTTCGAGCCCGCCTCGAGCACGGTCGGTGAGACCGTGTTGCGGAGGAGCGGGTTGAGTCCGCGCCGCTTCTCCGGAGGAGTCTGGCGGAGGAGGAAGTCCGAGAGGAACGGCACCTGGAGCGCGCGGAGGATTCGCCCCCACGTCCCGCCGAGGAAGCTCGCCACCGAGTTCAGGAACGCGCGCGCGGGCGGCGTCACGTGGATCGGGAGCGACTGCGCGTGGAAGCGCGAGACGGCGCGCGAGAGCTTGATCACGGCGTTGTCGTCGTGGGGCATCGAGCCGTGCCCGGGCTGGCCCTCCGCGATCATGCGGAGCCACGCGATCCCGCGCTCGGCGCACTGGACCGGGTAGACGCGCTTGCCGCCCATGTGGAGCGTGAAGCCGCCGACCTCGCCGAGGCTCCACTCTCCCTTGATGAGCTCGGGCTCGTGCGCGACGAGCCAGCGCGAGCCCTTCTCGGAGCCGACCTCCTCGTCGGCCACGGCGAGGAGGACGATGTCGCGCCGCAGGTTCGCGCCGCGGCGCTTCAAGTCGCAGACGATCGTGAGCGCGAAGGCGAGGAGCGACTTCATGTCCACCGCCCCGCGGCCCCAGATGCACCCCTCGAAGATCTCGCCCGAGAACGGGTCGCGCCGCCACTTCGAGCGCTCCGCGGGGACGACGTCCATGTGCGCGGTGAGGAGGAGCGCGCCGCCCTCGTCGCCGGGAGCGATCCCCTTGAGCGTCGGGAGCGTCGCCTTCAAGCGCGCGACGATGCTCCCGCGCCCCGGGAAGGGCTCGAAGATCTTCGAGTCGATCCCCTCCTTGGCGAGCACTTCCTGCACGTAACGCGCCGCGACGATCTCGTTGCCGGGCGGGTTCGTCGTGTCGAAGCGAAGGAGCGCCTGGAGATGCCTGACCGCCTCGTCCTCGAGCTCCTTGCTGATCTTCCGCATGGGCTGCTCATTGGAACCTCGTCCCGGGCCATACGTAAAGTCATGCATGACGCGAAGCATCTCGACGATCGTCGTTCTTTCACTCCTCGCACTCGGCTCGGTCGCGGTCGCCGACGAGCCCAAGGCGCCCGGGAAGACCGAGGCGAAGCCCGAGAAGACGCCGGACGACCACGACTACGGCGAGCTCAAGGACTACAAGCACGGCATCATCATCGTCATCGACCGCTCGGGCTCGATGGCGATCGCGGGCCGCTTCGAGAAGGCGCTCGAGGAGGTGGACAGGATCCTCGAGAAGCTCTCGGTGCAGCAGACGTTCGGCGTCTACCTGTTCGACACGAAGGCCGTCTCGGTCTTCGAGAGCAACGCGGTCAAGACGAGCGACCCGAAGCGCAAGCAGCTGAGGAAGCGCATCCAGGACCTCGGCGGCCTCGACCGCGCGAGCTGGACCGACCTCACGACGGCGCTCCCGCCCGCGGTCCGCGCGCGGCCCGACGCGATCTACCTCCTCTCGGACGGCGTCCCGACGAAGGGCGACGAGGACGTGGAGAAGATCGTGAAGTCGATCAAGGACCTCATGCCGACCAAGAAGTTCCCGATCCACGTCACGGCCGTGCGCGGCGGTGAGCACGTCGAGGGTCTCGAGGAGAACGACGAGGTCGCCCGCGCGAACCTGCGGCGGATCGCGGAGGCCTTCTCCGGCCAGTACCGGGAGCGCGACGCGAAGCCGAAGGAGACGGCCGCTCTCAAGCGGAAGACGACGCCGAACGACCCCGTCGCGATGCACTTCTATCACCGAAACCGCGAGTTCACTCAGCGCGAGCTCCGCCACCCGGCCTTCGAGGTCGAGGTCCGCGACGCGCTCTTCACGAACGGCGACGCGGTCATCGAGTACGCGCACGTCACCTTCGAGCTCCGCACGCGCACGGACGCGGGCGTCGTGTTCGACGAGGTGACGGGGCTCGACCTCGAGTACCGGCCGATGGACGCCGAGAAGAAGACGACCTTCGGCCTCGGCGGGACCCTCGAGGGCGGGCCGAAGAGTTTCTGGTCGCACATGATCCGCGTCACGCGCCCGCAGGACGCGCGCGAGGGCGACGACGGGAAGGACACCTGGGTCAAGATTCCGACCGACGGCGGGACTCTCGAGATCGTCTACAAGCGCGGCAAGAAGGAGTCGAGGAAGGTCTTCTCGATCAAGGTCCCGTACCGGGATCCGAAGGACGACCCGGCGACCTACAAGGCGGCCGGCGGCAAGTAGGCCGCCGGTTCAGCTCCGCGCGGTCACCGCGAGGAGGCCCGCGGCGGTCGCGATCAGGATCAGCGAGGCGAGGGTCCGCATGGTCTTCATGACTCTCTCCGTTCTGAGGAGACCTCTCGCGACCCGCGTGCCGTGGCCTAAGTCCCGCTGCCACCTGGATCCGGCGTCAGCCGTGTCGACGTACTGACGTGTTCCCTTAGGTGGCACCGAGAGTTACGATCCCTCGGGCATGAAGACGCAGACCCCTCCCCGGCACTCGGGTTACGCCCTCGACCGGTTCCGCTACCAGCGGCGGCCGACGCGGGTCGTGCATGTGGGCGACGTGCCCGTCGGCGGCCGCGAGCCGATCCGCGTCCAGTCGATGACGACGAGCTACACCTACGACGTCGCGAAGACGGTCGGCCAGATCGAGGCGCTCGCGCGCGTCGGCTGCGAGATCGTCCGCGTCACGGTGCCGACGCGCGAGGACGCGCTCGCCCTCCCCGCGATCCGCGAGGAGATGAAGCGCCGGAAGCTCTCGGTGCCGCTCGTCGCCGACATCCACTTCTCGCCGACGGTCGCCATGCTGGCCGTCGAGCACGTCGAGAAGATCCGCGTGAACCCGGGCAACTTCTCGGACGGCTCCAAGAAGTTCGTCGAGAAGGAGTACACGGACGAGGCCTACCAGGCCGAGCTCGCGCGCATGGAGAAGCTCTTCGCGCCGCTCGTCCTCCGCGCGAAGGCGCGCGGGATCTCGATGCGGATCGGGACGAACCACGGCTCCCTCAGCGACCGGATCATCAACCGCTTCGGCGACTCGCCCGCGGGCATGGTCGAGTCCGCGCTCGAGTTCGTGCGGATCTGCGAGAAGCTCGACTACCGCGAGCTGATCATCTCCATGAAGGCGTCGAACACGCTCGTCATGGTGCAGGCCTACCGCCTCTGCGCGGCGCGCATGGCGGAGGAGGGGATGGACTACCCCTTCCACGTCGGCGTCACCGAGGCGGGCGACGGCGACGACGGCCGCATCAAGTCGTCGATCGGCATCGGCTCCTTGCTCGAGGACGGGATCGGCGACACGATCCGTGTCTCCTTGACCGAGGACTCGACCAAGGAGATCCCCGTCGCCCTCGCGCTCGCGAAGCGCTACTCGGACCTCTCCCAGGCGGAGGAGCGGATCGAGAAGCCCTCCTCGATCGAGCTCAAGGAGAACGTCGATCCTCATCTGTTCTCCCGCCGGAAGACTCGCCGCACGGAGCAGGGCCCGAAGTACGCCGCGGTGGGCGGCGACCAGCCTCACCGGGTCGAGGTGGACCTCGGCCCCGTCACGACGAGCAACGCGGCGCCGATCGCCGAGCTCGCCCAGGTCCTCTCCGGCCCCAAGTCCGGCGAGCGCCGGCTCGAGCTCCTCTCGGTGAGCGTGACCGAGGCCGCGGCGCTCGCCGGCCACGAGGCGCTCCGCCAGTAGCTCTTGACCGACAGCGTGGACGTCGCGCTCGACGCGCGGCTCGCGCCGCCCGTCTGGAAGGACCGCGCCCTCGCCGCGCGCGCGGTCGCGGTCGCGGACCGCGTGACGCCCCTCCTCCCGGAGGAGGGGGCCACGTTCGACGAGCTCTGCCGTCTCGTCGCCGGTCACGAGGACCACGCCGTCCTCGTCGCCGCCAGCGCCGCCGACGCGCCCTCGCCCGACGTCCCGGGCGCGCTCGATGTCTACCGCGACATCGCGGCCCGCTCCGCGCGGCTCGCGGCCGCGGCCGTCGCGTCGAAGGCGCAGGTCGTCGTCGGGCTCCACGTCCCCGACTCCACGCTCGAACCGATCTCGCTCTGGCGCGCGCTCGTCGCGACGCTGGACGCGAAGGGGCTCGACCTCCCGCTGCTCCTCGCCGTGAACGTGAGGCCGCGCGCGGGCTCCGGCGCGGCGAACGCGTGGGAGGACTGCCAGGTGCAGGCCGCTCTCCGGCTCGGCGGCGCGCTCGTGGACGGGCTCGGCGACGCCGTGCGGATCGACGGGCTCATGGACGCTCACCGCGCCGTGGATCTCGCTTACGGGATCCTCCAGGGCGCGCGCGCGCGGACGACGAAGACCGAGTACATCTCGTGCCCTTCGTGCGGGCGCACGCTCTTCGACCTCGAGACGACGACCGCGACGATCAAGGCCAAGACCGATCACTTGAAGGGCGTGAAGATCGGGATCATGGGCTGCATCGTGAACGGTCCGGGCGAGATGGCGGACGCGGACTTCGGCTACGTCGGTTGGAAGCCCGGGAAGGTCGACCTCTACGTCGGCAAGCAGGTCGTCGTGCGCGCCGTCGAGGAGACCGAGGCCGCGGACCGGCTGGTCCAGCTCATCAAGGACCACGGTCGTTGGTCCGACCCCGGTTGAAGCGCCCCCCGGCGCTCGTGCGCCGGGTTCACGCCGAGCACGTCGAGCACTTCGGCGAGCCCGCCGCGTCGATCATGTTCGACGCCTCGGCGCGCGCCCCGGACGCGCCTCCGGCGCCGGACCTCCTCGTCATGATCTGGCGCCCGGAGAAGGGCTGCCCCATGACCACCTTCGCGACCGTCGGCGCCTCGACGCGCTCCATGCCGGGGACCGGCAAGCGCGTCGAGTTCCACTTCTCGGTTCGCGGTCGCGTCCCCGCGAAGGTCGAGCGGGAGGTCACGCTTTTCCTCGCGAACCTCTCCACGTATCCGTGGGACCACGGGCACGTCCTCGACTGGTGGCACACGCTCTCGAGCGTCGGCGAGATCCCGGGCTTTCCGCTGTGCTGCGCGATCCTGCTCCACCCGCGGTTCACGGAGGAGGGCTGGGACACGGTGAAGCACGGGCGGCAGCAGGTGAGGATCCTGAACGCCGTGCCGATCACGGCGAACGAGCTCGCCGTCACGCGACTCGACCTGCGAGCGCTCCTCCGGCGGTGGGCGGAGGACCGGATCGACATCTTCAAGGACCGGAAGCGGCAGGGGCGGAGGTCGAAGTAGGATGGCGCTGGTGTCCCGATGACTCGAGCCGAGACGACCCCGAAGCGCCGCGCGAAGCGACTCGACGCCGACCCCGATCCCGATGTCTCCATGGACGCCGACCACCACATGGTCATAGAGGGCGTCTCGTGGGAGCAGTACGAGGCGGTGCGCGAGGCGCTCGACGAGAAGTCCAGCCTACGGATGACATACCTGGAGGGTAGGCTCGAGCTCGTGAGCCCGGGGAAGAGGCACGAGACGGCCAAGAAGCTCATCGCGCGACTCGTCGAGCTGTACGCGCTCGAGCGGGACATCGTGCTCGAGGGAGCCGGCAACATGACCTTCAAGAAGAAGGTCCTGAAGCGGGGCCTCGAACCCGACGAGTGCTGGTGCCTCGCCGAGGTTCGGGACGATCGGCCCGACATCGCCTTCGAGGTCGTCGTCACCGGTGCCGCCATCAAGAGGCTCGACGTCTATCGCGGCCTCGAGGTCCCCGAGGTCCGGCTCTGGGAGAACGACGAGCTCACGGTCTTCAAGCTCGGGAAGAAGGGCTATGACCGTCGGGCGCGCAGCGCCTTCATGCCCGGGCTCGACATGGAGCTCGTGTCGAAGCTGGTGAACGAGTCGCGGACCCAGACGGAGACGGTCCGGGCGTTCCGTGAGATTCTCCGCCGCGTCCGGCGGTGATGAAGCGCCTCGGCCCGTACGAGGTTCGTGAGCCGATCGGCCACGGCGGCATGGGCGCCGTCTACCACGCGGTGGACACGCGCGGCGGCCGCGCCGTCGCGCTCAAGGTCCTGCGCTCGGTGCACGGGCCCGGCGCGCGGCAGCGCTTCGCGCGCGAGGCCGAGGTCCTGAGGACTCTCCGCCACCCGGCGATCGTGGACTTCCTGGACGCGGGCGAGGAGAACGGCCAGCCGTTCGTCGTCATGGAGCTCGTCGCGGGCGGCTCCCTCGAGGACCGCCTCGCGAAGGGGCCGCTCCCCGAGGTCGAGGCCGTCGCGCTCGTCGCGCGGCTCGCGCGAGCGGTCGCGTACGCGCACGAGCACGGAGTGCTCCACCGCGATCTCAAGCCCGCGAACGTCCTCCTCGCCGCGGAGGGCGCCAAGCTCGGCGACTTCGGCCTCGCGCGCATCGAGGGCGACGCGGAGCGGCTCAGCCGGACGGGCGACCTCGTCGGCACGCTGGGCTACATGGCGCCCGAGCAGGCGGAAGGCCGCCGCGATGCGGGCGAGGCGACCGACGTGTACGGCCTCGGGGCCCTCCTCTACGCGGCGCTCACCGGAGTCCCGCCGATCGATGAGAAGATCGCCGTGGACGCGCTCGTCGCCACGGCGTCGCGCGCTCCCGCGCGTCCGTCGCGGATCCGCGCGACGCTGAGCCGTGAGGTCGAGGTGATCTGCCTCCGCTGCCTCGAGAAGAACCCGGCGGCGCGGTTCGCGACCGCGAGCGAGCTCGCGGCCGCGCTCGAACGCCACGTCGCCGGCGCGCCGCCGCGCCGGGCGCTCCCCGTCCTCGCGGGCCTCGCGGGCCTCGCGGTCATCGCCGGCACGGTCGCGCTCGTCGCCGGCGCTCCGCGGCGGGACCCCATGACGCACGCCCCCGTCGCGGTCGTCGCGACCACCACGCGACACGCGCCTCCCGGTCCTGCGGCTCCCGACGTCGCCGTGACCGTGTCGGGCGCGCTGGCGACCACGCGTGGGTGGGACGCCTACGCCGTGCCGAAGGGCTTCGCATCCGCGGAGGCGCTCTCGCGCCTCGAGGCGGAGGCTCTGCTCGCCTACCTCCACGAGCACTGGGCACGGATCGTCGAGGTCGGCGGGGCGCACGAGCGGGCGGTCGAGGCTCCGCTTCGCGCGCTCGTCGCGGCGGGATCGATGCGGGTCGCCGCGCACGCGTTCGTCGAGGACAAGGCGTTGACCGTGAACACGAAGGTCGAGATCGATCAGAGAGGCATGATCCTGCGCCCCGAATACAAGGCGATCGCCTTCAAGTCGAACGGCTACAGCTTCCTCCGCTTCCGCTTCGCGCTCGACGCGACGCCCGCGCGCGGGCTCCTCCTCCTCCGCGCGCACGCCTCGGGCACGGGCAACGTGAACTTCTCGCCGCTCGACGTGACGGTGAACGGGGAGGCGGTCGCGCGCTGCGTCTCGCCGGCCCTCGGGAGCAAGGAGAGCCTCTACCGCGACGACGTCGTCATCGACCTCGGCCGCACCCTCGTGAAGGGCCAGGACGCGATCGAGATCCGGCAGTCGCCGATCGCCCTCACGCAGTGCTTCCTCTGGGAGGCGACCGTCCTCGTCCGATGATCCAGGCAAACCCGCCGTCGGCTTGACCCTCGACGCTCAGTCCTTACGATACTCGTCTTCATTCCGGTCACAGGAAGGACCAACTCCATGACGCCGTCCACGACGGGACGCCCCCTCGCGACGCTGCCCCTCCCCAAGGTCGCCGAGAACCGCCCGCGCCCGCAGATCAAGCGGACGACGGACATGACCCAGATCGTCGCGGCGCGGAAGGGCCTCGTCACGGAGGAGATGCTCTACGTCGCGAAGCGCGAGAACGTGACGGGAGAGCTCGTGCGCGACGAGGTCGCGCGCGGCCGGTGCGTGATCCCGGCGAACTTCCATCACGCGGCCCTCGAGCCCATGGGGATCGGGATCAAGCTCACCGTCAAGGTGAACGCGAACATCGGCAACAGCGCCGTCAGCTCGGGCCTCGACGGCGAGCTGAGGAAGCTCCACGCGTGCGTCCACTACGGCGCGGACACGGCCATGGACCTCTCGACGGGCACCCAGCTCGACGAGATCCGCCAGGCGATCATCGATGGCTCGCCGATCCCGATCGGGACGGTGCCGATCTACCAGGTGCTCGAGGAGTACGGCCCGTTCGACTGGGGGATCAAGGAGTTCCTCTCCGTCATCGAGAAGCAGGCGAAGCAGGGCGTCGACTACATGACGCTCCACTACGGCGTCCTCCAGGACCACCTGCCCGACATCATCCTGTGCGACATCGACATGCCGGGCATGAGCGGCCG
>CAZYLP010000126.1:0-14043 GCA_964648345.1 uncultured Planctomycetota bacterium
CCGCGGAGGGGGCGCGCGCCCTCCGCGCGGCGATCGCGCGCGACCCGGCGCGGCTCGATGCGTGGGCCGCGCTCGGGCACGCGCTCGCCGCTTCACGGGAGCGCGACGAGGCCATGATCGCGCTCGAGGTCGCGGCGCGCCGCGGCGCGGCGGACGGGCCGTCCCTCGGGCTCCTCGCGGACCTCCAGCTCGAGGCCGGGCACGCGAAGGCCGCGCTCGCGACGTTCGACGAGCTCGTCGCGATGGAGGACGACCGGAGCGAGCACCGCGGTGACCGTCCGCCCGCGCGCGCGAGCGCTAGGCTCGGCCGCGCGGCCGCGCTCGAGGCGCTCGGGCGGGCCGCCGAGGCGCGCTCGGCGCTCGAGGCCCTGGCGCGTGAGGGTGGTCGTGCCGGTGAGGTCGCGCGTGCTCGCCTGGCTCGTGGTGGGCGCTGAGCGTCTTCTCGGCGGCCGTGGTCGAGAAGCTCATCGTCCCGTGGAGCACGCCGCGCGTCGCGATGAGGCGGTCGCCCAGCTCGCGGAGCTCGCCCGCCGGCCCGCGGAGGATCAGGACCTCGAGGCACCGCGTGTGGTCGAGGTGGATGTGGACCGTGCTCACGATCCGGTCGAGCGCCATGTGCTGCGCGTGGGCGAGGCGCTCGAGGATCTCGCGGTTGTGGTGGTCGTAGACGAGGTTGACCGTGGCGACCGTCGGCTTGTCGCCGCGCTCCCAGTCGTCCTGCACGAAGCGCGCCCGGACGATGTTGCGGATCCCCTGCGAGCGGTTCGTGTAGCCCTTCTGCGCGAGGAAGCGGTCGAGCTCGGCGAGGAGCTCGTCCTCGAGCGACACGGTGAATCGGACGACGCGCGACATCGGGGCCACCCTCCGAGACCCAGGATAACCGCGGCCGTCGAATCCACCGTAGGGTATGACGCGTATGGTAAACGTAATACCAATGCTCAGGCCCGTTCTCATCGTGCTCGCGGCCGGCGCCGTCGCCGGCGCCCAGGACGTGGCGCCCGTGTCCTCGGAGACGCGCGGCGAGGGCGACCCCTTCGCGCTCGACGAGCTCACCGTCCTGGGCACGCTCCCGCGCAACGCGGCATCGTCGGACGTCGTGCGCGCCCGGGACTTCGAGCTCCGCCCGATCCGCACGCCGGGCGACCTCCTCCGCCTCGTCCCGGGGCTCCAGACGATGCAGCACCAGGGCGGCGGCAAGGCGGACCAGATCCTCATCCGCGGCTTCGACGCCGACCACGGGACCGACCTCGCCGTCTTCGTGGACGGTATGCCCGTCAACCTCCGCAGCCACGCGCACGGCCAGGGCTGGGCCGACCTCCACTTCGTGATCCCGGAGCTGATCCAGCAGGTCGAGGTCAGGAAGGGGCCTTACCACGCCGACGCGGGCGACTTCGCGACCGCGGGGAGCGTGCGGCTCGTCACGCGCGACTCGCTGGACTCGGACCGGCACGTCCTCGCGCGCGCGGAGACCGGCTCGTTCAACACGAACCGCGTCGTGTTCGGCGTCTCGCCGGTGAAGAACGACAGGGCGCGGACGCTCGTGGGCGGCGAGCTCTACTACTCGGACGGTCCGACGGACAGCCCGCAGCGCTACAACCGCGGCAACGTCTTCGCGAAGGGCGCGATCGAGCTCGTCCCGCGCGTCGAGCTCTCGGGCTGGCTCTCGAGCATGCGCGGGCAGTGGAACGCGTCGGGCGAGATCCCGCTCCGCGCGGTCAGGAATCACACGATCCGCAGGTTCGGTGCGATCGACGACAGCGAGGGCGGGACGACGGAGAGGAGCAACGCGCACCTCCAGATGCGCTGGACTCCCTCCGCGAACGACCTGGTCCAGGTGCGCGTCTGGGGCTCGCAGCAGAAGCTCCGGCTCTACTCGAACTTCACGTTCTTCCTCGCGGACCCGGACCGGGGCGACGAGATCGAGCAGATGGACCGCCGCTGGCTGGGCGGCGGCGACGCCCGCTACGAGCACGTCCACAGGCTCGGCCAGGTGCAGACGAAGCTGACGGTCGGGGTGGACGAGCGGACCGACGTCGTCCAGGTGAAGCTCGGGAGGGACCAGCGCCGCCGCCGCTTCGAGAACACGAACTCGGTGAACGTGGTCGAGACCTCGTTCGCGCCCTACGCCGAGCTCGAGGTCGCGCCCGTGAAGGGGCTCCGCCTCCTCGGCGGCGCGCGGCACGACTTCTTCTGGTACACGGTCCGCGACGCGCACGAGGCGACGATCCCGATCGACGGGAGCCACGAGGGGAGCGTCTCGCAGCCCAAGGCCGGGATCGTCCTCGGGCCCTTCAAGTCGGGCTCGCCCGCCGCGTCCACGGAGCTCTACTTCAACTTCGGGCAAGGCTTCCACTCGAACGATGCGCGCGCCGTCGTCCAGCGGACCGGGGTCACGACGCTCCCGCGCGCGCAGGGCTACGAGGTCGGCTTCCGCACGTTCGCGTTCGACCGCCTCGACGTCGCGGCGGACTTCTTCGTCCTCGACCTCGAGAGCGAGCTCGTCTTCTCGGGCGACGGGGGAGTCCCGGAGCCGAGCGGCCGCACGCGGCGCGTGGGCGGCGAGCTCGAGATGCGCCTTCGCGTGATCGACGACTGGCTCTGGATCGACGGCGACGTGAGCTACACCGAGGGCCGCTTCACGCGGACGCACGCGCCGATCCCGCTCGCGCCGCGTCTTCTCGTCCGCGCGGGCGTGACGCTCAAGACGCCCGTCGGCTTCCAGGCGAGCTTCGAGGCGCGGCACATCGGCGAGCGCCCCATGGACGATGCCGGGCTGGTGGACGCCCCCGCGCAGACGGTCTGCAACCTCGTCCTTCGCTACATCCCGACGAAGTTCGAGAACGTCGAGATGTTCCTCCGCATCGAGAACATGTTCGACGTGAAGTGGCGCGAGGCCCAGCACTTCGTCGAGTCGCAGCTCCCCGGCGAGCCCGGGCCGGTCGGCGACCTCCACTTCACGCCCGGCGCGCCGCTCTCGGTCTTCGGCGGTGTCACGGTCAAGTTCTGAGCGGCTCGCACGCGAGGAACGGCGCGGCTAGAGTTCCTGGGTAGGAAACCCCCACCCCCATGCGTGCCGTCCTCATCGTGCTCGCCCTCCTCAGCGTCCTCGCGGGATGCACGGATGTGCACTCGCGCCCTTCGGGGGGCACGCCCATCTCGGGCAGCGTCGTCATGGGAGCGCCCGTCGCCGACGCGACGGTCACGCTCTACTCCGTGAATCCGGTGACGCGGAAGCTCACCGCCGTCGCGAGCGCGAGGTCGGGCGTCGCGGGCGTCTACACGCTCATCGCGGTGCTCTCGGAGACGCCCTACCTCCTCATCGCGACGGGCGGCTCCTACAAGGACGACGCGACGGGGGAGATGCGCTCCCTCGCGAAGGCGGACCCCACGTCCCTCGAGGAGCCGCGGCCCGGGGTCCTCGAGACGCTCGTCGGCTCCGGGGAGGACTCGCCGCCGAGCCACCACCTGACGCCCTTCACGACGATCGCGGTGAGGCGGGTCGCGATCCTCGCGCAGACCGAGGGGAGCCTCACCCTGCACGAGCTGAAGGTCGCGGAGGTCAACAAGGCCGTCGCGACCGGCCTCAACGTCGGCAGCGAGGCGGTGCCGGTGGACCCGCGCACCCTCCTCCCGCTCGACTACACGAACCCGGCCGACGCCGAGGCCATCAAGAAGAAGCCGCTCGCGCCGGCCTCGCTCTACGGCGCCGCGCTGAGCGGCCTCTCCAAGCTCGCGAGCACGCTCGCGCTCGCGGACACCACGGTGCTCGTCTTCGCGCTCGCGGAGGACTTCTCGGACGGGAAGTTCGACGGCGTGCAGACCGCGCCGAACGGGAACCCGGCTCCGACGCCGCTCGGCTCGGGGACGCTCTCGCCGACGGCGACCACGAACGACCTCGAGCAGGCGACGGCGAGCTTCCTCGGCGACGCGACGAAGAACCTCTCGGGGGCGCCCGCCGCGGCGCTGGGGCCCCAATGAGGCGAGCGGCGATGACACGTGCGGCCGTGGGGCACGGGGCCGCCGTCGCCGTCGCGCTCATCATGGGCGCGTTCGCCCAGCGAGTCGGCGCCGCCACCTACCACCAGACCGTCCCGCGGCCCGCGCGCTTCGCCTTCGTCACGAACCTCACGAACTCGACGATCTCGAACTACACGGTGGACTCGACGGGGTTCCTGCGGCCGAACGGCTACACGCTCTGCTCGAGCGGCGGAGCGCCGCTCTGCATCGCCGTGGACCCGCTCAGCCGCTTCGCGCACTGCGGGACGTTCGGCACGGGCGCCCAGAACGCGCTCATCTCGTACACGCTCGGCGCCAACGGGCGGCTCGCGCAGACGGCGTCGATCTCGCCCTTCGCGGGCCCGAACGACCTCTCGTACTCGGTGGACGGGAACACGCTCTACTACCCGAACCTCGACTCGAACTTCCTGCGGCAGTTCACGGTCAACGCGACCACGGGAGCGCTCACGCAGCTCGGCGGGGACATCCCGTCGGGCATGACGCCCGAGACGCCCGTCGTGCACCCGACGCTCCGGGTCGCCTACTGCGTGAACTACACGGACTCGAACATCTCGGTCTACTCGATGGCGAGCGGGACGAACGCACTCACCGAGACGACGACGCCGGCCACCCGCGTCGCCGTCTCGCCCGCGGGCGTCCCGGGGCCGATCGCGATGACCGTCTCGCGCAACGGACGCTGGGCCTACGTCGCGAACTACGAGGCCAGCACGATGCACGTCTACACGATCGACCAGACGACGGGCGCGCTCACCTCGCTCGCGGGCCAGCAGCCGGTGACCGTGGCCAACATGGTCAACCCGACGTCGCTGGTCGTGGACAACACGAGCAACACCCTCTACGTCTGCAACGACGGCTCGAACAACGTCTCCGTCCTCTCGCTGAACCAGACGACCGGCGCGATCACGCTCATCCAGACGATCGCCGCGGGGACCAACCCGGCCCGGATCAACCTCGACCCGTCGAACAACTTCGTCTACGTCGTCAACCGCGTCTCGAACGACGTGACCATGTACTCGCGGAGCGCCTCGACGGGCCAGCTCACGACGCTCGGCACCGTGCGGACCCAGGGCATGCCGTACGCCATGGCGGTGTCGGCCGGCGCGACGGCGCTGACGCCCACGCCGCGGTTCGCCTACTGCACGAACTCGGGCGTCGACAACATCGGGATGTACTCGATCAACGCGACGAGCGGCGCGCTCACCGCGCTCAACCCGGCCACGATAGGCTCGAACGGCGACCAGCCCCTCTGGGCCGAGATCGAGCCGACGGGGCGCTTCCTGTACTGCCTGAACCGTGGGGACAACGGCGGCGCGCGAGGGATCCAGCGCTTCTCGATCAACGCGACGAGCGGCCAGCTCACGGCGCAGGGAGGCCTCGTCGCGACCGACGACGGGCCGCGCCGCTTCGCGATCGAGCCGTCGGGCCGCTTCCTCTACCTCGCCCACGACACGGACCGGTCGCTCTGGACCTTCTCGATCGACCCCGGCACGGGCGCGCTCATCCGCCTCACGGCCGCGGGCCACACGATCCTCCCGGGCAACGCCGTCTGGGGTCTCTCGGTCGACGTGACCGGGCAGTACCTCCTCCTCCCGGACCGCACGAACAACGTCACGTCGGTCTACGCGATCAACCCGACGACGGGGACGCTCACGTTCGTGGCGGACTCCGCGGCCCAGGGGACCGGCCCCTACACGGTGCGCGGCGACCCGACGGGGCGCTTCGTCTACGTCGGCAACACGCCGAACCCGGAGACCGCGGCCTACACGCTCGCGGCGACCGGGACCATGGGGACGATCGGGACCGCGAGCGCGGGCGGCACGACGTCGATCCAGCTCGACGTGACGCCGAACGGGCGCTTCGCGTACTCGGCGAACTTCGGGACGAACAACGTCGGCCGCTTCACGGTCAACCAGACGACCGGCGCGCTCACCGGGAACGGCGTCACGGGCGTCGGCACGCGCCCTCAGGGGCTGATCGTCGATCCGTCGGGCCGGTTCCTCTACGTCCCCAACTCGGGGAGCGACACGATCTCGCAGTTCTCGATCAACCAGACGACCGGGGCTCTCACCGCGATCGGCGGCGGGACCGTGGCGACGGGCGACGGCCCGCACACGGTGACGATCTTCGGCGTGCTGCAATGAGCGAGTCGAGAGGGCCTGCGTCTCCGCCCCCCGAGCGGAAGCCCGCGCCCTACGAACCGCCGCGGCTCGTCCGTCTCGCGGACCTGAAGGACCTCGCCGCGAAGACGGGGAACCGCTTCGACAACCCGCAGCCGCACCAGCCGAGGCCCTAGCGTCAAGGACGCCGGCGCAGCCACTCCTCGAGGTTCACGACGTCGAGCGCGAGGCGGCTCGCCGTGGCATCGCCTCGCTCGACTTGGCCGCGGCCGAGCGCGATGCCCGCGCGATCGACCCACTCCTCGCACGCCCACTCGCCGCACTCGAACTGGGAGCGCGCGCGGGCGAGCACGGCGCGCCCCTGGAGCGCCACGAAGGAGTCGAAGGCCGTGACCCCGCGGCGCATCCGCACGGCCTCGGGGAGGACGCCGTGGAGCGCGCTCCGGAGGAGCCGCTTCATGAGACCGCCGGGGCGGCGCCGGTCCGGCGCGAGCGAGAGCACGAAGCGCGCGAGGCGCGCGTCGAGGAACGGGTGCCGCACCTCGATGTCCTTCCGGGCCGCGAGCGCCGCCTCCTGCTCGATGCGCCACGAGAGCGCGGGCGTCGTGAGCCAGAGCCACGTCCACCGCTGCGTGTGCGACGTGAAGGAGAGCTCGGGCTCGGGGGAGGGTGGCTCGCCCCAGACCGCGCGGAGTCCGGGCCCGAGCCACGGCGACGGCGTCGCGGCCGGGCGGCGGCGGGCCCGCGCGCGGCGGACGAGCGGCGGCACGAGCACCGAGAGCGCGTCGCGGAGGATCGCGCCGCGCCGGCGCGAGGAGTACCGCGGCGAGAGGTGCGCTTCGCGCGCGAGGTCGAGGAACCGCCCGCGCGCGGCGAGGTCGCGGAAGTAGCCGCGCTCGAAGAAGAGCTCGTCGCCGCCCGTGCCCGTGAGCACGACGCGCGCGCCCTCACGGGCCGCGATCGCGCGCCAGCCCGCGGACGGGTCCGGCGGCGAGGGACGGAACGGAGCGTCCAGCACGAAGGGCTCGAGCGGTGATGCGGCCGTCGCGTCCCACCGCTCGTGGGGCAGGGAGACCGCGCGCGCGACCGCGTCCTGGTACCGCGCCTCGTCGCAGGGGAGGCCGGGGTAGGCCGCGGAGACGATCCGCGCGCGCGCTCCGAGGCGGTCGGCGAGGCAGGCGACCGCGGAGGAGTCGAGCCCGCCCGAGGCGTGGATCACGGTCGTCCCGCGCGGGTCGAGCCGGACGGCGACCGCGGCGCGGAGGAGGCGCAGGACCTCCGCGTCGCACTCCTCGCGGGTCACGCGCGCGACCTCGCGCGGCGGCTCGAAGAAACGGTGATGCGTGACTCCGCTCCGCGTCTCGACGCGCACGTGACCGGGGAGGACACGCTCGACGTCGCGCAGGAAGGTGCGCGACCCGTCCCGGTAGGCTCCTCCCTCGAGGTAGTCGAGGACCGTGAGGGGGTCGAGCGCGCGCGAGCCGCCCGCCGCGCGCGGCACGGCGAGCGCCTTGACGCCGAACGCGTCCCGCGCGGCGTGGGTCTCGCCGCGCGCCTCGTCGCGGACGACGTACGCGAAGTCGCCCCCGAAGTCGCCGTGGATCGCGGCCGCGAGGCCGAGCCCCCAGCGCGCGTAGCCGGCGCGGACGAGCTCGGCGTCGGCGGCGCCGGCGGGGAGGTCGAGCGCGCGAGCGAACGCGGCGCGGTCGTCGAGGCGGAGGTCGGCGTGGCGGACCGTGATCACGGCCCGCTCAGCGTAACCTTGCGTTTGGGGGCGAAGCCCCCAAGAATGAGCGCGTGTTGGCCGCGGAGCGCCGTCTCGAGGTCGTCCTCGTCGGAGGAGGCCACTCCCACGTCCAGGTGCTCCGCGGCGCGGCCATGGAGCCGATCCGCGGCGCGCGGCTGACCCTGGTCGTCGACACGCCCATCGCCGTCTACTCGGGCATGGTGCCGGGCCTCGTCGCCGGCCAGTACGCGCCGCGCGACCTCGAGATCGACGCGTGGGCCCTCGCGCGCCGCGCCGGCGCGACCGTGATCCACGCGCGCGCGACGCGCGTGGACGCCAGGGAGCGGCGGCTCCACCTCGACGGACGCCCGCCGATCCGCTTCGACGTGGCGAGCCTCAACGTCGGCTCGACCGTCGCGGGCCTCGACGTGCCGGGCGTCCGCGAGCACGTCCTCGCGACGCGCCCGATCGGCCAGCTCGTCGCCCGGATTGCGGCCCGCTTCGACGAGGCCCGCGCCCGCGCGAAGGGCCCGCTCCAGCTCGTCGTCGTGGGCGCCGGCGCGGCGGGCGTCGAGCTCGCCTTCGCGCTCCGCGGCCGCGCCGCGCGCGAGAGGGTGGAGGCGCGCGTGACCCTCGTCGAGAGCGGCGCGCGTGTCCTGCCCGATCGCTCGGATGCCGCCGCCGAGCGCGTCCTCCGCGCCTTGCGCGCGCGGAGCATCGAGGTCGTGCTCGGCGCCCGGGTCGCGTCGGTCAACGAGCGCGAGCTCGTCCTCGACGGCGGCCGCGCGCCGATCCCGCAGGACCTCGTCCTCTGGGCGGCCGGCGCCGCGGCGCCTCCGTGGCTCGGGGGCTCGGACCTCCCGCTCGACGCCCAGGGCTACGTGCGCGTCCGCCCCACGCTCCAGGTCGTCGGCCACGACCACCTCCTCGCGGCCGGGGACTGCGCCGTCCTCGAAGATGGTCCATGGCTCCCGCGCTCGGGCGTCTTCGCGGTCCGCGAGGGGCCGATCCTCGCCCACAACCTCCGCGCGCTCGCGAGCCGCGAGGGGCTCGTCGACTACGCGCCCCAGCGAGACTTCCTCGCGCTCCTGAACCTCGGCGACGGCTCGGCGATCGGCACGAAGTGGGGCTTCTCCTTCGAGGGCTCGTGGGTCTTGGGCTGGAAGGACCGGATCGACCGCGAGTTCGTGGAGCGCTTCCGCGTCGCGAGCCTCGGGCCCGCCGGCATGTCCGGCATGGGCCCGCCCGTCTGCGGCGGCTGCGCCGCGAAGGTCGGCCGCGAGGCGCTCGCGTCGGCGCTCGGCCGGCTCGGAGTCCCCTCCGACCCCGAGGTCGTCATCGGCCTCGACAAGCCCGACGACGTGGCGGTCCTCCGCCGCCCGGGCGAGCTCGTCGTGACGACGATCGATGCGTTCCCCGCCTTCGTGGAGGACGCGTGGCTGGTGGGCCGCATCGCGGCGGCGAACGCGATCTCCGACGTCGAGGCGAAGGGCGTCGCGCCGCGGATCGCGCTCGCGTTCGTGACCGTGCCGCGCGGAGGCGATGAGGCCGAGGTCCTCTACCAGGTCCTCGCCGGCGCGCGGACGACGCTCGATGCGGCGGGCGTGACGCTCGCGGGCGGCCACACGACCGTGGGCCCCGAGCTCGTCGTCGGGTTCGCGGTGACCGGCTTCGCGCGCGAGGGCGAGGTGCTCGCGAAGGGCGGGCTCCGCGCGGGCGACCGGGTCATCCTCACGCGCGCGATCGGGACGGGCGTGATCCTCCACGCCGACATGGACGGGCGCGCCGACGGGCGCTGGGTCGCGGGCGCGCTCGCCTCGATGCAGCGCGGGCAGCGCGCCGCGGGCGAGATCGCCCGGCGTCACGGCGCGACGGCCTCGACCGACGTGACGGGCTTCGGCCTCGCCGGGCACCTGGACGAGATGCTCCGCGCGAGCGGCGTCGCCGCGGAGGTGAACCTCGCCTCCGTGCCCGTGCTCCCGGGCGCGTACGAGCTCCTCGCCATGGGCGTGAGGAGCACGCTCCACGCGTCCAACCGGAGCGTCTCCCTGCTCCAGACGGGCGCGCTCGCGCGCCCGACGGACCTCGAGGTCGTCTTCGACCCGCAGACGGCGGGGGGCCTCCTCTTCGGCGTCCCCGAGGCGCGCGCCGCGGAGGCCGTCGCCGCGCTCCACGCGGCGGGCGACCGGGATGCGGCCGTGATCGCGACGATCGTCGCGCCGACCGAGGCCAGACCGAGCCTCGTCGTGGTGGCGCGCTGAAGGAGAGAGAAGCGCGCGCGCCCCCGTCCGCGGGGTGACGGCGCCCCGGAGCCCCCCGCGGCGAGGGTTGCGCTCGTGGCCTCCGCGATGCACGCCGCGTCTCGACGAGGTGAGACGTGGTCAAGGTCGTCCGCACCTCCGGGGGCTTCTCGCTCCTCGAGGTCGTGATCTCGTCGTCGCTCCTCGCGTGCGGGGGGCTGATCCTCGCGGCATCGATGGCCCAGTCCGCATCCACGAGCTCGCTCGCGCGGGAGCGCGAGACGGCGAAGCAGGCGATCCGTGCGTGGCTCGAGGCGATGCGCGCGAAGTATCCCGAGAAGGGCTCGTTCGATCTCACGGGCTTCCTCGCCGACGGGAGCACGCCCGCGGACCCGGCCTACCTCGCCTCGGGGTCGGGCGCGGCGCGCCTCCTCGACGCGAAGGCGATCGTCTGCAAGGCGGTGGACGAGACGGGCCTCAACTGGGGCCCGATCGCGCGGAGCCCGAGCGTGGCCCCGCTCGCGAGCGCGATCGCGGCGGTGGACCGGAAGGCGCTCGGGTTCCCGCGCGACCTCGACGGCACGGGCTTCGCGAACACGACGATCGTCGAGGGCCGCCGCGCCCTCGTCGTCCCGGTCAAGGTCGAGCTCTCCTGGGTCTCGGGGAGCGGCACGAGAGGCGCGAACGCGCGCCAGAGGATGACGCTCCATGCGATTCTCGGCCCGCAGCACTGAGCGCGGCACGACGCTCCTCGAGGTCTCGATCGGCTCGGCGCTCCTCGCGTCGGTGATCGGGCTCGCCCTCGGACAGATCGGGGAGAGCGCCGACGCGACGAAGGCCGTGACGGCCCAGGCGGACCTCCGCCGCACGGCCGAGGGCGTCCTCGAGCGGCTGAGCCGCGACCTGCGCTCGACGCAGGCGCGGTTCGTGAGCGCGCAGGGCGGCGCGATCGAGCTCTACAAGGTCGTGGACTACGACCCGGACGGCGACGTGCCGCTCGTCGAGAGCCCGCTCGGCAAGGTCCCGCCGCCCGATGGCCAGGGCCTCTTCCAGGGGCGGCTCGTGCCCCGCGTCGAGCGGATCCTGGGCGCGCTCGACCGCGCCGCTCCGCTCGGGGAGCCCGCGCCCGGCGCGGACGACGAGCGCCGCGCGGCGGTGCGCGCGTGCCTCCACGCGCTCGCCGCGATCGGGACGGCCGACGCGTCGGGCGTCCTCCTCGAGCGCCTCCGCTGGGCGTCGCGGAGCGAGATCATCGAGGCGCTCGGCCGCGTCAAGGCGAAGGCGGACCGCGCCGATCTGGATGTCGCGCGGCAGCTCCTCGACCGCATGGAGGCGGCCGAGTGCCCCCTCGCCGAGCGCGCGGAGATCGGGAACGCCCTTCGCTCCCTCCTCCGCCAGACGTTCGGGACGAACGCGGCAGCGTGGCGCGCGCACCTCCAGCGCGTGGTCGCGAGCCGCCGAGGAGGGGCGCCATGACCACCAACACCACTCCCGGCACGATCAGGACCACGGTCGACGCGCAGCGCCTCGCGGCCGAGGCCCGCGGGCTGAGCCCGGAGGAGTTCGCGGCCCGGAACCCGTACGCGGCGCTCGCCGTCGAGCCCCTCGTCGGGCGCGCGGCGCTCGCGGCCGAGGTGCCGGGGCTCGCCGCCACGGACCTGGGCGTCACGTCCGTGGACGTGGGCGGCGCGGCCCCCGCCGCGGCGCGGGCGGGCGGGCGCCTCAACCCGAACGCGCGCGTCCTCTGGATCAAGGACTTCGAGGCGGGCTGCGTGCGGATCGGCCGCGACCCCGAGTGCGAGCTCGCGCTGCCGCACCCGCTCATCTCGCGAGTCCACGCGGCCGTCCGGTACGTCGGCGGCGCCTGGTACGTCGAGGACCACTCGGCGAACGGGACCTTCCTGAACGGGCGGCGGGTCGCCTCGGCGCGGCTCGCCTCGGGCGACGTGATCGTGATCGCGAACGTCGTCGCGGTCCGCGTCGCGCTCGAGCCGGCGCGCCTCCACGAGCTCCTCGCGACGCTCCCCTCGAGCGGGCGGATCGCGCCGCCGCGGCCCCGGCCGTACGCGCCCGTCGGCCTCCGCGAGGTCGTGGACGAGCTCGAGCGCTCGGGGCCCGCCGCCCTCCTCGCGCGCTTCACCGCGCCCGTCCTCGTCGCCTCGACGCGCTCGGGGACGCGCTCGCTCGACGCGGTCGCGGTCCACCCGCTCGCGGGCGCCGCGGAGGGCCGCGGCGTCGTCGTCGGCCGCGCCGAGACGGCCGACGTGGTCGTGCGCCACGCGAGCGTCTCCGTGCGCCAGGCGGTCTTCACGCGGCGCGGCGAGGAGTGGAGCGTGCGCGACGGCTCGTCGCTCCACGGGACGCGGGTCGGCGCGGAGCTCGTCTCGCCCGAGGAGGACCTGCCGCTCGAAGGCGACGACGTGACCGTCGAGCTCGGCGAGGTGCGCGTCCGCTTCCTGCGGCCCGCGGCGTTCGTCGCCTACGTCGAGAAGATCCGCGCCGCCTCCTCGGCGCCGGGGGCCGGCCTCGTGAAGCCGGCCGCGCCCGCGCCGGCGCCCGCTCCCGCCGCGCCCCCGGCCCCTTCGCTCTGGGACCGCGCCCGGGACGCCGCGCGTGAGAGAATGGCCTCGTGGCGAGCATCGAGAACGACCTCGCAGCCGGCTCGACTCTCGAGCTGACGAGCCTCCGCACGCGCCGCAAGGTGAGCTGCCGGATCGACGGCCTGCTCGCCGTGGGCGGCACCGCCAAGGTCTTCGCCGGCACCCTCGAGGACGGCGGGCACGTCGTCCTCAAGTCGCCGCGCTACCTCGGCGAGACGGACCAGGGCTTCGAGGTCGAGCTCCAGCTCTACAAGCGGCTCTTCCACCGGAACATCCTCCACTCGGTCGGCGTCGGCGTCGGGCCGCAGGGCCAGGTGATCGCGGGCTTCAGGCGCGCCTACGAGAACCCGCTCCTCCTCATGACGCAGGAGAACCGGGACCGGAAGGCGCTCTTCGCGTCACTTCCGCTCGACGCGACGATCGACCTCGGCTACGAGCTGCTCAACGCGCTCGAGTACCTCGAGTCGCTCGGGCTCGTCCACCACGACGTGAAGCTCGGCAACCTCCTCGTCGACGTCGCTCCGCGCGAGAAGCCGCTCGAGCCGGGCGCGATCTTCGCGCTCGTCGCGCGGCGCGAGTACCGGGGCGTCCTCATCGACTTCGGCGCGACCCGCGAGCGCGCGTCCCTCGAGGCGCGCAACCGCGGCGAGGCGCCCAAGGGGCCGGCGCCCCAGATCACGCCGATCTACGCGCCGCCCGAGGCCGTCGTCGAGACGCGGCGCGAGGACGGGACGCTCGGCATCACGCTCGACCCGTCGCTCGACGTGTACTCGGCCGCGATCGTCATCTACGCCATGTTCACGGGGCACCAGCCCTACTCGCACCTGAAGGAGCCGCCGCGCGCGGCGGACCTCGAGAGCGTCATCGCCGTCAAGTCGGCCGAGCGCCGCGGCGAGATCGAGCCGATCTCGCAGGAGGTGATCGAGCGCGTCGTCCTCGAGGACACGAAGTTCGTGACCGGCGACCGCGCGACGCTCGACCTCGCGCTCCACCGCTTCCTCCAGCAACGGCTCTCGCCCGACCCCGCGAAGCGCGGCACGGCCGCGGACATGAAGCGCGACTTCGCGAAGATGATGGCGATCCGCACGGCCCAGGGAGACGGCGAGGTCGGGAGCGGCTCGAGCCCGGCCGTGAAGCGCGTCTACCTCCCCTTCACGCAGGAGCTCGTGAGGGTGGGCTCGGGCGGCGAGCACCCGCTCATCGCCGCGGCGCGGCTCTTCGAGAAGGCCGAGGCCCCCACCCCGACGCCGCCGACCCCGACGCCGGTGCCGCCCGCGCCGCCGATGCCGACGCCGGCGCGGGGGCTCCCGCGCGCGGAGGAGCCGCGGCCGAAGGCCGGCTCG
>CAZYLP010000127.1:0-14014 GCA_964648345.1 uncultured Planctomycetota bacterium
GCGCGGATCCCGCGCGACACGCACGCGATCGAGCGCATGATCGCGCTCCCCGCGCTCCGGCGCGTGGCCGAGGCGCTCGACGTGGGCCTCGAGTTCTTCGACCAGCCGACGATCGTCGGCTCGGCGCGGAAGCCGCTCGCCGACATCACGTGGCAGCACGCGGTCGCCCTCGGCCGCGTCGCCGAGACGGCGAAGGTCTTCGCGACCCTCGAGGCGTGGCGCATGGACGTGGAGCCGGTCTGGGAGGTCCGCCGCGCGCTCCTCCACGCGACGAAGGGCGACTGGGCCCGCGCGAGCAACGAGCTCGAGACCGCGATCCGCATCCACGACTCGGTCGCCGCGCGCGCGCGGTCGCGGCCCGGTCTCGCCGCGCGCCTCGCGAAGGGGGAGCGCACCGCGCTCCGCGACCTCGAACACGTCGAGCGCGAGCTCACGCCGCGCCACCAGCGGTAGGCCCCTCGGTTGCAGCGCCCCCCGCCGAGGAGCGCGCCCATGCAAGCGATCGTGTACCGCGGCAAGAACAGGATCCGGGTCGAGGACGTGCCGGAACCGAGGATCCAGGACGCGCGCGACGCGCTCGTGCGCGTGACGGTCACGACGATCTGCGGGACGGACATCCACCTCGTGAACGGGAGCCTCCCGGGCATGAAGAACGGCCGGATCCTCGGCCACGAGTGCGTGGGCGTCGTCGAGGAGGTCGGCACCGCGGTGCGCGGGCTCGCGAAGGGCGACCGCGTCGTCTGCATCTCGACCGTCGCGTGCGGGACCTGCAAGAGCTGCGCGAACGGCTTCACGAGCCACTGCGAGAAGACCCCGGTCGGACCCGCGACGTGCTTCTTCGGCGGCCCCGAGGACTCGGGCGGCCTCGACGGCATGCAGGCCGAGCTCGTCCGCGTCCCCTTCGCGGACGTGGGCTGCCGGAAGATCCCCGCGGGGCTCGACGACGTGTCGGCCCTCGCCGCGTCGGACATCTTCCCGACCGCGGCCTTCGGCGTGGACCGGCTCAAGCTCCTCCCCGGCGAGACGCTCGTCGTCCTCGGCGCGGGCCCCGTCGGTCAGATGGCCGTGACGTGCGCTCACCGCGCGAAGTGCTCGCGGATCGTCGTCGTCGACCGGGAGCCGAGCCGCCTCGAGCTCGCCTCGCGCTACCCCGAGGTCGAGACCGTCAACTACTCGGGGTGGTTCGGGCCGACGAGCGAGATCCTCGACGCCGTGGGGGAGAAGCACGGCGCCGACGCCGTGATCGACTGCGTCGGGGTGGACGCGAGCTCGGAGTGGGGCTTCCACAACCCCGGGCGCGCGATCGAGTGGGCCGCCGAGGTCGTGCGCCCCGAGGGCCGCTTCTCGATCATCGGGGTCTACCCGGATGTCCTCGCCAAGGTCCCGCTCGGGACGTTCCTCTCGAAGAACGTCACGGTCGCGGGCGGCAACTGCAACCACGCGAAGTTCGTGGACGACTGCCTCGAGTTCCTCGTCGAGCACCCCGAGGAGGGCCGATGCGTCTTCACTCACCGGGCCGGCCTCGCGGAGAGCCCCACGGCCTACGACGCCTTCGTGGACAAGACGGACGGGATGGTGAAGTGCCTCCTCGTCCCGGAGAGGAGCCCGATCCGCCTCGAGGCCGAGAAGGCCGCGGTCGTGTAAGCTCTGGGCGTGGAGCGCGCTCCGACCGAGCCGAAGCCGAGGAGCGCGCTCGCCGTCGCGGCCGGCTCGCTCCTCCTCTTCGCGTTCCTCGGACAGCTCGCGCCGGCGCTCGCCCTCCGCGTGAGGAGCGAGGCCGAGCTCGCGGCCCGGCTCCACCTCCTCCTCGTCTTCTCCCCGTTCGCGGGCCTCACCTGCATCTGGATCGCGCACCGGCTCGGGCGGCTCCCTCCGGCGCCGCGCGCGCCGCTCGCGAGCCCGGTCGCCTCGCTCGCGACCGCGCTCGTCGCGGGCGCGCTCGCGCTCCTCGGGAGCATCGCGATCTCGGTCCTCCAGATCCGGCTCGGAGTGCGCCTCACCGAGCAGGCGGTCGTCGTGGACGCGTTCCGCGCGACGCCGCACCCCTGGCTCCTCCGGCTCGGGATCGTCCTCCTCGTCCCGATCGGCGAGGAGCTCGTCTTCCGCCGCCTCGGCTTCGCCGCGATCCTCGCGCGGCACGGGCGCCTCGCGGCCTACGGGTGGAGCACGGCGGTCTTCGCGGTCATCCACCTCCACCCGCCGGGCTTCCCGAGCTACGCGTGGATCGGCCTCGTGACGGCGATCGCGTACGACCGCACGGGCCGCATCGAGGTTCCGATCGCGGCGCACGCGATCAACAACGCGGTCGCGGCGCTCTCGCTCTAGGCCGCGCGTCGCGCGGGCGCGGGTGCGGGGAGCGGCTCGGGCCGCGCGCCCGGTGCGCGGGGCTCGAGCCAGAACTCGTTCAACGCGGCGAGCCCGATCGCGAGGAGCGGCGTCGCCCCGATGAGCCCGACGACGCCCGCGAGCGACCCGAAGAAGAGGATCGAGAGCACGACGAGCGACGGCGAGATGTGCGCGCGGTTCCGGACGACGAGCGGGATGATGACGTTCGCCTCGAGGCCGTGCGCGATGCAGTAGAAGACGCCGCACTGGACCGCCTTCGCCGGGTCGGTCGCGAGGCAGAGGATCGTCGGCGCCGCGAAGGCGAGGACCGGACCCAGGTAGGGGACGAGCTCCATGGCGCCCGCGAAGATCCCGAAGACGAGGAAGTAGGGGACTCCGATGAGCCAGAGCCCGAACGTCGCGAGGCAGCCCATGATCCCCATCGACGTCCCGATCGCGAGCATCCAGTTCCTGAGGCCGCGCCGCGCCGTCGCGACGAACGCGCGGCCGCGCGGGCGGAGGCGCTCGGGGAGGACGAGGAGGAACGCCTCCTTGTGAGCGCGCGGCGTCGCCGCGACGAAGACGCCGAGGAAGACGACGGCGAGGGCCTCGAAGAAGCCCTCGAGCGCGTAGAGGGCGAGCTGGCCGCCGCCGAGGAAGACGTCGGCGAGGCGCGCCGCGGCGACGCGGCCGACCGGAGGCCCGTCGGGCCGCGGCCCCGGGTGCTGCGCTCCGTCGAGGAGGCTCCCGAGCTTCTCGGCGCGCGCGGCGAGCTTCGTGGCGAGCGCGGGCAGATCGGAGAAGAGACCCGAGAGCTGGGCCTGGAGCGGGTAGAGGCAGATCGCGACGAGGCCGGCGACGGTCCCGAGGACGATGAGCACCGCGACGCCGATCCACGCGGAGCGCGGCCCGCCGAACCGGCGGTGGAGCGGGTCCGCGATCGCCTGGAAGACCTCCGTGAAGACGAGGCCGAGGAGGACGAGGAGGATGAACTTCCTGAAGACGGCGAGCGCGACGCCGGCGCCGGCGACCGACACCGCGATGAGGGTCGCGAGGGCGACGCGGTTCACGAGGACGCGGTCGAGGGGCGGACCGGGCATCACGGGGCGGCTCCTGCGAGCTCGACGGGCGGCGCGGACCGCGGCGCCGGCCGGCCGGGGAGCTGCCGGAGCGCGGCGAGGACGATCGCGACGGAGGGCACGGCGGCGAAGACGCCGATCGGACCGCACGCGCGGCCGAGGAGGAGGACCGAAGCGATCGCGAGCGACGCGGGGATGTCGGCCCGGCGCTTCACGAGGTACGGGTAGATGACGTTCATGAGGAGGGCCTGGACGACGAGGTAGAGCGCCGCGACGAGGATCGCGGTGCGCGGCTCGCCCGCGAGGAGCGTCGCCACGAACGGCCCCAGGAAGCCGAGGAACGGACCGGCGTACGGGATGAGCTCCATCCCCGCGGAGAAGGCGCCGAAAACGAGCCACTCCTCGACGCCGATCGCGTAGAGGCCGGCCGTCGTGAGCGTACCGACGATCGTCATGCCGATCGCGACGGCGCCGAGCCAGCCCCGGAGGTGCTCGTGCACATCATCGATGAGCGCCGAGACGCGCGGCGCGAGCGACGGGGGGCAGAGCCGGAGCACGCCCTCGCGGTGGGCGTCGGGCGAGAGCGCGATGAAGAGTCCGAAGAAGACGGCGCCCAGCGTGTCGAACGCGCTCTCGAGCGTCTCGAGGAGCCACGGGACACCGAGGGTCGCGACGGCCGGGAGCTTCTCGGTGACGGCGTCCTTCACCGCCGTCCCCTGCTCGGTTCGAGTCGCGTGGAGAGAGAGGACGCGCTCGATGCGCTCGACGAGGCGCGGGATCTCGTTCGCGAGGTGCTCCGCCTGGTCGATGAGCGGGACCAGGAAGAGGACGACGAGCCCTCCGAACGCGGCGAGCGAGCCGAGGAAGACGAGGATCACGTACATCGAGCGCGGTCCGGGGAGTCGCGACGCGAGGGCGTCGGCGACGGTCGAGAAGAGGACCGCGAGCACGCACGAGACGATGAGGAGGAGCACGAGCTTGAACAGGTAGACGACCGCGGCCGCGGCGAGCACGACGGCCGTCACGACGCCGCAGATCGCGGCGAAGGGCCGGGTGAAGTCGGGGTCGCGGATCGACGGAAGTTCCACGGACGGCCGGGTGCAAGCCGGGGTCCGCGCACGACATGGCCTGGAGCCGGACAGTCGAACCTGGGATGGGCCGGGGATGTCGGTGGCGGGGGCTACAAAGCGGCCCTATGGACACCGTCGCGGCAACCCGAGAGAAGACCTGGACCTGGCCCCAGCGCGACGCTGCGCTCGAGGCGCTCGAGCGTGACCTCGCGCGCGACGCCGGCGTCTCGGCGATCGTCGCTCGCCTCCTGAGCCAGCGCGGCGTCCGCGAGCCCTCCGCGATCCGGGCGTTCCTGGACCCGGCGCTCACTCACCTCCACGACCCGGCGCTCCTTCCGGACATGGACAAGGCGGTCGCGCGCCTCGCGCGCGCGATCGACGGGAAGGAGCCGATCCTCCTCTACGCCGACTACGACGTGGACGGGAACTCGGGGGCGGCGGTCCTCTTCGACATCCTCGGGCACCTCGGCGCCGTCGTCGCGGTCCACGTTCCGGACCGCGTGAAGGACGGCTACGGCCTCAAGGTCGAGCGCCTGCGCCGCGCGGCGGCCGAGGGCGTCAAGATCGTCATCTCGATCGACAACGGCGTCGCGGCCCTCGACGAGGCGAAGTTCTGCCGCGAGGTCGGGCTCGACCTCATCGTGACGGACCACCACACGATGAAGGAGACGCTCCCCGAGGCCCTCGCGGTGATCCACCCGCGCGTCCCGGGCTCGCGCTACCCGAACCCGCACATCTGCGGCGCCGGCGTCGCCTTCAAGCTCGCCTGGGCGATCGCGCAGAACCGCGGCCAGCCCGTCTACAAGGACGGCGCGGCGACCGGGCAGATGCGGCCCGCGCCCGCGATCCGCGAGCGGCTCCTCGCCGCGCTCGGGCTCGTCGCGCTCGGCACCGTCGCCGACGTGGTCTCGCTCGAGGGGGAGAACCGCGCGCTCGTCCGCTACGGCCTCCGCGCGCTCGAGCTCGGACCGACGGCGGGCATGCGCGCGCTCGTCGGGGTGGCCGAGACCGACCGGACCACTCTCGATGCGACGCACATCGCCTTCCAGCTCGCGCCGCGCCTCAACGCGGCGGGGCGCATGGGCGACGCGGCACGGGCGTTCAGGCTCCTCACGGCCGCGACGGATCAAGAGGCGCAGCTCCTCGCGGCCGAGCTCGACCGCGAGAACTCGAGGCGGCGCGGAGTGCAGAAGGAGACGACCGAGGCCGCGCGCATAGAGTGCGAGCGCGTCTACGGCGCCGCCACTCCGCCGGCGCTCGTCGTCGGGGGCGAGGGCTGGCCGCTCGGCGTCGTCGGGATCGTCGCGGCGAAGCTCGTGGAAGAGCACCGACGGCCGGTCCTGTGTCTGGCGATCGATGGAGATGTGGCCAAGGGGTCGGGCCGGAGCATCCCGGGGTTCGATCTGCTCAAGGTGCTCGACTCCTGCAGATCGTTCCTCGACACCTACGGTGGCCACGCGGCCGCGTGCGGCCTCTCGCTCAAGAAGGAGAAGATCGAGGCCTTCCGCGAGGCGTGGACGGCGGCCGCGGCGGCCGAGGTCGCGAGCCTCGCCGATCAGGCGGCGCTCACGCCGCGGCTCTCGATCGACCTCGAGGTCGAGCTCCGCGAGGTGACCCAGGACCTGATCCACGAGCTCGGGCAGCTCGAGCCCCACGGCCAGGGCAACAGGCCGCCTCTCTTCGGCGTGCGCGGCGTGACCCTCGCCGGCGAGCCGCGCCCCATGGGCCGCACGGGCGACCACGTGTCCTTCTACGTGAGGCACCGGGACCACGCGCTCCGCGTCGTCGCCTTCTCGAAGCCGGAGATCCTCGATCTCCTCCGGGCGCGCGCCATGGGCGGGACCAACCGTCAACCGTTCGAGCTGGCCTTCCGTCCCAAGCTGAACCGCTGGAACGGATCCACGTCCGTCGAGCTCGAGCTCGAGGACATCCGGTTTCCTTCGGCCTAGATCGCGGGCATGCCTTAAAATCTCCCGTGCGCTGCGACAGGCGCCCGACCGCCGGGCGTCTGGGGTGCCGCCTGGGGGGAAGATTGCACTCGGACGCCGCCGAAGACGCTCCGAACGAGAGTTTCCCGCACCGACCCTGGATCGCGCGCACGCTCACCTACTTCCGGCCGTACAAGGTCGAGCTCGTCGTGGCGTCGGTGCTCCTCGCCGCGTCGAGCGGACTCGCTCTCGTCGGACCGATCATCCTCAAACGAGCGATCGACGTGGACGTGCCTGCCAAGGATCCGGCAGGGCTCGCTCGCTCGGCGATCCTCTACGTCCTCGTGCTCGCCGGGCTCGTCGTCATCACGCTCCTCCAGCGCGCCTGTCTCAATCGCATGGGCTTCGGCGCCATGGCGACGCTGCGGAAGGACCTCCTCCGCAGGATCGTCACGCTCCCCGTCTCGACCTACGACCAGCAACCCGCCGGCAAGCTCATGACACGGGTCATGGGCGACCTCGACGCCCTCCGCGAGCTCATGACGGGCTCGTTCCTCGTCATGGTCGGCGACGTGATCCTGTTCGTCGGCATGGCCGCCGTCATGCTCGTCATGGACTGGAAGCTCGCGCTCATCGCCCTCGGCCTCCTCCCGGCGATCGGGATCGGCTTCACGATCTTCCAGCGCACCGCCGGGCCGCGCTTCGCGCGCGCCCGCTCGAAGAACGCGGACCTCGTCGGCTTCCTCGCCGAGCACCTCCGCGCCATGCCCGTCCTCCAGGCGCTCGACCGCACGGACTGGGCCCGCGCGCGCTGCCGCGAGCTCGGCCAGGCGCGGATCGACGCGGACAAGTCGGCCGAGCGCGTCGTGATCTCCTACTTCAACTCGATCACCATGAGCGAGGCGATCGGCACGGCGCTCATCGTCCTCGTCGGGAGCTGGCGCTGCTCGGAGGGGACGCTCACCGTCGGGACGCTCGTCCTGTTCTTCGAGTACGTGCGGCGCTACTACGAGCCGGTCCACCGCCTCTCGGACCAGCTCCACGTCCTCGAGCGCGCGCGCGCCTCCGCGAGCCGCGTCTACGCGCTCCTCGACGAGACGCCGGAGCCCGAAGTCCTCGTGGCCCCCTCCCCGGACCTCCCCCGCTCCGCGGGGGAGGGGGAGTGCCGGGGAGAGATCCGCTTCGAGGACGTGTGGTTCGCCTACAAGGGCGAGGACTGGGTCTTGAAGGGCGTGAGCTTCACGCTGCCCGCGGGTGCGCGCTTCGCGCTCGTGGGGCCGACGGGCCACGGCAAGTCCACGATCCTCTCGCTCCTCCTTCGCTTCCACGTCGCGCAGAAGGGCCGCGTCCTCGTGGACGGCCAGGACGTGCGCTCGGTGCCGCTCCAGGAGCTCCGCGCGCGGTTCGGCCTCGTCCTCCAGGACGTGCGCCTGTTCCACGGCACGCTCGCCGAGAACGTGCTGCTGGGCGACGAGGACGGCGAGAAGGCGAAGAAGGCGCTCGCCGCGATCGGCGCGCTCGACCTCGTCGCGCGCTTGCCGGACGGCGTGAAGACGAAGCTCGGAGACGGCGGCGAGGGCCTCTCGTACGGCGAGCGGCAGCTCGTCGCGTGCGCGCGCGCGCTCGCCCGCGAGCCGAGGATCCTCCTCCTCGACGAGGCGACCTCGAGCATCGACCCCGCGACCGAGGCCAAGCTCCACGCGGCCCTCGAGGAGGTCATGCGCGGCCGCACGTCGCTCACGATCGCGCACCGGCTCGCGACGATCCGCTCCGCGAACCGGATCCTCGTCATCGAGCGGGGAGAGGTCGCCGAGCAGGGGACGCGCCGCGAGCTCCTCTCCATGAACGGCCGTTACGCGGCGCTCGAGCGCCTCCAGAGCTTCGAGGAGGAGCACGAGGTGACCCCCCCGGCCTCCGAGACGCCGGCGCCCGCTTCGAGTGCGCCGGAGGTGGTGCTCCATGGCTGAGCGTTGGGGGAGCGCCCACGACGAGGTCGCGAGGCCGTCGTTCGCGGAGACGTTCCGCTGGTACGTCGGGATCTGGAAGCCGATCCGCTGGGTGCTCGTGAGGCTCCTGTTCCTCACGGTCGTCTCGGCGGCGCTCCGCGTCCTCCTGCCGTCTCTGTTCCAGCCGGTGATCGACCGCGCGCTCGCGGACGGGAAGGTGCCGCTCGCGCTCGCCGCCGGGATCCTCGCCGTCGGCGTGCTCCGCTCGGTCGTCTACGGGCTCCTCCAGTACACGCGCGCCTCGACGAACTTCGCGCTCGGGCGCGTCGCGCGGGAGCGCACGTTCGACCGGCTCACCCAGCTCGGGCCGGACGTGTACCAGCAGCACTCGACGGGCGACCTCCTCGCGCGGCTCACGGACGACTGCTCCGAGGAGAAGATGGCCTGGTTCGCGTGCTCGGGGGCCTTCCGGCTCCTCGAGGCGACGATCGTGATCGTCTTCGCGCTCGGGGTCATGCTCACGATCTCGCCGCGCCTCACGCTCCTCGCGGCGGCGCCGCTGCCCGTGATCGCGATCCTCTACCGGATCTTCGCCATGAAGCTCGACCGCCTCTACGCGACGGTCCAGACGCGTGTCTCGGCGCTCGAGACGTTCCTCGACGCGCTGTTCACGGGGATCCGCGCCGTCAAGGCGAACGGTCTCGAGCACGCGCAGGCGGATCGCTTCGCGGGGTTCGTGGACGCTCACCGAGAGGCCGAGGTCCGCGCCGGCAACGCGGGCGTGGCGATCCACATGCTCTACGGGTACGGGTGGCAGCTTTGCCTCCCGCTCCTCGTCTACTTCGGCGGGGGTCTCCTCGTCGAGAAGCAGCTCACGACGGGCGCCTTCATGTCGTTCTACGGGCTCGTCCTCATGCTCGTCTTCCCGGCGCTCGACTGGGGTGAGTTCTTCGTTCGCCTCCGCCAGGCGGGCGCGAGCGTCGCGCGTCTCAAGGAGCTCGAGGGCCACGACCCCGAGGTCCTCGCGCCCGCGAGCGCCGCGCCCGCGACGCTCGAGCGCGCGCTCGGCTTCGACGACGTGACGCGGAAGAGCCGCGACGGGCGCCGCACGCTCGTCGAGGCGGCGACCTTCGAGGTCCCGCGCGGCTCGACCGTCGCCGTCGTCGGCGCCTCCGGCTCGGGCAAGTCCACGATCCTGAAGCTGATCCCGCGGATCATGGACGCGCGGCCCGGGACGGTCACGCTCGACGGGACGGACCTCAAGGCGATCGACCTCGGCGCCTGGCGCCGGCGGATCGGCTACGTCCCGCAGGACTCGAGCCTCCTCTCGGCGAGCGTCGAGGAGAACATCCGCCTCGGCCGCGCCGACCTGACCGAGGAGCAGGTGAAGCGCGCCTGCGACGCGGCCCAGCTCACGCAGGACCTCGTGGCGCTGCCGAACGGTCTCGCGACGCGCGTCGGCGAGCGCGGCTCGACGCTCTCGGGCGGGCAGCGTCAGCGCGTCGCGATCGCGCGGGCTCTCGCGCACGACCCGGACGTCCTCGTCCTCGACGACGTGGGGGCCTCGCTCGACGCGGACACCGAGGCGGCGCTCTGGGACTGTCTCGACCAGCTGCGGCCTGGACTGACGAAGGTCCTCGCGACGCACCGTCCGGCCACGATCGAGCGCGCCGACCGGATCGTCGTGCTCGAGGCCGGGCGGATCGCGGACCAGGGGACGCACGAGGAGCTGATCGGGCGGTGCGCGGCTTACCGCGATCTCTATGCGCGGACGCGGCTCGAGAAGGAAGCGGCGGCGAAGGGCTGAGCGAACGCCGCCCCCGGGTCAGCGCGGGATCGTGGAGACGCTGAACGCGCCCGCGTTGTCCGAGAACTGTCCGTCGTTCTCCGCGAGGAACAGGTAGACGTGGGCGCCAGCCGGAACGGCGAGCGTGTTCGTGGCGCCGATGTCGAAGGGCGACCCGAGTGGCACGATCGCGTTCGGATCCGAGCTCCAGATCCCGATGAGCGCGAACATCGTGAGACCGCGGTAAGGCGTACCGGCGAACCCTTCCGGCCCCGTCTGCTGCGCGAAGTAAGCCTGCACCGTGCCCCAGGCGTTCACCTCGACGAAGCTCCAGCCCGCGAAGTCCATGGGAGCTCCCGACCAGAGGACGCTCCGCGCATCCATGGCTCCCGGCGTTCCGACGCCCCCGCCGCCGCTGTGGCCTGGCCACGGAGTTCCGTACGGGTTGCCTGGCCAGGCCGTGTTGAAGAGGTTCGCGAAGGCCGAGACGGTGTCGACGCCCAACGCCGCACGGTTCAGGAGGATCGAGACGTCGTTCGAAGCCCAATTCGAGACCGCGAGGTCAGGGACTCCGTCGCGGTCGAGGTCCGCGACCTCGATGAAGTCTGGGTTGAGACCGGCCTTGAACTCGGGCCCGCGCCGGAACGTCCTCCGCGCGGCTCGCTCCTGGACGAGGACCTGCACGCTCGAGGCTGTGTCCGGGTTGCCGAACTCGCTCCCGAAGTTCGCGACGACGAGGTCGGGGACTCCGTCGAGCGTCAGGTCGGCGATCTTGACGTCCCATGGGTACGAGCCCGCGGCGACGTCGACGCGCGGTTCGAAGGTCCCAGTCCCCGTGCCGAACCAGACCGAGACGTCGTTCGTCGTGCGATTCGGGACCGCGACGTCCAGGTGACCGTCTCCATCGACGTCTCCGACGGTGATGCCGTTCACCGTACCGTGCCCGTCGTAGAGCACCGGAGCAAGGAAGAAGCCTGGCCGGCTGGGGTCCTGGATGAGAATCGCGATTCGGTCCGAGGCGTAGTCCGCCACGGCGACATCGGGGCGCCCGTCGCGATCGAAGTCTCCGATGGCGAGGTCGGTGGGACCGCTCCCGGCGGCGAAAGTCTGGACCGGAAGGAAGCTCCCCGGCTGCGCTGGATCCTGGAGCAGGACGCCGATCCCACCGAAGGGGAACGCGACCGCGATGTCGAGCCTGGCGTCGCCGTCGAGATCGCCCACTACGCCGCGGTGCGGACGGGATCCGGTGCCGACGGACGTCCCGGGCAGGAAGCGACCAACGTTCGCCGGATCCTGGATGAAGATCGAGACGGTCGTGTCATCCCAGTTCGTGACGACGAGGTCGAGTCTCCCGTCACCATCGACATCGCCCACGGAGACGCTCGACGGGGTCGCGCCGGTCGCGTAGACGTCGGCCGGGCGGAACGTCCCAGGCACGGCGGAGTCCGCGCGCAAGACCGCGACCGTGTTCGCGCTCCAGTTGGGGACGACGAGATCGACGACCCCATCGCCGTCGAGGTCGCCGGTGGCGACCTCCCTCGGGTTCGCTCCCGACGCGTAGCGAGGCGCCGTGACGAACGTCCCGGGGCGAGACGCATCGTTCATGAGGACCGTGAGCTGGCGCGTGTCGTACGATGCGACCGCGAGGTCGGGATACCCGTCGCCGTCGAGGTCTCCCAGGGCGATGCGATAAGGACCCGTGATCGAGTATGTCGCCGCCAGAGGAAACGTACCCGGCGTGGTCTGGAGGAACACCTTCACGGTGTTCGAGCCGTTGTTGGCGACCACGATGTCGGTCTTGCCGTCGCCGTTCACGTCCGCGGTCGCGACCCAGAACGTGCCCGATCCGGTGCTCGTCGTCACCGGATTCAGGAACGTCCCCCGGGTCGCCCCCTGGAAGAAGATGGAGATCGACCCACTCGCCTCATTCGCCACGACGAAATCGAGGGCGCCATCTGTGTTCAAGTCCGCAACGGCCACGCGGCTGGGCTTTGAACCGGTCGCATAGCTCGTGGAAGCGTGGAAGCTCCCCGGGTTCGCGGCGTCCCCGAGAGCAGTCGAGACGGTGTTCGACCCTTCGTTCGTGACGACGAGGTCCGCGGCGCCGTCGCCGTTCAGGTCGGCGATCACGACCGAGTGTGACGTGTTCCCGGTGCTGATCCCCCCGTAAGGGAGGAAGCTCCCGGGGGAGCTGCGGTCCTGATAGAGGATCGAGGACACGCCCGAGCTCCCATCGTCGGCATGATTCGTGACCACGATGTCGTTGAGCCCATCGGCGTCGAGGTCGCCGATCGCCATGTATGCCGGATCACTCGCCACGGCGAAGACCCGCGCCGCGCCGTAGACCCCTGGCTGAGTGGGGCTCTGCAGGTGGACGGCGATGCAGTCCTGCATCTTGTAGGAGATGGCGAGGTCGGGCACGCCGTCTCCGTTCAGGTCCGCCTGCTGCACGTCGGCCGGGTCGCCACCCGGAAGCAGGTCCACGCGTGCCGTGAAGACCCCGCGTCCGGTGCCTCTCCAGAGCGACACGGTGTTCGCGGTGCGGTTCCCCGTCATCAGGTCGAGTGTCCCGTCGCCGTCGTAATCGACGATCGACACGCAGAGCTGTGACCCGACCGTCGACGACGTTCGCGCAGCGCCGAGATCGGGGAGGCCCCGATCGCCGAGCGCGGGCCGGATGTCGAAGGCCGCGCTCGCGCCGGAGAAGCTCGTGATCGAGGCCACGAGCCGGAAGTCCCTCCCAGGGGCGTTCACGACGAGACCGGTGAAGTCGGCAAACCCTGCCGAGGTCACGACCGATCTCGTTCCGTACAGCGGACCGCCCGCCGTGAGACTCACCTTCACCGCCATCGGAGAGGTGTAGGCATTGCCGGACGCGTCCTCCACCTTCACGCGGAAGGTCGGAATCGCCGCGCCGGCGGAGGTCGATGCGGGCTGGGTCACGAACACCAAGCGGGCCGGTTGCGGCGAAGCCGGCGCCGGTGGCGGTGGGGGAGGCGAAGGCGCCGGAGAGGGAGCAGGAGGGGGTGGTGGTGGAGGGGGAGGAGGCGGCGACGGGGGGACCGGAGCGGGACCCGGAGGCACGATGATCACGAGCGGTCCCGGTTCACCGCCGCCGCCGCCACCGCCGCCGCCGCCCGAGCCCGCAGCGACCAGCCCTCCGCCCAGCCCCGCGACGAGGAAGATCGGCCCGCAACCGCTCAGCGCGAGCGCCAGCCCCAAGATCAGGACGGGGACGAGAGCACGGCGGACGTGGAATCGTGCGGTGAGCTCGGGCGACATGACGACCTCGACCCCAACAAGCATGCGGTGCGCAGGTCACGACTTCAAGCGCGATCATCGTTCGAGCGCGCCGTGTCATCTGTTAGTGGGGATCATCGACGGAGAGTCGGCCGAGAATTCCATGAGGCGTCGGCGGCGCCGTCCGAAGCACCACGGCCTCGGCCGCATCGGCGCGAAGGACGAAGACGAGCGTCGACGCGAGTGAAGAAGTCGGTTTCGGACTGCGGTGATGATCGAGGGCCGCACTCCCCTCGCCCGTTGTCGCGCGGCAACGGTCCGTTGTCGCGCCGGAGCGACCCGTTGCCGCGCGGTGCCGGCCCGTGGTCGGGCGGTAAGGGCTCGTGGTCGAGCGCCAACGGTCGGTTGCCACGCTCCCCTCGATCATCACCACGCCGTTCTGCCTCGTGGTCGAGCGCCAGCGGTCCGTTACCGCGCGCTCCTCGATCGTTGCGGCGCGGTGCCGACTCGTGGCCGCGCGGTAACGGCTCTTGGTCGAGCGCAAACGGTCCCTTGCCGCGCCCTCCTTCCGTGGCGCTCAGACCTCGTCGCGCCTGTCTCCGCAACCAAGGCTGGTCGCTGCGAGAGGCCCCCAACGGAG
>CAZYLP010000128.1:0-13994 GCA_964648345.1 uncultured Planctomycetota bacterium
CGAAGCCCGTCGTGGACCGCTTCATCACGCAGTCGCGCGCGACGGTCCCGCCGTCGAGCGGGAGCCGCGAGTCGGCGAGCGGGTCGGGCTCGATCGACACCGAGGAGCTCGCGACGTCGAGCCTCTCGCTCCGCGACGTCGAGCGGGCCGTCATCGAGGGGCGCTTGAAGGCGCTCCACTGGCACCAGAAGAAGACGGCCGCGTCGCTCGGGATCGACCGGAAGACGCTCTACCGCAAGATCCGCGAGTTCGGTCTCGCGATCGACGCCGCGGGGTCGTTGCCGCCGCCCGAAGACGACTGACTCCTCCGTATCCCCGAGCGAGGATCCTCGCTCGGGGACTCGGTCAGTCGGGCTCGCGCTGGCCCGTAGACGTTGGTTTCGCGGGCGCGCCCGGTGCGACCGGAGCGCTCGGCGGCTGCGCGCCCTTCGCCTCGACGCGCTCGAGCCGCTCGATGAGCTTCCGCTCCTGCTCCTTGAGCCGCTGGACCTCGTCGCGGAGCTTCGAGATCTCGACGACCGGCGGCGTCCCCGCGCGCACCCTGTCGGCGGCCCGCTTCGCGGCATCGCGGACGCGGCCCTCGCCGTCGTGGCGCGCGACCGTGTCGAGCGCGTTGAGCGCCGCGAGCGCCTCCTTGCCGAGACCGCCGAGAGCGTCGATCGCGGCCCAGCGGATCCGGATCCCGCCCTCCAGCGAGAGCTTCGCGAGCTGCGCGACGCAGCTCTTCCTCGCCTCGGCGTCCACGTCGGGGAGCGCGGCGACTCGCCCCCACGCCCCGATCGCGTGGCGGCGGACGTTGTAGGAGAGGGCCGGGTCCTTCACCATCGCCTCGAGCTTCTTGAGCACCGAGGGGTCCTCGAGCGCCGCGAGGCCGTTGATCGCGTTCTCGCGGATGACGTCGTTGTGGCTGTCGCGCTCGAGCGTCTTCTCGAGGAGCGCCTTCGCGTCCGCGGCCCCGAGCCGGCCGTAGGCGCCGATCGCGGCCGCCTCGGCGTAGTAGCTCGCGTCGCCCTTCTCGACGACCGCGCGGACCGCGGCGATCGCCTTCTCGTCCTTGTGGAAGTTCCCGAGCGACTCGAGGGCCGCGCGGCGGACCTGCGGCTTCGCGTGCGCGAGGAGCTTGATCAGACCCTCGCGGGCCTGTTCGCCGCCCGCGCGGCCGAGGGCCTTCGCGGCCTCGACGACGACGAACCACTGCTTCTCGGCGAGAGCGGCCTTCACGACCGCCTCGACGTGGTGAGGCTGGCGCGTGTCGGCGAGGGCGATCGCCGCGCGGATGCGGCCGATCCCGTTCGTCGCCTCGACGAGCTGGGCGTGCCACTGGTCGTCGCCCTTGTGCTCGACGAGCTCCTTGAGCGTCCCCTCGCTCGCGTCGAGCTGGACGAGACGCGGCCGCGCGGGGAGCGCGATGACGATCCGCTTCTCCTTCTCGTCGTTCATGCGCACGGGGATCTCGGTCTTGTCGGCGAGGATCGTCGTGCGGACCGAGAAGGCCTCGCCCGGCTGCGTCTGCTTGACGACGGCCTCGAGGACGCCGTCCCGCCAGTCGTAGCGCACGTCGAACGTCGGGTGACCGGCGCGCTCGGTGAGGTCGTGGAAGTAACGCTCGAGAGACTCGCCGGTCTCGGCCTCGAAGGCTCGGCGGAGGTCCACGGTCTCGACGGTCTTGAACTTGTGCTCGGTGCAGTAGCGCTTGATCGTGCGCCAGAACGCCTCGTCGCCGACGCGGCGGCGCAGACCGTGGAGGACCCACGCGCCCTTCGGGTAGGCGCGGCTGTCGAACACGCTCTCGGGGTCGCCGTAGCGGTGGTCGACGACGGGCTTCTCCTTGCAGCGGTGGTCCGTGGCGCCGCGCGACTTCTCGAACATGTTGTATTCGAACTCGTCCGGGCCGTTCTGCTTCTCGTCCCAGAGAGCCTCGAAGTAGGACGCGAAGCCCTCGTTCAGCCAGATGTGCGCCCAGTCGCGGCACGTGAGGAGGTCGCCCCACCACTGGTGGGCGAGCTCGTGCGAGACGAGGCCGTCCGAGTCGTAGTCGAGGTGCGCGCGCGCGTCGTGCAGCGTGCGCTCGTTGAGCGTGGTCGCGGAGACGTTCTCCATGCCGCCCCAGCCGAACTGCTCGACGACGGTCTGCGAGTACTTGTCCCACGGGTACTCGACGCCGATCTTGTCCGAGAAGAAGTCGAGCATGGCCTTCGTGTGGCCGAAGACGCGCTCGATGTCGTCCTTCTTCTTCGCCGGGACGTAGTAGAGGAGCGGCTTCCCGCGCCACTCGTCCTTCGCGACGTGGAACTTCCCGACGACGAGCGAGACGAGGTAGGCGACGTGGTTCTTGTCCTGCACGAAGTGGAACCGCGTCTTCTTGCCGCCGTCCTCGTCGGCGCGCTCGACGAGCTTGCCGTTCGAGATCGCCTCGAAGCCCGCGGGCACGTGGGCCGTGAGCTCGCTCGTCTGGCGCATCACGGGGTTGTCCACGCACGGGAACCAGTGGCGGTTCGTGCGGGCCTCGCCCTGCGACCAGACCTGGAGCGGGACGTCGGGCTCGTTCGCCGTCGGACCGTAGAAGTGGAGACCCGCGCGCGGATCCTTGAGCGAGTAGACGATCTTGAGCCTGGCGGCCTCGCCGCGCTTGAGCGCCGCCTTGATCTCGAGGTTCTCGCCATCGTTCGTGAAGGAAGCCGGAGCCGGCTGCGCGTTCGGCTTGTTCAGGGAGACGGACGAGACCTGGAGGTCGATCGCATCGAGGCGGATCTCCGAGAGATCGCGAACGGCCTTCACGTCGAGGAGGGCGGTCCCGTGGACGGCCTTCCCGGCGAGGTCCACGTCGAGGTCGAGCGCGATGTGCTCGATCGCGAAGTGAGTCGCGGGCGCGGACTGGTAACCGGTGTCCTCGGCCCCGGCGCGGGCGCCGATCACGGCGAAGGCGAGGACGAGGAGCGCGGGGCGAAGCTTCACGGTTTTGCCTCCGGAGGGCGGGGATTCTAGCTCAGCCTCCGAGGCCGTGCTGTGCTACGTTTGCGCCGTGCCGCCTCTCTCGGGGAAGTGCGTCGTCCTCCTCCGCGCCGCCGGGCAGGGCGGGGCGCTCGCGGCCGAGCTCCGCGCGCTCGGAGCGAGCCTGCTCGAGGTCCCCGTGATCGCCATCGCGCCGCCGGAGGACCCGGCGCCGCTCCGCGCGGCGATCGACCGGCTCGAGAGCTTCGACTGGCTCGTCTTCACGAGCCCGAACGCCGTGAGCGCCTTCCTCGACGCCTGCGACGAGCCGGTGCGAGTCCCGATCGCGAGCATCGGGCCTGGCACCTCCGCGCGCCTTCGCGAGGGCGGCCTCGACGTCGCGCTCGAGGCCACGGAGTCGCACCAGGAAGGCCTCGCGCGGGCGCTGATCGCGCGCGGCGTCGCGGGGAAGAAGCTCCTCGTGCCGCAGAGCGCCATCGCGCGGGACGCGCTCGGTGAGGCTCTCCAGGCCGCGGATGGCCAGGTCTGGCCCGTGACCGCCTACCGGACGGTGGACGGCGAGGCGGACGTGGCCCCGCTCGTCGCGGCGCTCGACGCGGGCACCGTGGACGCGATCTGCTTCACGTCTGCCTCGACCGCGAGCGCCCTGGGGCGTAGGATCGGGGAGGCTTCGCTCGCCCGGAGGCTCGCGACGGGGCGGCCCGTCGCGGCGAGCATGGGGCCGATCGCATCGGCCGCGCTCCGCGCCCTCGGCGTCGAGCGGATCGTCGAGGCCCGCGAGCACACGGCGTCCGGCCTCGTCGCGGCGGTGAGGCAGGCCCTGGAACAGGAGAAGCAGTGACGCGAGCGGCCGACGAGAGGAAGGCGGGGCCCCGGCCGGGGGCCTTCCTGCCTCTCGTCCTCCTCGTCTGCGTCGCGCTCATCGTCGGCTTCCTGAACCTGAGCCTCGTCGAGCCCTACACCTCGCCGCGCGTCGCCGCGGACGACCAGGGCGCGTACGTCTTCTACGACACGGCCGAGCGCACGAACCCCTCCGAGCACGCGTTCCTCCTCCGGCGCACGCAGGACGGCGACCACTTCGACAAGGCGCAGCGCTCGGACGGCCAGCTCCGCTCGGCCACGATCCTCTCGGACGAGCACCTCGCCTGCCTTTTCCCCGAGTTCTTCTCGGTCTACTCGCGCGTCCGCGGCCTCGACCGCGAGTGGTCGGGGAGCGCCGCGGTGGCCGACCTCGGCTTCGAGGCGGCGCACCTCGCGCGGCGAGCCGGGCGCGTCCACGCGTTCGGCACGATGACGAAGGACGGCGCCCTCCGCGCGGCGCGGCTCGAGAGCGAGCCGCGGGGCGCGCGCGCGGCGTGGAACCTCGTCGCCCAGGAGACGCGCGTCGAGCGCGCCGCCGAGCCGCCCGGCCCCGCGGTCGTCGAGCGCGGCGACGAGGCGAACCCGACCGTCCCGCCGCCCGTCGCGTGGGCGAGCGCGGAGGAGCAGGGCGGCCACCTCGCGCTCTTCTTCCGCGTCCAGAAGCCGCGTCCTCGCGGCTCGCGCGGCATGGGCGAGCCGACCCCGGGGAACGTACGCCTCGTGCGCTTCGACGGCACCGCCTTCCTCGGCTCGGAGGCGGTCACGCTCGAGGAGGACCTCTCGGCCTTCGCGGCCGTGAGCGTCGTCTCGAGCGGGGCGACCGCCGCCCTCACGACGCGGGTCCACGTCTTCGGCGTCCGCCGCGGCGACGAGGAGGCGCGGATCCTCGAGTTCGTCCTCGAGGGCTCGAAGCTCCGGCAAGTGGACGCGATCCCCTACAAGAAGGGCGGCTTCTTCGAGGACCGCCCGGCGCAGGCGCTCGCCGCCTTCTCGCAGAAGGGGCGCACCGCGCTCCTCGCGCAGGTGGGCGGCTCCGTGCGCGCGATCCTGAAGAAGGACGGACGCTGGGGCGAGTGGGGCGACGTCGCGCGCATGCCGATCGAGGCGCTCGCGCTCGTCTACTTCTACCTCGGCTCCCTCCTCGCCCTCGGCGCCGTCATGATCGTCGCGGGCCTCTGGGCGTTGAGGAAGCGCCTCGGCCGCGCGGGGAGCCGCGACCTCGACGAGGCGACCGCGGAGCGGCTCGTCGCCGAGGCGCTCGGAGCGGGCACCGGCTCCGGCGAGCGCGACGCGCCGCAGGCCTCGCGCACGCCCGCGAGCCCGCCCGTGGAGCCGCAGGATCCGTCGGAGAACGACGCTCCGATCCACGACCGGCTCGTCGCCTTCCTGATCGACTTCGCGATCGTCGTCGGGATCCTCTGGATCGCCCGCTCCTCCTTCCAGTTCGACCTCGTGAAGCCGGGGGAGGACCCGACGCGCAACTTCGCGGTCATGGCGTGGTGCGGGGTCGTGCTCCTCGCCTACCTCACGCTCACGGAGGCGATCTTCGGCCGGACGCCCGGGAAGCGGCTCCTCGGCCTCGAGATCAAGACGCTCGACGGCAAGGATGCGCCCCTCGTCGCGCGGCTCTACCGGAACCTCTTCCGCGTCGAGATCATCTTCCTCGCGACGATGATCCCGTCGCCCGCCGGCGGGGAGCAGCGCTTCTTCGTGCCCCTCATGGCGATCGCCGTCATGCTCGGGACGCCCCGCGCTCAGCGGCCGGGGGACGTGATCGCGGGCACGGTCGTCCAGCGTCAGCCCGAGCCCCGCCGCGACGAGCGCTCCACGGGGGCCGAGGAAGAAGAGTCCGCGTGAGCGAGCGTAGCGAGCGACCCGCCGAGGAAGCGCTCTGTTGAGCGGGATGACCCGCGCGGCCCAGTTCGGGGGCTGGTGGTACCCGGGCTCCGCGGCCGCGCACCCCCGCTTCGTCGCGGGCGCGCCGCCGCCGGCGGCGCCCGCGCCGGCGCTCGCGGTCATGGCCCCGCACGCGGGCTACCGCTACTCGGGCGCGATCGCCGCCGAGACGTATGCGCGCGTGAAGGTCCCCGCGACCGCGATCGTCCTCTGCCCGAACCACCGCGTCCCGCCGCCCGTGCTCGCCGTCTGGGAGCGCGGGGAGTGGGAGACGCCGCTCGGCCCGGTCCCCGTGGACGCCGAGCTCGCCGCGCGCCTCATCGCCGAGGCGAAGCCGCTCCTCAGGGCGGACACCGCCCCCCACTCGAGGGAGCACGCGATCGAGCTCCAGCTCCCGCTCCTCCGCTTCCACCGGCCCGACCTGAGGATCGTCCCGATCGTGGTCGCGACGGACGAGAAGTCCGAGCTCGCCGCGGTGGGCCAGGCGATCGCGCGGGCCGTCGCGGGCCGGGAGGTCCTCATCGTCGCCTCGTCCGACATGAACCACTTCGAGAGCGCGACGGTCGCGGCGGCCAAGGACGAGAGAGCGCTCGAGCGCGTCCTCGCGCTCGACCCGGACGGTCTCTTCGATGTCGTCGAGGACCTCGACGTCACGATGTGCGGCGTGCGTCCGACGTGCGTCGCGCTCCACGCAGCGAAAGCGCTCGGCGCGCGCTCCGCGGAGCTCATCCGCTACGGCCACTCGGGTCTCGTGTCGGGCGACGAGGAGAGCGTCGTCGGCTACGCGGGGGTTGTCGTCCGTTAGAACACGGCGGCGCGGTCGACCGGAGCGGCACGCTCCGATCACCCGCGCCCGCGAAGCCCCTGACCGAGCGTCGCTTCGCCGCGGCACGCTCGTTGCCTTCGAGGACCGCCCTGTCGTCTCGGAGGCCCAAGATGGAGCTCCTCTCTGCGGTCACACTCGAACCGGCGCGCGCGCGGATCGCGCGGATCCTGCGCGACGATCTCCCTCTGGTCCTCCGCTTCTCGCGAGCGGCCGTCTTCATCCCGGGGCCCTCCGGACGGCCGCGCCTCCTCGCGAGCACCGGAGTCGGTCCCGTGGCGGAGCTCGATGGCCCGAGCCGCCTCCGCGTGGCGCTCATCGCCTCCGAGTGCGGCGAGAAGCCGGGCTCGCCGGTGCCGCGGACGGTCGCCTTCACGGCCGATGACCAGGAGGTGGCCGGCGAAGCCCTGGTGGTCCCGCTGCCCGTGGGCGGGGCTCTCGTCGTCTACCGGTCGGGGACGCGCTTCTCGAGCGAGGAGGTCAAGCACGCCGTCGCGACCGCCCGCTTCGTGGCGCGCGCGCTCGCGTGGAGCGCGGTCTTCGCGGGCGGAGACGTCAGCGCTTCCCGCCCTTCGCCTTCTTCTCCGCGGCGGCCTTGACCGTCTTCGCGAGCTCGGAGTCCGCGTCGAGCTCGAGCGCCTTCTCGGCGTCGGCGAGCGCGGCCTCGAGCTCGCCCTTCTCGAGCTTGCACTCGGCGCGACCCGCGAGGAGCTCGGCCGTCGGCTGCTTCGCCGTCGCGAGCGCGGAGTCGTAGGCCGGGATCGCCTGGGCGAAGCGCTTCGTGCGGCGGAGCGACTCCGCGTAGAGCGAGTGGGCCTGCGGCACGAAGGGGTCGATGAGCGCGGCGTCCGCGAGGACCGTCGCGACGTCGGCCCAGCGCTCGTTCTGCTTCAAGCGGCCGGCGACCTCGAGCCGGGTCTTCATGTCGTCCGAGTCGAGCTGGCACGCGGCCATGAGCTCGTTCAGCGAGCCGTCCGAGTCGCCCCTCGCGGCCTTGAGCGCCGCGAGCACGCGGTGCATGTCGGCCATGGGCGGGAGGAGCTTCATGCACTTCTCGACCTCGACGATGGCGTCCTCCCAGCGCTTCTCGGAGCGGTAGATGTTCGCTCGCTGGCGGTGAGCCTCGACCGGGTCGCGCGTCCCGAGCGCGAGCGCGGCGCCGAGGTGGCGGAGCGCCTCGCCCGACTTCCCACGCTGGGCGGCGACGATGCCGAGCGCGAGCGACGCGTCGCCGGCGCCGGCGCGGAGCCAGGCCGCGCGCGCCTCCGTGCGGAGAGCGTCGCCCGGGATCCCGGCCTCGGGGTCGCCGAGCGGGAAGAACGCCTGCGGCATGCGGAGCGTGCGCGCTCCCTGGAGTGCCTGACCCGCGTGCGAGGACGCGTCGCCCGGCTTCCCGAGCATGGCGTAGGCGCGCGCCAGCGCGCCTCGCGCGGCCACGTCCCACGGGGCCTCGGTCACGCGGTCGAGGAGCGCGTCCTTCTCGTCGTAGGTCGGCGGCGGCATGAAGGCGAGGCCCGCGTAGCGCTGCTCGAGGAACTCGAGGAAGCGCTGGTCGAACTGCTCGAGCGTCATGCCGAAGGCGGCCGGGATCGCCTCCTTCGTCACCTTCGCCTGCGCGTACTGCTCGAGGAGCTCGACGATCTTCTTGAAGCCCCACTGCTGCTCGATGAACTCGCAGGTGAGGCCGCCCTGGTAGTAGCTCATCATGACCTGCTCGGCGTACTTGGGCTTCGTGAAGCCCTCGTCGAAGCGAGCCATGGGCAGGATCAGGCCGCGGTGGCGGAGGGTGAGGATCGGCACGTCGTACTCGCGGACCCAGGACGAGCGGCCGCGCGACTCCTCGTAGACCGAGAGGCCCTCGGTGAGCCAGCGCGGGATCCGGTTCTTCGTCTTGTTGAGCGTCACGACGTGCGCGAACTCGTGCCACGTCGTGCGGCCCCAGGAGTGCTTCCCGAAGGTCTTCTTCTCGTTCGCGGAGACGACCGTGACGACGTCGCCGAAGCAGACGCCGAGCGCCGGGATGAACGGGAGGCCGATGCTCCGCGCGGAGAAGTCCTCGACGCGCGGGAAGAGCTCGACGAGCGTCTTCCGCTCGAGCTTGACGCCGTACTTCGCCGTCAGCTTCTCGCGGGCCTCCTCGAGCAGCGCGAGGACGAGCCCCTTCGAGGTCTCCTCCTTCTTGTGGAGGCGGAGGACGAAGTGGTCGTTCTCGACGGTGACGTAGTCCTTGTCGAGCCGTCCGAGGAGCTCGAGCGTGTTGAACGTGATCACGTCGAACGGGTCGTCCTTGAAGGCCTGCTCGAGCTGCTTCTTGCCCTCGGTCTCGTCGCCCGTGCGGAGGAGGTTGATCCCGAGCGTCGCGCGCGCGGGGTAGTAGCCCGGGTCGAGCTCGAGCGCCTTCCTCGCGAGGTCGCGCGCCTCGGCGTAGCGGAACTTGATCGAGATCGTGCGCGCCACGTCGTCGTAGAGCTGGGCGCAGGTCGGCATCTTCTCGAGCACGTGGCGCTCGAGCGCCGCGAAGCCGTCCTTGTCGCCCTTGAGGAGCATGGCCGCGCCGCGCGCGGCGAAGAGCTCCACGGCCCGCGGCCGGGTCTCGAGCGCGCGCTTCGTGCGCTCGAGCGCGCGGTCGGGGTCGCCGTCGTTGACCGCGAGCTGGGCGAGGGTCGCGTGCGCGCCCGGGAGGTTCGGGTCGGCGGCGAGCGCCTTCTTGAGCTCGGCCTCCGCGTCCGCGAAGCGCGCCGTGCCCTTGTAGCTCGCCGCGATGATCGAGCGCGCGAGGCCGAGGCGGGCCTCGGGGTCGTTCGGGTCGATCTTCACGGCCTTCTCGTACGCGGGCCGCGCGGCCGGCGTGTCGCCCTTGTCGAGGTAGAGGTCGCCGTACGCGACGAGGGCGGCGACGCACTTCGGGTCCTTGTCGAGCGCCTGGTCGAGCATCGACTTGGCGTAGGCCGTCATCTTCTGCGCGTACTCGGACTTCACGTCCGGGAAGAAGTCGAGGAGACGGCACGCCTTCGCGACCCACACGAAGTCCGCGGGCGCGAGGTCGTCGCGGGCCTGGTAGTCCTCGAGCACTTTCTGGAGGAGCGAGGCCGACTCCTTCTTCTTGCCGCGGAGCCAGCGCACCTGCGCGAGGCGCACCTTCGACTCGAAGCTCCGGAGGTCGTCCGCGATCCCGACGGCGAGCTCGAGCTCGTGGTCCGCTCCGTCGAGGTCGCCCGCGTTCTCGAGCCAGCGCCCTCTCAGCGTGTGGGCCTCGGCCGAGGTGCGGTCGATCTTGAGGAGCTCCTGCGTCGCCTGATCGGCCTCCTTGTCGTAGCCCGTCTTGAGGTAGGCCTCGGCGAGGAGGAACTTCGCGCCCTTCGAGTCGATCTGCTTCGCGAGCGCGATCGCCTCTTCGTGCCGCCCGCAGTCGAGGAGCTCTCTCGCCTGCGCGAGGGGCTCCTTCTCTTTCTTCTTCTCGTTCTCCTCATCCTGAGCGAGGAGCGCTCCCGAGGAGAACGCGAGGAGAATGGCGAGGCCGATCCGGACAGACTTCATGAGGAACATGTTAGCCCCTCCGTGAACCATTTTTGCCACAGAGGACACAGAGGGCACAGAGAGTTGGCGGAACCGACGTGGATGGCCGTTCCACACTCTCGAGAAGAGCGAGCGAGGGCCATCCACCCCTCTGTGCACTCTGTGACCTCTGTGGCAAATCTCAGCGAGACGCGGCTCGAAGCTCCCGGATCAACATCAGAGCCGTCACTCGTCCGAAGAACTTCTTCTTCTCATCGATGAAGACGACGGGCACCTCGAGAGAGTGAGCGGCGTGCAGGGCAGGGTCGTCGTCGATGAGCCTCACTTCGAGATCGAACGCGACCTGCTTCCCCGCGCTCTCCAGGGCATGCTTCGCCTCGTCGCAGAGAGGACACACCTTCTTCGAGACGAGCAGGACCGAAGGGCGCCTCAAAGGCCGGCCTTGGTCAGAGCCGTCTCGAGAGCAGCGATCGCCTTCGCGCTGACCTCTGCGATCTCTCCGCGCAGCTCGCAGCCGGCAGCGCGGGCGTGGCCGCCGCCACGAGGATCGACCTCGCGCGCGACCTTCGACACATCCACCTCTCCGCGCGAGCGGAACGAGAGCTTCCAGACGCGAGGCTCGACCTCGCGGAGGAGGAGCGTCGCCTTCGTCTGCGCCACGAAGGCGATGGGCGTGACGATCTTGTCGTAGCCCACGAGACGCGGATCGCGGCCACCGAGCATGTCGATGGAGAGGACGCCCACGAGGAGCTTGCCCTGATGCTCGATCCTCAGGTTCCTCACGACCTCGGCCTGGAGCTTGAGGTCGTCGAGCTTGACATCGAGCATGACCCGCTCGGCGATGAGCGAGGCCCGGACGCCCGCCTCGAGGAGACGCGCCGCCACCCGGTGCGTGCGCGGAGTGGTGAGCGAGTACGAGAAGGACCCCGTGTCCGAGACGAGCCCGACGTAGAGCGCCTCGGCGAGCGGACGGTCGAGCGAGACGTCCTTCCACGCGGGGGTGTCGAGGATCTCGGCGAGCACCTCCGTCGTCGCGGCGCGCTCGGGGTCCACGACACGGAGGTCGTAGTGGCCCGTGCTCCCGGCCCGGTGGTGGTCCACGTAGACGCGGGCGCGGCACCGCTCGAAGACGGCCTTGACCTGATCGCCGCAGCGCTCGACGCCGCCGTCCACGAGGATCCCGAGGTCGAAGCCCGCGTCGTCCTCGGGGCCCGGCGGCCGGGACTCGGAGCGGTCGAGGACCGCGTAGCGCTCGGGCGTCCCGCGCTCGTTGAGGAGGGCGACGTACTTCGGAGCTCGACCGGCGCGCCCCTCGGCGCGTGCCGGCGCGAGGCCGAAGGCGCCCTCGATCATGAGGCGGAGCGCGAGCTCGGAGCCGAAGGCGTCGCCGTCGGGGAGCGGCTCGCTCGCGACGAGCACCGTGGACGCCCGCTCGAGCAGCTCGCGGAGCGCCGCGCCCTTCTCCTCCACTAGGTCCGGGCCCGCGTTTCGGCGCTCGCGTCGGGCTCGGGCACGTCCTCCAGGTCCTCGGCGGAGACGGGCGGCAGCTCCTCGTCGCTCGCGGCGGGGGGCGGGACGGCGCCGTCGGATGGCGCAGCAGCCGCGGCGGGCGTCGAGCCCTCCATGCGGCGGAAGAGGTGCACGATCTCGACCGGCGTGAGGCTCTCGAGGTGCTCGGAGAGGCTCCGCGCTTCGTCGGAGAGGCGGCTCCACTCGTCGTCGTGCGTGCGGTCGGGCTTTCCGGCGGCGACCGCGTCGAGGGCGCGTTTCGCCTGGGCCCGCGCGTGCGTCGCGAAGCCGCCGCGCGCGAAGGAGCGCACCGCGACGAGGTGCGCCTCGAGCGCGCCCGCCGGGTAGATCGCGGCGTGGAAGTCGGCGACGCCGTTCGGGTAGCACTTCTCGAGGAGCTTGTCGCCGAAGAGCGCGAGCGAGCGCACGAGGACGGTGTCGTCGCGCGACTTCCTGAGGATCGCCTCGAGGCGCCAGCGAGCCTTCTGGAAGAGCTCGTGGATGTTGTGGACCTTGCGCGGGAACTCCTGGTGGACCTCGTCGAGGATGCTCTCGTACTCCTCGAGCTCGTTCCGCTTCTGGTACTCGGGCGCGAAGGTCGAGACCTTGTACTGCTCCTCCTTCAAGATCGAGAGCTCGTGGAAGATCTCGCTCACGTAGCGGTCGAGCTTGTCCGTCGAGGCCTTCCTGCGGAACAGCGCGTGGGCGATGTCCTTGAGCTCGTGGAGCGGCCCGTTCCGCAGGCTCTCGAGCTTGCCGAGGTCGAGGAGCTTCGACACCGTCTCGGCATCGAGGCGGAGGTTCGTCCGGTCCACCCCGCGGTCCTTCGCGTGCATGAGGACGCGCGACTCGTAGGACTCGTGGACCTCCGCGAAGGCGGCGCTCGCGAGGTAGAAGGCCTCGACGAGGTCCCAGAGCGAGGGGGCGATCGCGCGCCGGCGGAGCTTCACGGCTTGTCCCTCAAGGCTTGTCCTTCGGGGGCGGCGTCTCGGCGGTCCCGACGCGGCGGAGCGTCTCCTGGAAGCCCGCCTGGACCTCGGTCGAGGCCTGGGGCAGCGCGCGGTCCACCGACGCGAGCACCTCGAGGTCGACGAGGCGCTCGCCGCGGCCGGGGAGGGCCTCGGCGGCCTGGCGGAGGCAGGTCCACGCGCCGTCGTCCTTGGGGTCGAGGCGGGCGAGCTCGGCGGCGCGCTCGGCGGCGGCCTTGGTGTCGCCCGCGGCGAGGAGCGCCCGCGCGCGGCCGAGCATGAAGACGTGCTGCCGCTGGCCCACGGCCTGCGCACCCGCGAGGAGGAGCTCGTAGTCGGACGCGGCTCCGCGGCCATCCTGGAGGCGGAGGCGCGCCGTCGCGCGCGCCTCGAGGAGCGCCCAGTAGCGGGCGATCGACTTCTTCTGGACGTCCGTGAGCTTGTCGGGCGCGGGGAGCCCGTCGAGGAACGGGGCCGCGAGGTCCGGCGCGCCGCGCTTCGCAAGCGCGTCCACGAGCGCGTCGAGCGCGAAGAACGCCTGGCGGTCGGAGGCGACGACCTCGTCGAGCTCGGCCCGGGCCGCGCGCTTGAGGGCGTCGTCCGTCCCGGCGAGCTCGCTCGCTAGGAGCGAGACGCCCTCGCGGACGAGGGCGTCGGGCGCATTCGGGCGCCGCGCCTGGAGACCGATCGCGCCGACGGCCGCGCGGCGGACGTTCGGGACCTCGTCGTGCACGCGGGTCGCGAGGACCTCGAGCGCGCGCCGGTGCGGCGTTCGGCCGAGGCTCGTCGTGGACCACCAGCGCACGTCTTGATGCTGCGCGGGCTCGGAGAGCGCGGCGAGCGAGCTCACGACCGATGCGGCCGTCTCGCCGTCGGGCGCGAGGGCAGGGCCGAGACCGCCGAGCGCCTCGGCCGCGGCCTGGAGGAGCGGGGGCCGCGCCTCCTTGGGCGTCTCGCCGGTCTGGACGCGCTCGACGAACGCGAGGAGGCACGAGGAGCTCTTGCTCTCGGGGTCGCGGCCGACGAGCCCGAGCGAGCGCGCGAAGACGGCGGCGGCCTCCGCGTCCTTCGTCTCGAGCGCCGGCTGGGCGGCGAGCGCCTTCACGAGCGGGGCGACGCACCCGTCCGCGCGGAGCGCTCCGAGCGCGGCGATCGCCGCGAGCCGGACGGACCGCGAGGCGTGCTCGAGGAAGGGGAGGATCGCGGGGAGCTCGCTCGCCCGCGCCGTGCGGCCGAGGCCGCCGAGCGCGGCGGCGATCGTCGCCTCGTCGAGCTCGCCCGGGCCCTTCCGCGACGCGGCCTGGGTCAGGAGGTTCTCGAGGAGGCCGACGGCGCGGTCGCCCGCGGTGCCGGGCCGTGCGCCGAGGAGGCCGAGGTTGCGGATCGCGCTCGCGCGGACCGCGGGGATCGAGTCCTTCGTGAGCGCGTCCTCGAGCGCGCGGAGGAGCGCCTGCTCGTCCTTGGCCAGG
>CAZYLP010000129.1:0-13924 GCA_964648345.1 uncultured Planctomycetota bacterium
AGCTCCCGGGCAGCGACTGGGCGATCGTGAAGCTCGGCGCGGAGGGGACGCTCGCGAGCATCGAGGTGGACACGAACCACTTCAAGGGCAACTTCCCCGAGAGCTGCCTCATCGAGGGCGTCAGGGCCGAGGAGGGGGCGACCGTGGCGTCGCTCCTCGCGAGCAAGGAGTGGACGACGATCCTCCCGCGCACCAAGCTCCGCGCCCACACGCGTCACTACTACGACGAGCAGCTCCAGCCGCACGGAGACATCACGCACGTCCGGCTCTCGATCTTCCCGGACGGCGGCGTGAGCCGCCTCCGCCTCTACGGCACCGTGAGCGCGGGCGGCTTCGCGCGCGCCGCGCTCCGCCGCCTCAACACCGTCGGCCGCGAGGAGGCCGCGGCCGAGCTCCTCCGCTGCTGCGGCTCGACCGCGTGGGCGTCGCGCATGGCCGACCGCCGGCCCTTCGCGGACGAGGCCTCGCTCCTCGGAGCGGCCGAGGCCGTGTGGAAGGAGCTCGGCCCGCAGGACTGGCACGAGGCCTTCCGCGCTCACCCGCGCATCGGGAGCAAGAAGGACCTCGGCCACCAGAGCGGCCAGGCGAAGGCCTGGGCCGAGGGCGAGCAGGCCGGCACGAAGAACGCCTCGACGGCGACCGCGGACGCGCTCGCCGCGGTGAACCAGGACTACGAGAAGCGCTTCGGGCACATCTACATCGTCTGCGCGACGGGGAAGACCGCCGAGGAGATGCTCGCGATCGCTCGCGGGCGCCTCGCGAACGACCCCACGAAGGAGCTCGCCGTCGCGGCGGGCGAGCAGGCGAAGATCACGCAGATCCGACTGAGGAAGCTACTCGCCCCATGAGAGCGATCACGACTCACGTCCTCGACACGGCGAAGGGCGGCCCCGCTCCGGGCGTGCCCGTCCTCCTCGAACGCAAGGAAGGCGCGGCCTGGAAGGAGATCGGCCGCGGTCCGACCGACGCCGACGGCCGGAACCGTCAGCTCATGGCCGAGGGCGCGCTCGTCGAGGGGACTTACCGGATCACGTTCGACACGGGCGCTTACTTCGCGGCGCAGAAGATCCAGGGCTTCTATCCCGAGGCTCAGGTCGTCTTCATCATTCGCGATGCCTCGCAGCACTATCACGTGCCACTGCTTCTCTCTCCATTCGGATACCAAACGTACCGCGGGAGCTGAGAGAGAGGACGAAACACCAATCTCAGCGTGACTTGAGAGAGAACTTCGTCTCGGTGGTGACTCCGTTCCGGATGGCGATCGAGACGGTCTCGGTCCCCAGCGACTCGTGCCAGACCGCGAGCGTGTAGTCCCCCGCGGGGACGTCCTTCAGTTCGAACTCGCCGTTCGCCCCCGTCACCGCGAAGAACGGGTGGTTCACGACCCCGACGTAGGCCGACATCCAGGGATGCACGTCGCACTTGACGCGGAACGTGACCTCCTGGTTCGGGAAGACCTTCGGGTTCCGCGCGCCGTTGCCGCCGAGCGCCTCGTTGAAGCTGCCGTTGTTCGAGGTCGTGCCGTGGATGTTGTGCATGAGCGGGTCCGAGTTCATGAAGATGAGCTTCTGCCCCGCGCGGACGCCGAGGACGTGGGGCGTGAAGACGCAGCCCTTCTGGTCGAGGACGACCTCCGTCTCGGGCACGGGGAACTTCTTCCCCGAGAGACCCTTCTTGATCCACACGAAGGCGTCCTGGAGCTTGCCGTCCTTCGCGAGGACGGACTGCGCGACGAGCGGGCCGTGGTGCTGCTCGGAGCAGCCCTCGGGGAGCGTGACCTCCTTCGCGGCGGGCGGTGCGCCCTCGAGGAGGACGACGCCCTTGATCGTGCCCGCGCCCTCCGCGACCGGGGCGGGCGTGCCCGTCGAGGTCGGGGTCGCGATGGTGCTCGACGTCGTCGGGATCACGGGCTTCCCGTCGTCGGGGTCGGTCACGACGACCTTCGGCATCGACGCCGGCGCCGTGGACCACACGAGCGTCGCGACGAGGACGCCGACCGGGACGAGGATGAGCCCGCGCTGCTCGCTCTTCGAGTTCATGAAGTGCCGCACGCCCGCGCCCGCGAGGATCAGACCCGAGAGCACGAGCCAGTTGTGCTTGTGGCCGTACGTGGTCGGAAAGTGGTTCGAGAGCATGATGATGAGGAGCGGGAACGTCATGTAGTTGTTGTGGACCGAGCGGAGCTTCGCCTTCTCGCCCTGGGTGTGGTCCACCTCGTGGCCGGCGATCGCGGCCTCCACCATCTTCCGCTGGCCCGGGATGATCCTCATGAAGACGTTGCCGACCATGAGCGTGCCGAGGAGCGCGCCCACGTGGATGAACGCGGCGCGGCCGCTCAGGACCTGGCTGAACATGTAGACGAGCCCGAGGAGCGCGGCGCAGCAGATCGCGGAGACGAGCTGCGGCTTCTGCTCGGCGAGCTTCGTCGAGACGAGCTGGTCGTAGACGACCCAGCCCGCGACGAGGACGCCGACGCCGAGCGCGACGGCCCCGCCGACGGAGATGTTCGAGACCTCGGGGTCGAGGAGGTAGGCGCCGCCGCCGATGTAGTAGACGAGCGTGAGGAGGAAGATCCCGCTGATCCAGGTGAAGCCGGCCTCCCACTTGAACCAGTGGAGCGTCTGCGGGAGGCCGCCCGGCGTGATCTTGTTCTTGACGATGTGGTAGTAGCCGCCCGAGTGGACGAGCCAGCACTCGCCGGTCGCCTTCCCGTCCTGCGTCTTCGGCGGCTCGAGCGCGTCGTCGAGCCACATGAAGTAGAAGGACGTGCCGATCCACATGATCCCGGCGACGAGGTGGAACCAGCGGGCGAGGAGGTGGAGCCAGTCCGAGACGTTCGCGTCCACCGATCAGCCGCCACGCCGGTTCTTGAGGATCTTCACGAAGGACCGGCCGCGGAGCTCGTCCACGGTGATCCCGGTCGCGAGGGCCTCCGCCTCGGTGAGCGCGCCCGAGTTGATCCCGCGCAGGAAGTAGTTGAGGAGGCCCTGACCGGTCGCGGCGTCGTCGAAGACGTCGCCCACGAGCGTCGCCTGCGCGGCCTTGTTGATGAAGTTCTTGAGCCGCTCGGAGGCCGCGTCGAGGCTCTCGAGGAAGAACGCGTAGACGGCCGCGTAGCGCGTGGGGAGCTGGGCCGGGTGGAGGTCCCAGCCCTGGAAGTAGGCGTTCTCGAGCGAGTGCCGGACGTGGTCGTAGTGGAGCTTCCACGAGCGGTGGACGACCGCGCGGTTCTCCTGCTGCTGCTGCCACGTGAGCGGCGGCCCGTTCTTGTCGGCGCGGTGCGGGCCGATCGGCATGATGTTCGTCGCGCCGTCCGAGAGGAAGATCCCCGTCCCGCCGAGCGCGACCTGCATGTTGTGCTTCGCGAAGTCGCACGCCGGGTGAGCCATGTGCTGGTAGGCGGCGGTGATGTTGCAGCTCGCGGTGTAGTCGTACGTCCCGAAGTGCGCTCCCGTGCACCGGCCGGCCGCGGCCTGGAGGATGAGCGGGAGCGTGGACTTCCCCTCCGCGGTCAGGATCGACTGCGTCATCTCGACCATGAACTCGAGCTTGAGGGAGCCCGGCGCGAGCCCGGTCTGCTTCTCGATGACCAGAAAGAGCTCGACGAGCGCGGCGACCTGCTCGGGGATCACGACCTTCGGGATCGTGACCACGAAGTTCGAGGGCAGCGTCTTCCCGCACTCGGCCGCGAGCGTCGAGACGAAGATGTCGAGCGTGCGGAACGAGCGCGCGCGGAGCTCCTCGGTGAAGGGCTTGATGCGGATCCCGATGAACGGAGGGAGCGTGCCCTCCTTGTGGCCCTTCGCGACCTCGCGGGCGGCGCTCTCCGCGTGGCCGTCCTCCTCGGCGTCGGGGCGGTTGCCGTAGCCGTCCTCGAAGTCGATCCGGAAGTCCTCGACGGCCTGACGCTTCACCTTCTCGATCACGCGCGTGTAGATCGTGTGCGCCATCCACGCGGCGGGGTTCGCCTTGCGGGCGAGCTCGACAGAGGCGTTCAGCGCCGCGGCGAGAGCCTGCGTCTCCGCGAGCGTCGAGGGGAGCTTCTCCGCGCCGGGGAGGCCGATCGCCTTCGCGAAGACGACGAAGTCGGGCGCGTTCTCGTCCAGCGAGCGGATCGCGAGCTCGCCCAGCTTCCGCGCCGAGTCGAACGAGAACAGGTGCGCGCCGCCGTAGACGGTGTGCACCGGCTGCCGCGTGCCGGACTCGCCGGGGTAGAACTTGTTGAACCTGAGGTTCGCGTCCTGGAGCCGCGCCGCGATGCCCCGCACGGCCTCGTTCGAGAGCGAAGTCTTCACGCCGCCTCCGATTCCGAAAAATACCATGCCCGTCCGAAGCCCGGCGACGGGCATGGGCATGGGCATGGGCATGGGCATGGGTTACCCTCTCGTGAAGAACGGCGGGGACCCCTCGGTGCCGGACCGCGATCGGGCGTTCGCTCAGATCCTCCTCGAGCTAGGAGTCTCGACGCGCGCCCACATCGACCAGGCCCTCGCGCAGCGCGCGGGGGGTGACGGCCGGCCGCTCGGGAAGATCCTCCTCGCGAACGGATGGCTCGACGAGCCGGGCTACCTCCGCGCCCTCGACGCCCAGCGCGCGCGCGACGCCCTCGATCCCTCGAGCCGGCCCGACCCGAACGCGCCGAGCCCCGACCGGATCGACCTCGAGAAGAAGCGCCGCGCCGCGCGCGCGGCGGTCCAGAAGGGCGCCCTCGTCGCCGAGGCCGCCGCGAGCGCGCCCTTCCTCCGCCGCCTCGCGGGGCAGACGATCGGGAACGTCCGTCTCGACCGGCTCGTCGCGAAGGGCCCGATGGCCTTCGGCTTCTCGGGCTTCATGGGCGGCCGCCCCGTCCGCGTCAAGGTGCTCCGCCCCGAGCTCGCCGACAACCCGCGCGCGCTCGCCCGCTTCGACCGCGAGCTCGCCGCGCTCGCCCGCGTGGACCACCCGTGCGTGGCCCGGGTCCTCGACCACGGCGTCCACATGACGCAGTCGGGGCCGCCCATCCGCTGGTTCGCGATCGAGACCGACGAGGGCGAGACGCTCGCGCAGCGCCTCCAGCGGGAGCGGCTCCTCGACCCGAACGAGGTCATCGCGCTCGGACAGGACGTCGCGCACGGGCTCGCGGCCGTCCACCGCGCGAACGTCGTCCACCGGGACGTGCGCCCCGAGACGATCTTCATCACGGGCGCCGGCGCCGTCCGGATCACCGAGTTCGGCGTCGCGCGCGACGAGGGCGACGCCTCGAACCTGACGCTCAAGGGACAGATCCTCGGCGCCGCCGAGTTCGCGGCCCCCGAGCTCGCGACGCCGGCGCCCGCGACGCCCGCGGTGGACGTCTACGCGCTCGGCGTCACGCTCTTCCTCGCGCTCGCCGGCGAGCTCCCCTACGGCTGCAAGAGCGTCGTGCGCCTCCTCACCCTCCACGCGAGCGCCCCGATCCCGTGGGCGAGCAAGGTCAACCCGCACGTGCCGCGCCCGCTCGCGGCCCTCGTCCGCGAGCTCCTCGCGAAGAAGCCGGAGGACCGCCCCAGCATGAACGACGTCGCGTTCCGCCTCGCGGACTCGCGGGTCCTCGACGACGACGCCCCCGAGCCCGAGGAGTGCGCGGGCTGCGGCGCCGACGTGACCGAGGCCGTCGCGGGGAGCTCCGTTCCGGTCTGCGCCGAGTGCGTCGCCCAGGTCGAGGCGGGCGCTCGGTGCGGCGGATGCCTCGAGCCGGTGACGGACGGGGTCGGCTTCGCGGGCCGCACCTACTGCAAGCCCTGCCACGACCGCCTGGTCGCGGAGCGGCACGGATGAGACGAGCGGCAGCGAGGCGCGGTGCCCGATGAGCCTGAAGCTCGACGCGATCGAGGGACCCACCAAGGGCACGAGCCACGCGATCACGGGCGTCACCGTGATCGGCCGCGACCCCGCTTCGTGCGGCGTCGTCATCGCGGCCATGACGGTCTCGCGCGCGCACGCGCTCGTCCGCCCCGACGAGGCGGGCCCGGGCTACGTCATCGAGGACAACGACTCGCGGAGCGGCACCTTCGTGAACGACGTCCGGACCCGCCGCGCCGTCCTCCTCGAGGGGGACCGCGTGCGGATCGGGCCCGCGGTCTTCCGCGTGGGCCTCCGCGAGGACGCGCTGTCGGTGGGGCAGGTGGACCCGGCGCAGCTCGAGGACGCGAGCCCCGCGAATCCGCCGCGTCTCCAGACGATGCGCATGTCCATCGACGCGATGAACTTCAAGCTCCGCGCGAAGGACCTCGACCCGGCGCAGCCGCTCGCGGACCCGGCGGCCGTCTCGGGCGCGATGGCGGCCGTTCCGATCTCGCTCGCGAGCCCGCCCTCGACGGCCCCCGGCTCGACCCCGCCCCCGCAGGCCGCGCCCGAGGCCGCGGCGGCGCGCCTCGAGGCGATCATCGAGCTCTCGCACGCCCTCGCCGCGACGCACGACCCGAACCGGCTCGTCCGCGAGGTCGTCCGCCGGCTCTTCTCGCTCATCCCGCAGTCGAAGCGGATCGGCTTCTTCGACGTCGAGTCGGGGACCAACGAGGAGAAGCCGACGCTCGCGCCGCGCCTCCTCGTGGACCGCGACGCGCGCGCGGGCGTCACCATGAAGTCGCACCGGGTCAGCAAGACGATCGTGGACCAGGCCGTCGAGCAGCGGCAGGCGATCCTCTCGGACGACCTGAGCCGCGATGCGCGCTTCGCCTCCACGAAGAGCTCGCAGGAGCTCATGGGCACGCGCTCGGTCGTGTGCGCGCCCCTGTGCGTCGGCGACCGCGTCCTCGGAGCCCTCTACTGCGAGACGCGCGAGAACGCGCGCCCGTTCGACGAGGGCACGCTCCGCTTCCTCGCGGGGATCGCGACCGTCGTCGCGAGCGCGGCCGAGAACGCGCGCCTCCTCACGAAGATCCAGACCGAGACGGCCCGGCGCGCGGTCCTCGAGCGCTACTTCTCGCCGGACATGCTCGAGCGCGTCCTCTCGGGGGAGGTCCCGCTCGCGAGCGACGGCGACGTGCGGCAGGGCACGTTCCTCTTCACCGACATCCGCGGCTTCACGAAGCTCACGAGCGTGACCGAGCCCAAGGCGCTCGTCGGGACGCTCAACGCGTACTTCGAGGCCATGCAGCGGATCATCTTCCGCTCGCGCGGCACCGTCGAGCGCTTCGGCGGCGACTCGATCCTCGCCTACTGGGGCGTCATGGTGGCGGACGCTCAGATGGACGCGCGAGCGTCGCGCGCCGCGCTCCAGATGCAGAACGAGCTCTTCCGGCTCAACCGGGAGCTCGCCATGACGGGGAAGCCGGTCCTCGACGTCGGGATCGGCGTGAACTCGGGCGACGTGATCGCGGGTAACGTCGGCTCGGCCGAGCGCTACGAGTTCACGATCCTCGGCGACGCCGTCAACCTCGCGCGCCGCATCGAGGACCTCGCCGCGCCGGGCGAGGTGCTCCTCGGCGAGACGACCTTCGCGGCGCTCGGGCGGGGCGCGCTCGCGCGCATGCTGCCCCCGCGCCAGGTGAAGGGGCGCTCCGCGCCGATCACCCTCGCCGCGCTCGTCGGTCTCGAGACGGACGAGCCCGGACGCTCGGGCCGCCGGTGGGACATCGCGCTCGCGTGCGACGTCGCCGTGGAGGGCGGCGCGCCCGAGGCCGGCCGGCTCGTGTCGCTCGAGGTCGGACCCAGGGGCGCCGCGGTCGAGCTCCTGAGCACACTCGCCGTCCCGGGGGGCGCGGGCGACACGATCATCCTCGCCGTGCGGCTCCCGACCGGAGTCCGCGCGCGCGACGTCCACGGCGACACGGCGCAGCTCGCGAAGCCGATCGAGCTCTCGGGCCGCGTCGACTTCCGCGAGGACATGCAGGAGACGATCACGCCCGTCGCGCTCCAGCGCGCGCTCCAGGCGAGCCAGAGCGGGCTCGATCTCCTGACCGTTCGCCTCGACGACCCCGGGCCCCTCCTCGCGGCGCTCGGGGTTCACTGAGGCCGGCCCCATGCGGAACCGATTCGTGGCGGCTCTGGGGCTCGCGCTCGTCGTGGCGCTCGGAGCCGCGTGGCTGAACGGCGCCTTCGACGCGGCCGTCGTCCTCGAGCCGGGCGCGCGCCCCTGGGCGGTGAAGCGCGCGCTCCCCGGCCTCGAGAACTTCGGCGAGGTGATCCCGGGGAAGGTCTTCCGCGGCGCGCAGCCGACGCCCGAGGGCTACGAGCAGCTGAGGAAGCTCGGCGTGAAGACGATCGTGAACCTGAGGCTCCGCCACGACGAGGCCGCCGCGGTCACGAGCGTCGGCCTCGAGGCCGTCTCGGTCCCGCTCCAGGCGGACGTCCGCGGCTCGACGCCGCCCACGAGGGACGAGATCGCGCGCTTCCTCGCGGTCGTCCTCGACCCCGCGAAGCAGCCCGTCTACTTCCACTGCGCGCACGGCAAGGACCGCACGGGGACCATGTGCGCGATCCTCCGCATGGAGGTCCAGGGCTGGACGAACGCCGACGTCTTCCGGGAGATGCAGTTCTTCGGCTTCAACCGCGTATGGGCCGACCTCGAGGAGTTCGTGAAGGGCTACGAGCCCGTGGGCCGATGGCGCGACCCCGCGCTCGCGGTCGTCGCGTCGGGCGGAGTCAGCGGACCCGCGCGCGGTCCCTGACGCGGACCTCGGCCGTTCGCTCGAGGATGCGCGTGAAGCCGGGCGTGGTGGTGGTGCGCTCGAAGCCTCTCGACTCGCTGCGCTCGCTCGAGGCCACGGTCCGGCCTTGCAGCCACGTCCGGAAGCGCGCGAAGACGCCCTCCCACGTGATCCGCACGAGCGTCCACGGAGTGCCGTCGCGGAGGGCCATGAAGTCGAGCTCGACCTTCGAGACGTCCGTCCCGGTCTGCGCGAGGACCTCGCGCGCGGCCTCGAGGTTCTTCACGTGGAGGTTCGCGGGGCCGTCCGTGCGCTGGAAGTTGTAGGACGAGTCCGCGTTCATCACCCAGCGAGCGCGTGCCGCATCCCAGCGGAGCTCGCCCGCGATCCGGGCGACGCCGCGCGTCTGACCGCCCGGTCCCGGCGTGAGGTCTCCGTGCTTGAGGAGACGGTCGCGGTCCTCCTGGTTCGCCGGCGCGACGAGGAAGCGCCCGGCTTCGTCGATGTTCCAGAGGTAGGTCCCGGCCGCGGGGTCGAGCTTCACGGGCTGCCCCGGGACACCCGTCTGCATGTCCGCCGGCTGGCGATAGGGCACCTCGCTCGCGCGCGTCGTCTTCGCCGTCGTCGGGTCGCCGGTGCGCGCGACCGTCGCCGGGTCCTGCCCGTAGGCCTCCCCGGCGAGGAGGAGGGCGGCGAGGAGGACGAGGAGACGGATCTTCATGCTCCGCCGTCGAGCAACGGAAGTTCCTCGCGCTAAACGTCCTGCGAGCGCGGAGCGACCGCGAACGGACGGCCGCACGTGGACGAACGCCCGGTTCCTGGAGATCCTGGAGACCCGCGTCACGTATCGTGACGTCTGACCGTGAGCATGCTCGACGAGGGCGATGCCGCTCTCCTCAGGAAGTTCTCGCTCGGCCAGACGGACGCCATGGAGCGTCTCGTCCAGCGACACGGCTCGTCCGTGTACGCGTTCGTGCGGCGCTTCCTCGGGAGCACGCCCGTCGCCGACGACGTCTATCAAGAAGTCTGGCTCAAGGTGATCCGATACGCCGACCGCTTCGAGGGACGCTCCCGCTTCTCGACCTGGCTGTTCCAGATCACGCGGAACGTCTGCATGGATCACCGCCGCTCGAGCCTGCGCCGCAAGGAGGGCGTGTCGCTCGAGCGCGACGGCGCGCTCTCGCCCGAAGGGGGCGACGGCGTCCCGCTCCGCGACCAGGTCGCGGACCGCGCTCCGGCCACGGACGACCGGGTCGCGGGCGACGAGGAGCGGGCGGCCATCGAGCACGCGATCGCGCAGCTTCCGGATGAGCAGCGCGAGGTCCTCCTCCTCCGCGAGAAGACCGAGCTCACGTTCGAAGAGATCGCCGAGCTCGCGGGTCTCTCGCCCAACACCGTGAAGAGCCGCATGCGCTATGCTCTCCTCAACCTCAGGAAGGCCCTGAAGGGCGTCGCCCATGGACTGTGAGAACTACGAGGCCCTGGCCGTCGACCTCCTCTACGGCGAGATCTCGCCGGAGAAGCGCGCCGACGCGTCCGCCCACGCCGCGGGCTGCGCCGAGTGCGGCAAGCTCTCGAAGGAGCTCGACGAGGCGCGGCAGACCGCGGCCTCGCTGCCCTCGAGGATCAACCCGCCCGCCGAGCTCGACGAGCGCGTGATGCTCGCCGCGCGCATGGCGGCCGACGTCCGGAAGCAGCCGCTCCGCGGGAGCGGCCTCCACGTCGCCGCGGCCGCCGTCCTCGCGGCGTGCCTCGTCGGGGTCAGCTTCGTCGTCGGCATGAACGTCGGGCGTCCCCCCACGCGGATCCTGGGGCAGGACCCGATCGCGATCAACCCGAAGAATGGAGACGGCACCCTCATCAACGACATGCACGGGGGTGGCGGACCGCCCAGGGTCCGCGATCGGAACACCGACGCCGAGCAGTGGAAGACGTACCTCGACGCCACGCTCTCGCGCGCCGCGGAGGACTTCGCCAAGGGCGACCACGAGCGCGCGATCCAGCTCTTCGGCGCCGTCTACTCGAGCGGCGGCCGCACGCAGATGGCGCTCGAGGCCCGGATCGGCATGGCGAAGTGCTACCGCGCTCTCGGCAAGCTCGAGGACGCGCGCGGCGCGCTCCGCGAGGCGCGCGAGAAGAACATGGACTGGGGCACGAACTTCAACGAGGTCGAGAGAGAGGCGTCGAAGCTCATCGTCGAGATCAACGCCCAGATCCTCGAGCGCGACAAGAAGAAGCTCGAGGAGAAGAAGCTCACGCCGCGCTGAAAGTTCCGTCCCCCTGACGCCGTCCGTCACTGGCTCGGCGTGGCGATCGCTCGTCCTCTCCAGGATCGGGTCGTCTTCGCGCTCGAGCGCCGCTAGGTCACTTTCAGCTTCAGCGTGACGATCCCGCCCTTCACGCGCTTGCCGTGATGGAAGACGCCGAGCCGCCGCACGAGCGTCCCCGGCTTCGCGTCCGCGGGGATCTTCACGTCGAGCTCGAAGAGTCCGACCTTGTCCGGCCGCGTGATCTTCTCGAGGCGGCCGTGCACGGGTCCCGCGACGCCGGTCGACTTCTTCATGACCGTGACGTTCGGCTTCCAGATCCGGTCGCCCGTGTTCCGCACGCGGACCTTGATCGTGTGCTTCTCGCCGGGCTTGAAGGTCCGGTCGCCCTTGATACTGACGATGTGCAGGCGGTCGATCGGGTGCACCGCGCGGCGCATGAGGCTCATGTAGTGGTTCCACTTCCAGTGCGACCCGGGGTCCGTGTGGTCGTTCCCGGGGAGCTGGCTGTGGCCCTTCACGTGAGCGCGATCGATCGGGATCTTGTAACGCTTCGCGAGCCACGCGACGAGCTTCGCCGAGCTCCGGTACTGCCTCTCGGTCGTGTCGTTCCGCGCGGTGAAGCCGCCGTGCTCGATGCCGATCGAGCGCTCGTTGGCGCTCCGCGCGTGGTAGGCGACGTTCCTCGGGAGCACGCTCCTGTAGACCGTGCCGTCCCTGTGCACGTCGTAGTGCGCGCTCACGCCGGCCTTCGGGTTCTGGAACCAGCCCGAGGCGTTCTCGCCCTCGGCCTTGTGGATGACGATCAGGTTCGGGTGACGGCTCGAGCGCGACTCCCACCCGTTCGGATGGGCCGGACGGGCGTGGATCCGCGGCGGCTTCACGCCCGCGAGCGCCACCGAGGGGACGAAGACACCGACAGCGAGAGCCGCGAGGGCTCCCCCGACCACCGTGCGCATACCCAGCTCCTACCCTCTCGGCCGCGGGATCTCTCCCGTTCCGCGGCCAGGAGTCCCTTTCGCGAAAGAGGGGCCGTTCGCATCACGCCGCGGGCGACTCACTTCGCGGATGACGCGGTCGTTCATAGGTCGACGGCGGTCGCGAAAAATGGGGGATGTCAAGTGAGCTTCGCATTCGGTTCTCCGGACCGGCGAGTGACCGTCGAGGCGCGGACGTGGACGGTGCAAGGCTCGATGAGAGCGAGGGAGGGGCGAGGGCATGCCTTTGGCTCTCGAGAGAAAACGAGAACGAGAACGAGAACGAGAACGAGAACGAGGAGAGAGAGATGGACACCGCGACTCTCGAGCGAGAAACCCCGCCGATGCGGAGAGGAGCGTTTCGACGCCCGACGAGGCCGCCCGTGAGCGCCTATCGGTTCTCGTTCCCGTTCGCGAGGTCCGGCGGGCGTCTCCTGCCCCGGTCGCTGCCGCGCCTGTGCGCGTGCTGCGGCGAGCCGGCGGCGGAGGTCCGCGAACAGTCCGCGACGTGCACGCAGCGGCGCGCGCTCCTCTCGCGCAGCTTCGTGAAGCACGAGGCGCTCGTGCCCGTGCCGTACTGCCTCACGTGCTCGACGCACCTCGAGGTCCGCGAGCGCGTGGCGGAGAAGGTCGGGCGCCGCGCGAGGATCGCGGGTGGGGCGGCCGGCCTCGCCGCGACCGTCGCGGTCTGCCAGCTCGCGTCGGGGCTCTCGGGGCTCCTCGCGCTCGCCCCGATCGCGGCGGGCGGCCTCGCCGCGCTCGTCGCCGTCGCGGTCGTGAACGGGCTCGCTCGCTGGTCCGAGCGCCGCGCGCCGCGGCTCCCCGCGACGGCCACCTGCACGGCCGCGCTCCGCGTCGTCCTCCGCGCGAAGGGGCCCTTCGAGAAGGACGCCGTCTTCCTCGACCTCGTCACCGCCAACCAGCGCTTCGCGCGCACGTGCCGCCACCTCTACCGCTGCGACGCGGACCGGGTGCGGGTCCCGGGGGTGATCCTCCGCACGGCGCGCGGCGACGGGGAGCTCATCCCGCGCGGGTGACCGGCTGGGCCTGACCGCCGTGGGTGTTACATTGGACCCGTGGCGCGCATCGAGGGCACCGTCACCAAGATCGAGGGCTCCTCCTCCTGGGTGGATGCGGGGCCCGATCGTTACCGGTGCGACCTCCGCGGGAAGGTGTCGCGGAAGCTGAACCTGAGGCTCGCGGTCGGCGACCGCGTGACGCTCACGCCGGCTCCCGACGAGAAGGTCGGGGAGGGCGAGCCGCGCCACGCCGTGATCGAGGAGATCCTCCCGCGACGCACGGTCCTCGAGCGGGCGCGCTCCTACAAGCGCGACCAGGTCGTCTGCGCGAACGTGGACCAGATCTTCCTCATCGTCTCGGTCCTCGAGCCCGAGTACAAGCGGAACTTCATCGACCGGCTCCTCGTCGCCATCGAGCACGAGGGGATCGAGCCGGTGATCGTGTTCAACAAGCTCGACCTCGCGGACGAGAAGTACCGCGAGGTCTGCGCCGACGACGCCGCGGTCTACCGGAAGCTCGGCTACCGGATCTTCGGCACGAGCATCGAGAGCGGCGAGGGGATCGACGACCTCCGCGCGGGCATGAAGGACCGGATCTCCGCGCTCACGGGCTCCTCGGGCGTCGGGAAGAGCTCGCTCCTGAACGCGATCGTCCCGGGCCTCGCGCTCCGCACGGGCGAGGTCTCCGAGAGCTCGGGCCGCGGCAAGCACACGACGACGTGGGCCGAGCTCGTCCCGCTCCCGCAGGGCGGCTACGTCGCGGACACGCCCGGGATCCGCGCCTTCGAGGTCGTCGGGATCGAGCCGCGCGACCTCCCGCGCCTCTACCGCGACATAGGCGCCTTCTCGGACGGCTGCAAGTTCCGGGACTGCTCGCACCGCGACGAGCCCGGCTGCGCCGTGATCCCCGCCATGCAGGAGGGCAAGATCGACGAGGAGCGGTACGACAGCTACGTGAAGCTGCGGACCGAGCTCGAGGCCGAGGAGGCGACGCGGAACGCGTCGCGGAAGCGCTGACGGTGCTGCCCGCGAAGGCCATCGAGAAGCGCGTC
>CAZYLP010000130.1:0-1808 GCA_964648345.1 uncultured Planctomycetota bacterium
GAGCCGGAGCCGGAGCCGGATCCGCCGGAGGGGTCTCGATGTTCTTCTCGTCCTGGGTCACCGCGACTCCATCTTCTTGATCGCCGCGCGCACGTGTTCGTCGTCTGGCTTGGAGAGCTGCTTGCCGTCGAGCGCGGCCTTGAAGTCGGCCAGCGCGCCGGGAGCGTCGCCCTTCTTGAGCCTGAGGTCCCCGCGGTCGCGCCAGAAGTGGCCGTTCCCGGGGACCAGAGAGATCGCCTCGCCGAGGTCCGTCTCCGCCTCCGCGAAGCGCTCGCGGGGGAGCCAGAAGGTCTTCGCGCGGTCGTGGAGGAACTGAGCGCGGGACGGTGTGTCCTTCGCCCCGCCGATGATGACGGTCCAGGCCTTCTCCGCGTCCTCCCAGCGCTTCAGCTTCGCGAGGATGCGCGCGCGTCCGATCGCGGCGGGCATCATGCCGTGCCCGACTCCCTTCGGGAGCGCGGCGTCGAAGTCGGCGAGGGCGTCGTCGTAGCGCTCGAGCTGCTCGCGGACGAGGCCCCGGTTGCCGAGGTGGTGCAGGACCTTCGGCTCCTTCTCGTGGGCGAGGGTGTAGGCCTCGTCGGCGTCGGCGAGGCGGCCGAGACGCCAGAGGAGGTTCCCGCGGGCGCTCAGGACGTGTCCGCACTCGTCCGCCGTGCGCGGCGTCGCGACGAAGGCCTCGGCCTTGGTGCGGTCGTTCTTGTTGATCGCCAGCACGGCGGCGTCGGCGCGGCGGTGGAGGTCCTGGTGCTCGGGCGAGCTCTCGGAGCTCGTCGCTCCGAGACGGTCCACGAGCGCGCGCGCCTGCGGGTCGTTCGGGGCGAGGCGCGCCGCCTCGGCCGCGTCCTCGACCGCCTCGGCAGTCCGCGAGAGGCGGGCGCGCGCCTCGGCGCGGACCATGAGCGCCGCGGCGAGGCGCGGGTCGATCTCGCGCGCGGCGCCGGCGGCGCGCTCGGCGTCCTCGGGGCGCTGCGCGAGGAGGTAGGCGCGCGCGAGCGCGACGCGCGCGTCGGCGTCGCGGGCGGCGAGGTCGGCGGCGCGCTCGAGCTCGCGGATCGCGGAGTCGGTGTCGCCCTTCGCGAGGAGGACGTCGCCCCGGAGGCGGGCCGCGGCCGCCTTGCCCTCGGCGCCGAGCTTGGACGTGGCCTCCGCCTCCGCGAGCGCGTCCGTCCACTTCTTCTGGAGGATGAGCCCGCGGCCGCGCGTGACGTGGGCCTCGAGGGACGAGGCGTCGAGGGCGATCGCCGCGTCGCTCTCCGCGACGGCGCGCTCGCCGTCCGAGCGGAGGTCGAGGTAGAGCCGCGCGAGCGTCGAGTGCGCGAGCGCGAGCTTCGGCGCCCGCTCCACGGCCTCTACGGCGAGCGCGACGGCGTGGTCGCGGTCGTTCTTCGCGACGGCGCCGAGCGCCTCCTTCACGAGGGCGGTCCCCTTCTCGGCCGCGGCCCGGTCGGCCTCGGCCTGGCGCGCCCGCTCGTTCGCGGCCTCCGTCTCCTTGGCCTTGCGGTCGAGCTCCTTCTGCGCGGCGTCGTGACGCTGGCGGAGGTCGTGGAGGTAGACGACGCCGACGCCGAGGAGCGCGGCGACGACGATCCCGCCCGCGAGGAGGAGCTTCCCACTGCCGCCGCCCTCGCGCGTCCGGACGGCGTCGATCGAGTCGCCCGCGCGGAACCGCTCGAGGTCCGCGACGAGCGCGGTCACCTTGGGGTAGCGGAGGTTCCGGTCCTTCTCCAGGCACTTCAGGACGATCGCCTCGAGGTCCTGGGGGATCGAGGGGACGAGCCGCGAAGGGAGCGCCGGCCGCTCGTTGATGA
>CAZYLP010000130.1:1818-2395 GCA_964648345.1 uncultured Planctomycetota bacterium
CGCGGAGAGGATCGCGAAGCCGGTCTTCCCCTCGAAGGGCGGCCGGCCGGTGAGCATCTCGTAGATCACCGCGCCGAGCGAGTAGTTGTCGGCGCGCGCGTCCACCTCGACGGCCCGGCCGTCGGCCTGCTCGGGCGGCATGTAGTTCGGCGTCCCGAGCACCTCGCCCGCCCGCGTCGTCGAGGAGCGGTCGAGGTCCTTCGCGATCCCGAAGTCCGTGATCCGGACCCGGTTCGTCCGGTCGATGAGGACGTTGCTCGGCTTCAGGTCGCGGTGGATGACTCCCTGCTCGTGCGCGTAGGCGAGGCCGTCCGCGATCTGGAGCGCGATCTCGACGGCCTCCTTCGCGTCCATGCGGACCTTCGTGCGGATCCGCTGGCCGAGGTCCTCGCCCTCGATGAAGTCCATCGTGAAGTAGTGGATCCCGTCCACCTCGCCCACGTCGTGGACGGTCACGATCGAGCGGTGCGCGAGCTTCGCCGCGTGCCGCGCCTCGGAGAAGAAGCGCTCTCGCTCGGCGGGCCCCGCGGCCTCGCCCATGAGCAGCATCTTGAGCGCGACGATGCGGTCGAGGTCC
>CAZYLP010000130.1:2405-13893 GCA_964648345.1 uncultured Planctomycetota bacterium
GCGCCAGACGGTGCCTGCGGCGCCCTGGCCGAGCTCGGAGAGGAGCTCGTAGCGCCCGAAGGCGGAGCCCACCTTCGGCCGGATCGACTGCTGCGGCGCCGCGGAGCCGCCCGGGGTCTGGGCGGCCGGGACGCTCGGCGCATCGCGCCGCGTCGGGAGGCGCGCCGCCGGGTACATGGCCTCGGTCACCGAGCGCGCGACGAGCGTCTTCCCGTCCGGGTTGAAGGGCGTCTCGGGAGACGCGGGCGGCATCGGCGGCGTCGGGTGCTGCGGCACGAGGCTCGGCTGGAGCCCCGACGACTGCCGGTGGCCGAGCGCGGGCTGGGGCGACGGCGTCGCCCGCGACGGGAGCACCGAGTCTCCGGGCGCGGGCCGCGGCATGGAGCGCGTCGGGGTCCGCACGTCCTTCGCGGTATAGACGCGCGACGGTTGAGCACCGCGGTGCTCCCTCCGGTCGCCCTGGAGCTGACGCGTCACCTCGTTCTTGAGCGTGCCGACGAGCACGGCGTCCACCCCGCGCCGCACGAGCGTCTCCGGGAGACCGCCGGGGAGAGGCTGGGCGCGGTGCGCCGCGTACGCGTCGCGCGCGGTCTGAGCGTTCAGCGCGCCACGCTGGATGGCGAGCTCGAGGAGCATCCGTTCAGGGTCGGGTGCGGCCAACGAACGATGCTCCGAAATCCCGGCGCGACATGCCTTTGACGGTACCACCGCGCACGATCCCGTTCCAGGGTCCTACGCCCCCCTCTTTCGGTTACCCTGGCGCGCGCATGCGGATCGGCCTCCTGGGAGGCTCCTTCAACCCGATCCATCGCGGACACCTCGCGATCGCGCGCGCCGCGCGCGACACGCTGGGGCTCGATCGCATCGTGCTCATCCCGTCCGCACGGCCGCCGCACAAGCACGACTCGACCCTCGCTCCCGCGGAGGACCGGCTCGCGATGGCGCGTCTCGCGGCCGGGTCCGAGCCGGCCTTCGAGGTCTCGGCCATCGAGCTCGAACGCACCGGCCCCTCCTATACGATCGACACGATCCGCTCGTTCCTCGGGCAGAACCCGGGCGCCGAGCTCTACTTCGTGATCGGCGCCGACTCGGTCCCCGAGCTCAGGACGTGGCGCGACGCGCGCACGCTCCTCGGCCTCGCGAGGTTCGGCGTGGTCGCGCGGCCGGGCTGCGACCTCGCGAAGGACCTCGCCGACCTCGAGCGCGAGTTCGGCGCCAGGCTCACCGTGATCCCGCACCAACCCGACGCGATCTCCGCGACGGAGATCCGCGAGCGCGTGCGGCGAGGAGAGGCGGTGGACGGGCTCGTCCCCGCCGCCGTCCGCGACTACATCGCCGCGAAGAACCTGTACCGAGAGAAGGCAAGGAAGCCATGAGCGAGGCAGCTCCGGTCGCCACCGTGAACCGGCTCGACCAGCACGACGGCAAGCGCGTCGAGCTCCGCGGATGGGCCTACAAGACGCGCGCGAAGGGGAAGCTCTGCTTCCTCCACGTCCGCGACGGCACGGGGATCGTCCAGACCGTGCTCCCGAAGGGGAACGTCCCCGACGACGCCTTCGAGAAGGCGGGCAAGGTCTCCCAGGAGAGCTCGATCATCGTGCGCGGCAAGGTGAAGGCCGAGCCGCGCGCGCCCGGCGGCTACGAGCTCGAGCTCGACCACTTCGAGCTCGTCCACGCGGCCGTCGGCGAGTACCCGATCGCGCACCAGAGCGACCAGGGCCCCGACCACCTCCTCTCGATCCGCCACCTCTGGCTCCGCTCCTCGCAGCAGCACGCGATCCTCCGCGTGCGGAACGAGGTCGAGAAGGCGATCCGCGACTTCTTCTACGACCGCGACTTCGTCCTCGTGGACACGCCGATCTTCACGCCCAACGCGTGCGAGGGGACGACGACGCTCTTCGAGGTGAAGTACTTCGAGGACATGGCCTACCTCACGCAGAGCGGCCAGCTCTACAACGAAGCGACCGCCATGGCTCACGGGAAGGTCTACTGCTTCGGCCCCACCTTCCGCGCCGAGAAGTCGAAGACGCGGCGCCACCTGACCGAGTTCTGGATGGTCGAGCCGGAGATGGCCTACGCGACCCTCGAGGACGTGATGAAGCTCTCCGAGGAGTTCGTCTCCTACATCGTCCAGCGCGCCCTCGAGCGCTGCCAGCGCGAGCTCAAGGTCCTCGAGCGCGACACGAAGAAGCTCGAGAACATCAAGGCCCCCTTCCCGCGGATCAGCTACGACGACGCGGTGAAGCTCTTGAACGACAAGGGCCACAAGTTCGAGTGGGGCAATGATCTTGGATCACCCGATGAAACGGAGATCTCGAAGGCCTTCGACCGGCCGGTCATGATCCACCGCTACCCGGCACAGGTGAAGGCGTTCTACATGAAGCCCGACCCCGCGAGCCCGAAGCACGCTCTCTGCGTGGACGTGATCGCGCCCGAGGGGATCGGCGAGATCATAGGCGGCGGCGAGCGCGCGGACGACCTCGCCTTCCTCGAGAAGAAGATCGAGGAGGAGAAGCTGCCCAAGAAGTTCTTCGAGTGGTACCTCGACCTCCGTCGCTACGGGTCCGTGCCGCACGCCGGCTTCGGTCTCGGCCTCGAGCGCACCGTCCAGTGGATCTGCGGCCGCGAGCACGTCCGCGAGGCGAGCCCCTTCCCCCGCATGATGTACCGCAAGGAGCCCTGATCATGGCCGACTTCCCCTCCGGGCCGAGCGAGAAGCAGATCGCGTTCATCGGCCGCCTCCAGCAGAGCATGAAGCTCAACGACAACCAGCTCGCCGACGTGGTGAAGGAGGTCACCAACTGCGACTCCGTGATGGAGATGGGCCGCGGCGACGCGTCGCGCCTCATCGACCACCTCCTCCAGCAGGCGAAGGAGAGCGGCGTCGACACGCAGGCCGGCAGCGTCGCGACCGAGAAGCAGGTCAAGTTCATCCTGTCTCTCAAGAAGAAGGCGAAGCTCGACGACGCCGCGTTCGAGGCCTTCCTCATGGAGAACGCCAAGGTGAAGACCGCCGCCGAGGTGTCCAAGAAGGACGCCTCGCCCGTCATCGACAAGCTCATCGCCCTCACGGGCGGGACGCCCAAGCCGGCCGCGGAGCGCCCCGCGGGCGGTCGCGGCGGCTTCCGCGGCGGCGCGAAGCCGGCGCCGCGCGGCGGCTCTCCGGGCGGCGGCGCTCCGAGCGGCGGCGCCGGTCTCGATGAGAAGCCCCCCGAGCGGCCGGACGACGGCCCGAAGGGCGAAGGCGAAGATGACATCCCGTTCTGACAGGGGCCGTTCTGCATCACCCAGGAGAGAGCTCATGCGTCAGTGGTTCGCCGCGTTGACGGTCGCGTTCGCCCTCACCGGCTGCTCGGGCGAGGACAAGAAGCCGGAAGAGAAGAAGCCCGAGGACAAGAAGCCGGCGAGCGCGAGCACGACTCCGAGCTCGAGCGGGAAGACGCTCTGCGAGCGTCTCGGCGGCTACGACGCGGTCAAGAAGGTCGTGAAGGACTTCGTCGAGAACTACGTCGCGAAGGACGACCGGATCAACGCCTACTTCACGAAGACGGACATCCCCCACCTCGAGCGCCTGCTCTCGGAGCAGGTGGGCGAGGCGTGCGGCTGTCCGGCCGTGAAGTACACCGGCCGCGACATGAAGACGGTCCACAAGGGCATGGACATCCACGAGCTCGAGTTCAACGCGCTCGTCGAGGACCTGAAGAAGTGCCTCGACGCGAACGGGGTCAAGCCCGCCGACCGGGACGAGCTCGTCGCCAAGCTCGCCCCCATGAAGGGTGACATCGTCGAGAAGCCGGGCGAAGCCCCCAAGAAGTAGCCGCACGCCCGAGACTTGCTCGGCCCGGGGAGGGCGACTAGCCTCCCCGGGATGACCGAGCAAGAGGCAAAGCCCTGGTTCGGCAAGAAGTGCGCGAACTGCGACGCACCGATCAACTACGCCTACAAGGGCCACGTGATCGGCTGGTGCGGCAAGTGCACGGACCAGCTCCGCGGGATGTTCCGCGATGACCTCCGCAAGGAGCTCGAGAAGGAGCTCCAGGGCAAGACCGGCGGCGGAGGCGGCGGTGGCGGCGGCGCCGGCAAGATCTTCTTCGGCCTGCTCCTGGGGGCCGTCCTGGGGTTCGGCGGCGCCGTCGGGGTGGCCGCGTACGTCCCGGAGACTTGGAACAAGATCGCCGGGGCCGTGAAGCCCCAGGGGAAGTAGCCCGTGCCGATCGCGGTGACCTGCAGCTGCGGCGCGAAGCTGAGCGTGCCCGACTCCATGGCCGGCAAGGAGGGCACGTGCCCGACCTGCAAGGCCAAGCTCGCCGTGCCCGGCGCGGGCGGGGCGAGCTCGTTCTCGGTCGCGTCGCACGACCTCACCGCCTCTCGGGACCTCGCGGTCTCGGGCGACGCGGAGGAGGCCGAGCCCGCCACGGCGACGCGCACGGCCCTGGCTTCGCCGCCGGCGCCCAAGACGCCGACGATGCGCTTCCGGTGTCCGCGCTGCCGGAAGACGCTCAAGGTCGCGCTCCGCTTCGCCGGCCTGAACGGGAAGTGCGCGGGCTGCGGCGCGAGCTTCACCGCGCCCGTCCCCCCGCACGTGAAGGCGCCCGCGCCGGCGCCGCCGCCGTCTCTCCGCGCGGCCTTCGCCTTCGAGAAGGTCCGCTGCGCCTGCGGCGTCACCTTCGCGCGCGGCCGCGCCGACGGCGAGTGCCCCGCGTGCGGACGCCTGCTCCCGCAGGACGCGAGCGGCTAGCGTGCGCGCGGGCGACCGGCCGGCGGCGGCGACGAGCCTCGGCGAGATGCTCCAGCGAGCGGGCCTCGTCGACGGCCCGCTCCTCGAGACCCTCGTCGGGACTCTCCGCGAACGCCTCCGCGCCGGCGCGCCCACCTCGATCGGTCGACTCCTCATCGAGCGCGGGATCCCCTCCATGCGGATCCTCGCCGTCGCGACGAGCGGCGAGCGCGCGAGCGTCATCCGCTGCGACGCCTGCTCGAACGCCCAGTCGCTCCCCTCGCCGCCGCCCTCGCGCGAGTTCCCTTGCGGCCGCTGCGGCGCGCTCCTCCTCCCGCTCGGGCCCGCGATCGACGGGCGCGGCGGCTCGACGATCATCGACGACTCGATCCTCCCGCTCCCGGTGCCCAAGACGCCCGGCGTGCTCCTCGGCAACCCGGAGCCGAACGAGGACACGACGATGCCGCTCGGGGCGACCTCGCCCTTCGGCTTCAAGAACACGGGGCGCTTCGACGACGTCCTCCCGATCCCGGGCGCGGCCGAATCGGACTCGAGCGGCGGGACGACGCTCCAGTTCAACAAGGTGCTCCCGCTCCCGGCGGCCCTCAAGTCGGCGGCGCCCATCACGCCGCCCGTGGACCCCGAGATCGCGGGCGGCACCGAGGACCCCACGGTCTCGCTCCCCGCCATGAGCGCCTCCTCGTCCGGCGCGGGGCCCATCGCCGGCATGGGGATCCCGCCCACGTTCAACGATCTCCGCGGGGCTCCCTCCGGCCGCCCCGATGCTCGCCCTGCCTTTCCGACGGCCGCGCCGCCTTTCATGGCGCCGCCGGCCGGGATCCCGCCGATCGTCAACCCGGGCGTCGCGCCCGGCCTCCCGCCCGTCCTCCAGGACCCGCGCATGGCGAGCTCGGGCTTGCGCCGTCAGGGCCAGCCCCAGCCCCCGGGCATGGACACCGAGTCGCCGACCGTCGCCGACGCCGAGGGCTCGGGCGGCGCCTTCGGCGCCGTCGCGACCGCGGCGCCCGTCGGGACGCGCAACACGACGACCGAGCAGAAGAGCCCGCTCGCCGGCGCCGCGACGGCCTCCGGCGGCTCGCGCGAAGGCCCGCGCGCGCTCGAGCGCAGCCGCTCCGGACGCGGCAAGCGCGCCTCTCCGCAGGGGAGCAACTTCAGGATCGTGTTCCTGGCCTTCGCGGCCACGATGTTCGTGGCCGGGATGGGCTTCCTCGCGTTCGTGCTCTACAACCGCTGAGCGCGTGTCTCGGGGGCTTCGCCCGGGAGGCTCCCGCGTCCCCTACTTCACGCCGCAGTGCGGGCACGCCTCGTTGTTCGCGGGGCGCTTCTCGCCGCACGTCGCGCACGTGACCGTCGTCGGCGTCGCCGGCGTTCCGGTGCCCGTCGTCGCGTTGCTCGGGCGGCCCGTGTCCGTCGGCATCCCCGAGATCTCGGGCACCGTGCCCAGGTTGATGGTGAGGTTGCTCTTCCAGCTGTACATGCCGCCGTTGAAGTAGTCGATGAGGATCGGGAACACGAGCATGAAGGCGTCCGCGATGACGACGCCGGCCATGAGGTCGCGGGTGACTCCGCCGTTCCCCTCGCGCTTGTCCGTCGTCCGCACCGTGAACTTGTGCCCCTCGGCCTTGGGGTCCACCTCGTAGGTGCCCGAGCCGTTCCCGATGGGGTTACCGTCGAGGAAGACCTGGACGTCCTTGTCGCCCGGCGCGATCGCCCCCTTCTCCCTGTCGTAGATCGTGACGTTGATCGGCTGCGGCTTCGCGTGACCGAGCACCGTGCCGCAGCCCGAGCTCACGACCGAGAACGTGAAGGCGACGCACAACCCGAGGAGCGCGACCCCGATCCGGCGAAGCATGCTGACCCTCGTCTCCGTGAGGGCGCAGTCTAGCGAAGGTTTCACGGACAGTCCACGGATTGGCAAATGGAGCGGGTCTCTTCGATACTGGTGCGGTGCCTGTCTACCTGAGGATCATCCACGGCATCGGCCAGGGTCAGGTCCTCCCCGTCCCCAACGATCAGCCCATAACGATCGGCCGCTCCTCGCAGGCGAGCTACGCGTTCGACGACGCGCTCCTCTCGCGCAAGCACTGCCAGGTCGAGTGCCGCGGCGCGCTCTGCCGCGTCCTCGACCTCCAGAGCCGGAACGGGACGTACGTGAACGGCCAGCGTATCGGCGCGCAGCTCATCAAGCCCGGCGACCGGATCAAGATCGGCTCCCTCCTCATCGAGGTCGCGCCCGCGAGCTCCGTCGCGCCCGAAATGGCGCCGGGCGGCCCGGGCGCCCCGCCGCTCACCGGGGCCGCGACGCTGGCCGTCCCGAACTGCCAGGTCTGCCAGCGCGCGATCAAGCCGCAGGAGGCGCGCTCGTTCAGGAACCGGACCGTGTGCCCCCAGTGCCTCGACCGCTACGACGTGGACGAGGACATGATCGAGGGCTTCAAGATCCTCGAGCGCCTCCAGACGACGGGGATCGGCACGGTCTACAAGGCGAAGCAGCTCCTCATGGAGCGGCTCGTGATCCTGAAGACGATCGTGACCTCGGGCGACACCGACGAGAAGACGCTCCGCCGCTTCCTCCGCGAGGCGAAGGCCGGCGGCCGGCTCTCGCACCCCTCGATCGTCGAGCTCTACGACGTGAACGAGGCCGCCGACCTCATGTACATCGTCATGGAGTTCGTGGACGGCGACACGCTCGACCAGCACATGCGGACGCGCGGCGGTCCGCTCCCCGGCGTGGACGTCGTGCGCTGGATGTTCCAGATCTGCGATGCGCTCAAGTACGCGCACGAGCAGTCGATCATCCACCGCGACATCAAGCCCGCGACGATCGTCGTCAGGAAAGAGGACAACCGCGCCAAGCTCACCGACTTCACGCTCGCGAAGAACCTCGAGCGCGCCGGCGTCTCGGTCATCACGGCCGACGGCGAGGCGGTCAGCACGCCCTACTACCTCTCGCCCGAGCAGGTGAAGAGCGCGCGCTCGGCCGACCTGAGGAGCGACGTCTACTCCTTCGGCGCGACCTTCTACCACGCGCTCACGGGCCAGCTCCCGATCCCGTCGCGGAGCTACGGCGAGTTCATCAACAAGGTCTTCACGCACGTCCCGGCGCCGCTCGCGCAGCTCTTCCCGTCCGCACCGCCGCCGCTCTCGCTCATCTTCCAGCGGTGCCTCTCGAAGGACCCGACCGAGCGCTTCCAGAACATGAGCGAGCTCCAGGACACGCTCACTCCGATCGCGCGCAGCCTCGGCGCGGCGTGAGCCTCTAGCGAATCCGGTTCTTCTGGAGCCCGAGCGCGATGAGGTTCGCGACCGCCACGACGAGCTCCCGATCGGCCTCGGTGAACATGTAGGCGTGCATGAGGTGGTCGAGGTAGACGAGCCCCGAGACCTCCTCGCCGAGCCAGATCGGACAGCAGAGGATCGAGCGGACCTCGAGGTCCTGGATCGAGCTCGCCTCCTTGAAGCGCGGGTCGATCTTCGCGTCGTCCACGAGGATCGAGACGCGCTCGCGGATCACCTTCTTGCAGACGGTGTGCGAGACGCCGAGGCGCCGCGCCGCCTTGTCGTCGCGGCCGGGGAGCGCGTTCCGCACGGAGGCGGGGTAGAGACCCTTCCGGCTCGGGTCGAGCCGCATGAGGATCCCGCGCTCGGCGTGGACGACCTCGAGGATCTTGCCGAGCGAGTAGTCGCAGAACTCCGCCTCGTCGTCGACGCTCGGGAGGACGCGCGAGATCTGCGCGATGATCCTCAGACCCTCGCGGTCGCGCGACATGGTCGAGCCGGGCTTCCGCCCGCCCGAGCCCGAGTTCTCGTTCTGGCTGCGCGCGATCGCGCTCTCCTCGATCGAGGGGAGCGGGACGGGCGTCCGCTTCGAACGGAAGTCGCCGCGCGTGGGCGGCGTCCCGTGGTCGGGCGGCTGCGGCGAGGGCATGGGCCCGCGCTTCGGGATCTGGAGCGTGCGCTCGTCGGCGCCGTCGCCCTTCGTCGAGGTCGTGGCCTGCGCCGGGAGAGTCTGGGCGACCGAGGCCACTTCCTTGTAGACGGGCGAGATCGTCGTCTGCTTGGTGCGGATGATCGGCTCGACGCCGTCCTTAGGCTTCTGGTCGGGCGCGTGGACCCGGACGCTCTCGGCGCCGGTCTCGCTGCCGTCCTTCCAGTCGACGTAGAGGGTCGTGCGGCCGATCCGCACGACGTCACCGGGCATGAGGAAGCACTCCTCGTGGATCCTCTGCCCGTTCACGAAGGTGCCGTTGTACGAGTTGAGGTCGGCGACCGAGATCCGGTCCGCGCGGCGGATCACCTTGCAGTGGCGCCGCGAGAGGTAGCCGTCGTCCACGCAGAGCGTGTTGCCCGGCTCGCGCCCGAGCGAGACCTCGTGGAGGATCGTCTCCCTGCGCTCCGTGCCGGTCGGCAGGACGACGACGAGATCCGGTATGTTCGTTCCCTGGGCCCCGGCCGGCACGCTGCGCCTGTCCCCGATCCTCGAAAGAGTTTAGCCCGGAACGCCCGGCCGCGCTAACGGCTCTGACGCCGTGCGCGAGGCGGCCACGCCGAGCCTGGCACCCAGTGAGGCGGCTTCTCCCCGCGCAGGAGGGCGAGCACCCCGGTGGCGGCGAGATGGGCCATGGCCGTGCGGGTCCCGACCGTCGCGCTCCCGACGTGCGGCGCGAGGACGACGTTCGGGAGGTCCGCGAGGCCCGGAGCGAGCGCCGGCTCCTCCTCGAAGACGTCGAGCCCGGCCCCCGCGATCGTCCCCGCGCGGAGGGCGCGCACGAGCGCGCGCTCGTCCACGACCGGGCCGCGCGTCGTGTTGACGAGGACCGCCGTCTTCTTCATGCGGTGGAGGGCGGCCTCGTCGATCGCGTGGCGCGTGTCCGCGTTGAGAGCGAGGTGCACCGACACGAAGTCGCTCTCCGCGAGGAGGCGCTCCTTCGAGACGTGGTGCGCTCCCTCGTCGTCGAGCGCGTGCTTCGGCGTCCGCGACGCGTAGAGGACGCGCATCGCGAAGCCGCGCGCGCGCCGCGCGACGGCCTGGCCGATCCGGCCGGCGCCGAGGATCCCGATCGTGCGCCCCGTCACGTCGAGGCCGAGGTGGAACGTGGGCGACCAGCCCGGGAAGCGGCCCTCGCGCGTGATCCGGTCACCCTCGACGACGCGGCGAGCACAGGCGAGGAGGAGCGCGAAGGCCATGTCGGCCGTCGCGTCGGTGAGGACGTCCGGCGTGTTCGTGACGGCCACTCCGTGGCGGAGAGCGGCCTTCAAGTCCACGTTGTCCGTGCCGACCGAGTAGCACGCGACCGCGCGGAGAGAGGGGCAGGCCGCGAGGACCTCCTCGTCCACTCGATCCATGAGGAGCACGATCGCTCCATCCCGATCGCGGAGCGCGGCCACGAGCTCGTCCCGCGAGAGCGGCCGGTCGTGCGGGCTCACGTCGAGCCGCGCCACGTCCGTGGCGCCGCGGAGCGAGGCGAGCCCCTCCTCCGGCAACGCGCGCGTGACGTAGATCGAGAAGCCCATGAACACCTCGGATGACGGCGCGTGGCTAAGATACTCCGCCATGGGCCTCCGCTACGTGCACGCCGAGCCGCGCGAGCGAGGAGAGGGCTGGCTCGAGCTCCGGCTCGACGAGAACCACAAGCCCCCGGTCTACCTGGCCACGGTCCGGGTCTTCGCCGACCGGAAGACGGCCCCCGACCTCGAGCACGTCCGCGACGTCGCCGCGCCGGTCCTCGGGCGCCTCGCCTGCGCCTCGGTCGCCGAGTACCTCGAGAAGGCCCGCGTCCTCGACGGCGCGAAGGCGGCGATCGCCGCGCGCGCCGACCGTCCGGCTCGCTTCGAGGAGGGCGGCCTCCTCTTCGAGCGCGCGCGCGAGCTCGTGACGACGACGCTCGAGCCGCGCGAGCGCGACGTCTACCACGTCTCCTGGCGCGGGGAGCGCGCGCTCTCCTTCTGGTTCGCCGAGCGCGTCGCACCCGAGCTCTACTCCGCGTCGAGCGCCTTCCGCGCCGACGCGCGCATGAAGCCCCGCGCCATCGAGCACGGCTTCTCGTACGTGCCCTGGGCGATCCTCGAGCTCGAGCAGGCCCGCGCGTTCCTCCTCGCGAGCCCGAAGCCCCTCGACCTCGGGCTGCCGCTCGAGGTCACGGACCAGCTCCCGAAGGGTCACACGATCTAGTCACTTGTCCGGCTCGCTCGTCCCGAAGCCCGCGGCGCTGCCGCCCGAGACGCTCGGGCGGCCGAGCGTCGTGTCGCGCGTCTGGACCGGCGCGACCTCGGAGGGGTGACGCTTCCTCTCGGGCGCATCCCGGCAGCCGGCGGCGAGAGCGCCGGTCGAGATCGCGAGGACCGCGAGCGCGTGTCCCGCGAAGCGACACCGGGACCGCGGCCCCGCGTTCGCTGAGCGAGCGGCGGAGACTCCCATGGACCGACCGCTCCCTCGTGCCTCGCTCATGGCCGCGCTCCTCGTGCCCGCGATGCTCGGCCAGGGCTGCGCGTCGCGCAAGCCCTCGATCGAGCGCGACCCCGGGCGGTACGCGCCGGCCGAGACCGACCAGCGGAAGGTCACGCGGCTCGAGGAGCGGCTCCACGTCGCGCAGGACCGCGTCAACGGCTGGACCCGCGAGCTCGACGCGGGCCGGAGCCGTGCCGCGGACCCGGCCCGGCTCGACGCGGCGACGTCCCGCCTCCACGCGGCGACGAAGGAGCTCGAGCGCCTCCGCCTCCACGCGAACGACGTCTCGACGCGCGCGGGCG
>CAZYLP010000131.1:0-6169 GCA_964648345.1 uncultured Planctomycetota bacterium
CCCACGAGTCCGCCTTCGAGAACAGCTGCTGCATGTCCATCCGCTCGAGGTCGGCGAGCTTGACCTTCGGCGGCGCTGAGGTCGGCCGCGCGTACATCGCGTACGGGAGCGTCGTGACGAGCCACTCGGGAGCCGCCGCCGGGGCGCGGCGCGCGATCCCGGCGGAGACCGCGAGCTTCACCGCGTGGCGGTCCTTCGTGTTCGGAGTGACGGCGAAGCAGCCGAGGAGGACGCCCTCGGCGGTCACCTTCCTGAGCTCGAGCTTGTCGACGTACTTCTTCTTCTCCTCGGGCGAGGAGAAGAGGAGGACGTCGATCCTGTCCATGCCCGGAGCGACCGCGAGCGCCTGCGCGGCGTCGGCCGCCACGGCCTCGGCCTCGCCGGCTATCTCGCCCAGGGACTCGGGCGTCAAGTTCTTCGCGCCGAGGATGCGGACGTGGGCGCCCATGTAGACCGGCTTCCCCACGTCGTAGAGCCAGGAGAGACGCCGTCCGTGGCGGTTGAAGCCCCCGCCCTTCACCTGCGCGAGAAGCCGCCCGGCCCTGTCGTAGAACTCCGGGTCCGTCGAGAGCCACTCGAGCCAGGCCTGCATCTGCACCGAGTCCGTCCGGTTCGGCGCGAGACGGATCCCCTGCTGCGCGTAAGGGAGCGCGAGGTCGAGCCGGTCGCGCTCGAGGTAGATGCGGGCGAGGCCGAGGTGCGCGTCCGCGCGCTCCGGGTTCGTCCGGGCGATGTGGCTGTACTGCGCCTCCGCCTCGACGAGCTTGAAGAGGAACTCGTTCTGCCCGGCCGTCTTCAGGTCCGTCGCCGTCACGGGGATCGCGGCGGCGTTCACGATCGCGGCGTTCCTCCGGCGCCGGCGCTCGGCGTCCACCTTCGCTCCGAGGTCCGTGTGGATGAAGCCGCAGGACTGCGCGTCCGCGGAGGCCATGAGCGTGTCCATGTCCGCGAAGCCCTCGACGCCCTGGAGGGCGAGGAGCTGGAGCGCGGCGCGGCGGCACGTGAGGAGCGCCTCGTAGCGGGCACGGGCCGAGACGACCTCGGCCGCGGCCATGGTGTGCGCGAGCTCCTTCGGGAAGCGGTCGAGGACGGTGAGCGCCTCCTCGGGGTGGTCGGCCTTCTTGAGCTCCCCGGCGGCGTCCTCGATGAGCTTGCTCGCGAGCGCGGGCGCGAAGCCGTCGCGCGAGCGGGTCGCTCGCTCGATGGCGGACTTGAACTTGCCCTCGGCCTCGAGGAAGCCCTTGTGGTCCTCGGCGAGCAGCTGGATCTCCTTGAGCGTCGCGTTCGCCTTCTCGAAGGTCTCGGGCGTGACCGCCGCGAGCCCGAGCGCTCGGTCGGCGGCCTCGCGGGCCTTGTCGGCCGCGACGACCTGGGGCGAGGCCTTCTCCTCGACCTTCGCGCGGTGCGTGAGCGCGTAGCCCACTCCTCCGAGGACGAGGAGCGCGGCGAACCCGAGGAGAGCGACGCCCGTCGCTCCGCTCGGCGGAGCTTCCTCGTCGCCGCGGATCCGCGCGAAGGGCTCGCCACCTGCCGCGGCGGCGCGGCCGCTCCCCGCGGGCGCGGGGACGCGTGTGCTCGACCGCGCGCCCGCTGCCGGAGCGCGCCCGCTTTGGCGGGGGAGGAGGATCGTCCGGAGCTGCTCCTTCGCGCAGCGCTTGCAGGCGAGCTTCCCGCGCGAGAAGAGGACCGTCTCGTCGCGCACGTCGTCCACCGGGACGGCCGCGTTGCAGTGAGCGCAAGCGAGGGCCGCTCCGCCGGTGAGCGACTGGCGCCACGCGAGCGTCTCCGTGAGCGCCTGGTCGTAGAGCGCGGCGCACTTGACGCAGTAGAGCGCGCCCTTGACCGCCTTCGCGCCGCCCGACTGGAGGACCGCCTCCGTGAGGGGCGACTGGCAGAGACCGCAAGCGAGCGAGCGCTCGGTCGTCGACATGCCGCGGAGTATAGCGGGGGTGCTACTTCTTCGCCGCTTTGAGCTCCTCGAGCGTCTTCGCGCAGCCCTCGAAGAAGGCCTTGGCGGTCGGTTCGTTGCCGTAGCGGTCCTTCAGGGCGACGAGCGCCTCCTCGTAGAGGTCCGGATCCTTGTCCGTGGTCGCGACCTTCATGACCGCGAGCCAGTAAGGCTGGATGTCGCTCCGGTAGCTCGGCGCCGGCTTCCCCGACTTCTTGTGCTCCACGAACTTCCGGCCGGCGGCGAGGATCGCGTCCGCGTTGGCCGGGTCCGTCTTGTTCGAGAGCCCCTCGACGAAGTTGTTCGTCTCGGCCAGGGCGAGCGCCTTCTTCTGCTCCTCGGTGAGCTCGCCGAGCTTCTGCAACCGCTCGTGGGCGTTCTCGATCGTGATCCGCCCGAGGTCGAGCGCGGCGATGACGAGGTCGCGCTGGTCCGACTGGGCGCCGCCCTTCACTCTCTTGGCGATCTCGATGTACCGGAGGATCCGGTCGCCCCCCTCCTCGATCCCCCCGAGGTTCATCATGGGCGCGAGCGAGAGCAGGAGGTTCCCCGACGCGTCGAGGAAGGAGAACCAGGGCCACTGGACGAGCCCCTTCGCGGCGCGGAGCTCCTGCAGGTCCTGGTCGGTCGGCTTCCGCTTCGCGGTCACCTGCGCGTAGCAGACGAACTTCTTCGCGAAGTCGAGGAACTTGTCGTTCGAGAAGACGTTCTTCTCGAGGTTCCTGCAGAACGGCGACTCGCCGGCCGTGCAGTAGTAGACGAAGATCGCGCGGCCCGACTTCTTGGCCTCGGCCTTCGCCTTGTCGAGCTCGTCGACCCAGTTGCCCTTCTTGAACCACTCGCCGCCCGTCACGACCTCGCGCTTCGGGTCTTCTTGCTTCTTCGGGTCGTCCTCGGCGAACGAGGGTGATGCGAGGAGGAGGAGCGAGACGAGCGCGGCGACGGCGCGACGGCTCATGGAGAGGCCTCTCAGACCGGCACGCGGAAGATGCGCACGAAGCGGCCCGTCTCCGACTTCTGGCCCTTCCCCCACGAAAGGACGAGCGTCACGCGGATGAGCGACGGCGGCAGGAAGGCCGAGCCCTTGAGGCCGGACTTCGGGTCGATCCGGTCGTTCACGAGCGCGCTCGGGATGTTCGAGCCCGTCCCGTTCTTGTGGCGGATGAGGATCCCGAAGCCGGGGTCGGTGACGACCGCCGTCGGGTCCACGAGCCAGACCTGGCCGCCGATCGGGAGCGCGCCGAGGAGCTTCTGGCCGCCCTGGTCCGTCGCCGTGAGGACGAACTCCGCGATCGAGAACGTGCCCTGGCGGACGAACTCGTCGCCCGAGCTGGTCGCCGCCGTGGGCGGCTGGAAGTTGGGGATGGTCGCGTCCGCCTTCGGGTCCGTCCAGTCGAGCTGGAAGGAGACGACGTTGTCCACGCAGATCGGGCCCGGGTCGGGGTACGTCTTCCCCGAGTCGGGCGGCTGGCACCTCCAGACCTGGCGGCGGAGGCGGCCGACCCAGTAGCCGCTCCCGGGCGGCGACTGGAAGATCGGGGTCCCGCCCGAGGTGCCGCCTTGCTGGTCGATGAGGTACTCCGCGAGCTGCTGCTGCGCGGCCGTCTGTCCGTCGAAGGACGTGAAGACGCGCATGCGGTCCGCCCGGCGCGGCTCGGGGAGCGGGGCCGGGTCCGCGCCCGCGGGCACCGTCGTCGGGTCGAAGCGCTCGAGCTCGATCGGCCGTTGAGGCCCGCCGCCGTTGCGCACGCTCTGCGCGAACGGCGCGGGCGCCTGGGCGCACGGGATCATGCGCGAGAGGTCCGTCTCGATGTCGCGGAAGAGCGCGCGCGCCTGCTGCGCCGCGAGCTCGCGCTGCATGGTCGTGTTGATCGTGTCCTGGACCTGGATCGAGGTCCCCGCGATCGCTCCTATGAGGAGCGTCGCCATGAAGATCGCGACGAGGAGCTCGACGAGGGTGAGCCCGCGGGCGCGCACGGGAGCTCTCATGGACCCACCGCGATGAGGCCGACGAAGTGGCCGCCGTTCACGGGCTGGTGGTGACGGCTCGTCGGAGTGGCCTCGAAGTTCCTGAAGACCATCACCTCGACCTGGTAGAGCCCGTCCTGAGGCGTCGTGTTCTTGGGCGGATAGGTGCCCGGGCCCCACGCGATCGGGCTTCCGCCCGCGTTCGTGAGGATCGGCGCCGACGCGCGGCGCAGCGCGAGCGCGAAGGAGTACTGGTCGCCCGCGTCCGGCTGCGCGCCCGCGGGCGGCGCCGTCGGGCGGTTCCTGAGCTCGTAGACGCGCTGGATGTCGAAGCGGTTCGGGTTCCCCGCGTAGTCGGGCTGCGGCCCCTTCCGCGTCGCGACCGCGTTGGCCGCGAAGAACGAGTCGTCCTGTCCGCCGGCCGGCGCGATGTACGCGTTCTCCACCGCCGCTCCCGCGGGCCGCGGGAAGACGAAGTAGACCTCGGCCGGCGGCGGGTACGGCGAGCCGTCCGGCAGGAAGATCGCGAAGTCGCTCGCGCGGAGGCCGTTCAGGCGCCCCGTGTCCGCGGAGTTAGCCGGCAAGGGCGGCGGCGTGAAGACGGCCGGCTTGTCCATGACCCCGTCGTGCACGAAGACGAAGCCGCGGACGTTGTTGCCGTTCTCCTCGACGAGGAACGCGCGCTTCTGCGCGCCCTCGCGCACGGACTCGTAGACCGAGCGCGCGAGCGTGGCCGCGAAGCTGTCCTCGACGACCTCGCCCGCGACCTTGAGGGACTGCGTCAGGAGCGCGATCACGGCGAGGATGCCGATCGTCAGGATGACGATGGCGATGAGGATCTCGATGATCGTGAAGCCCCGACGTCTCATCGAAGCCTTCCCCGGTTTGGACTGTAGCGGGGCACCTCCCCCGTTACCAATCCTTGGCCCTGGTCCCTGAACCTATCCAGCATCAAGGACGACGGCTCTCGGACGAGTCTTGCCTGTAAGATCCGCTCCGTGTCCGGCGCGGAGCAAGAGCGCGATCCAGGAGCACTTCCGAACGCGGCGATCTTCTTCACGCTCGCGTTCGGCAGCGTCGCGCTGCCTGTCCCCTTCGGCTCACCGAAGCTCGTCTTCTTCGGAGCTTTGGTCGTCTACTCCGTGATCGTGGTGCTCGTGCGACCCCTTCGAGAGAGCGCGCGTCGGTGGCTTCGCTTGGGGACGATCGATCGGCGCCGGCTCATCGCGACACTCGGCATCTCGGTGCTCACGGTCATCGCGCTTCTGACATACGACGCGCTCGCCTACCCCGACACGGCGAACCTCCGTGCCCAACTTCCGATGGGCAACGGAGCACAGGTCGTTCTCGTGGGACTGGTCATCGCTCTCGTGAACGCGCTCGCAGGGATATCCGCGCGGAGTCGCAGGAGTCACGCTTTGCACGGCTTACGGGGTTCTTCTCGGGCTGCTCCGCCGATCGAGCGGTGGGATCTTCCTTCCGGTCGCAGCGCACGTGGTCGCGGATCTCACGATCTTTGCGATCGTGCTTCAGTCCGCATAGGCAAGTTCGCGAGACGGGTCCGGGAAGACGTTCGCGATGGTCACGACGAATCCGGGGCCGTTGATGAAGGTCCCCCACACGGGACAGGTTGGGATCGCGACACTCCAAAGCGCGAGGTCCAAACTGAGTGCGAACGGGAGCGCCATTGCGAGAAGGACGACCTCTCCGAGACGCTGCTCATCCTCGCGGCGTGTCCAGCACCGGCGGTTGTAGAGCCAGAAGCTACTCCCTCGCCGGAAACCGTCTCCGAGTGGCTCCTCGACCAGCTCGAGCGAGTTCTCTCCCCATGCGAGAATTCGGCGGTACGGCTGTCCGTCGGGCCAGACCGTGCCGAGCGCGAGGGGTTCCTCCCGGCTCGTGATGCGAGCAACGGAGTCGGCGATGACGAGTCGCCCGTGCTCCTCCCTCCATTTGCCTTGTCTGCCGAAGGGAACCCACGAGGCCACGCGACGGCTTCCATCGGCGTAGCGGACGTGAACGCGGAGGTCGTCGTTGACTCCCGTGAGCTCCACTTCCACCGGCGGAACGCCCGCCCCGCGCCGCCACCCTCTCGCCTCGTCGATCGCGACGAGAGTTGCGTGCGTGTAGCAGCCTGAACAAGCGACCAGAAGGACCGCGACCTCGGTTGGCGATCCGGCTGCGACGCGCTGGTCACGCAACCGAGGTTTGGTCGTCGCGAGAGGCCCCGATCGAAGATCGGCGGCCTCTCGC
>CAZYLP010000131.1:6179-13851 GCA_964648345.1 uncultured Planctomycetota bacterium
CGGGGCGGGTGCACCCCCACCGGGTTTTGGGCCGCGGCCCGCCCCCCCACCCCCTGTGGGCCCCCCCCCCGCGACGGCCTACCTTCGGCGTCTTCGGCGTTGAAAAATGGAACGCCGACGCCGCTCGTTCAAAAAGCTGGCGTGCTTTCGCCTGAGATCAGCGCGCGTAGATCGGAACGTGCTCGTAAGGAATCGCGAGGATGGTGGTCGCGATCGCGGTGCCGTAGACGCGGCCGACGCCGTCGCCATCCCAGCTGCCGTCACCCTGCTGCCGCTGGCAGAGGACGTCGCGGATCTTCGGGTAGTAGTCGTCCCACGCCTTCTGGTTAGTGCCACCCGCCTGCCAGTTGGCCTGGGCGAGGTAGAGGTGGGCGTAGAAGTAGTGCCCGCCGGCGTTGCCGCCGTCGTTCACGTTGATGTGGGTCTTGCAGTACTGGAGGGCCTTCTTGGCGATCGCGGAGTCGTACTCGCCGGCGTCGTAGAGGACGGCGACCGCGGCGGCGGTGATCGCGGCGCAGCTGCCGCCGCCGCCGTTACGCGCCGTGTAGGCGATCCCGCCGTCCGGGCAGACGGACTTCTCGATGTACTTCACGGCCTTCTTGATCACGGAGACCGGGACCGCGAGGCCGGCGTTGCGGCAAGCGCGGAGAGCCTGGACCTGGGTGATCGTCGTCGAGCCCTCGTCGTTCCCCTTGTCGGGCGTGTAATACCAGCCGCCCATGTCGCTCTGGGCCTTGTTCGTGATCTCGCACGCCTTCTTGAGGCAGTCCTTGATCTTCTGCTCGAGCTCGGGGTCGGCGTCGGAGCCGAGACACTCGGCGAGGAAGAGCATGGCGAAGCCGTGCGCGTGGATCGACGTCTCGCCGGGCGAGCAGATGAAGCCGCGCGGGTTGCCGTTCTTGGCGCAGTGGAGGAGATAGTCGATCGCGGAGCGGACGTTCCGCGCGTACTTGCCCTTGGTCGGCGTGTCACCGTGAGCGAGCCAGGCCATGCCCGCGAGCGAGGTCATGGCGACCGGGTAACCCGAGCCGTAGCCCGAGTTGTCGGAGAGGATCTCGCCCGAACGCTTCTGCTTGCGGGCGAGCCAGGCGACGCCCTTCTCGATCGCGCGCTCGCAGCGCTCGTTCACGTACTTCGGGCGCTCGAGGACGTCGTTCGTGTCGTCGTCGTCACCGGCGTGGGCGACGGGGACGGGAGCGCTCGCGAGACGCTCGGGAGCCGCGAGGAACGCGCCCGCCGATACGACGGCCGCGACGAGGAAGATCGGAAGTCTGCGCATGAGCTTCATGGTACTCCTCTAATCACTCGTCGTCACCGCCCGGCGGATTCGGCCCGGGAGGCTTGGGTCCAGGAGGGTTCGGTCCGGGGCGACCGCCCGGCATGCCGGGAGGGCCCTTCGGGCGTGCGGGCGCCTTCGGCGCCTCCGCGAGAGTCGCCTCGAGCTCGACGCGCTTGCCGTCGCGGAGGACGACGATCTTGAGCTTGTCTCCCGCGGAGCGCTTGCCGATCGCATGGTTCAGAACGTGGTGGGCGATCGCTTTCTTCCCGTCCACCTCGACGATCAGGTCCTCGTCCTCGAGGCCGGCCTTGTCGGCGGGCGACTTGGGCTGGACCGTCTCGACGAGGATCCCGTCCTCGGTACGGCCCTGGTCCACGACGACGCCGAGGAACGCGGGCTTGAGCGTCTCGCCCTTCTCGAGGCGAGGAAGGATCGCGCGCACGTCCTCGATCGGGATCGCGAAGCCGATCCCGCAGTCGTAGAGCTCGACCCCGGCCTGACCGCCCATGCCGGCGAGCGGCACGCAGACGCCCATGATCTCGCCTTCGAGCGAGACGAGCGGTCCGCCGTAGCACGCGGGCGACACGTTCGCGCTCGTCTGGATGGCCTTTCCTGAGGCGCGCTCGACGGCGCTCACGATCCCCTGCGAGACGGTGGGCGTCCCGACACCGTAGCCCTTGCCGACCGCGAGCGCGGTGCGGCCGACCTTGATCGTGTCCTTCTTGGCCTCGGCGCCGGCGGTGAGATCGGCACCCGGGACCTTGAGGAGCGCGAGCATGCGCGCCTCGTCCTTGCCGACGACCGTCGCGACGAACGACTTGCCGTCGGAGCGCGTCACGAAGATGTGCCTCGGCTCGCGCTTGAGCGCGAAGGTCGAGGTGATGACGAGCTCCTTCCCGACGACGACACCCGTCGAGGGGCCGAACGCCTGCTTGAAGCCCTTCTTGGCGAGGATCCCGTCGCTCGTGCCGCCGGGGCTGTTCGGGTCCTCCTTGGGCGCCTCGACCTTCTCGGGCATGGCACCGAGGGTCTCGATCTCGACGACCGCGGGGGCGACCTTCTCGACGGCCTTGCGGGCCGCGGCCTCGATCGCAGCGTCGCCCTCGGAGGTCTTCTTGGCGACGTCGTCCTCCGCGCGCACCGGTCCGCAGGCGAGAGCAGCCAGGACCGAGAACGAGAACGAGAACGAGAACGAGAACGAGAACGAGAACGAGAACGAGTGGCGCATCACTGGTCCTTCCTCGCCACGAGCTCGAGCTCGCACTCGACGATCGAGCTGCCGCGCTTGAGGACGAGCTTCACCTTCTCGCCCGGCGTCTTTTCGCGGATCAGGTCCTCGAAGATCCGGCACGTCCGCACGACCTTGCCGTCGAGGCGGAAGACGAGGTCGTCGGGCTTGACGCCCGCCTTCTCGGCCGGGCTCCCGGGGAGCACGCGGTCCACGTAGGCCGGCGGCGAGCGAGTGAGGTGAGCGTCGAGGAGACGGAGACCCGTCTCGACTCCCGTGGCCTTCTTCGGCGGCGCGGTGTCGGCGGCCGCCTCGCGGCCATCGAGCAGATCCTTGAGGAACGGCTTCAAGGTCGAGGAGGGGATCGCGAAGTTGATGAGCGAGTTCGTGCTCTTGCTCTCGATCACGCGGCCGAGGATCCCGACGAGCTTGCCGTCGCGCGTGAAGAGCGGGCCTCCCTGCGTGCCCGGGTTGTTCGCCACGTCCGTCAGGATCACCGTCCCGAGCGGCGGGCCGTCCTCGATGCCCACGCGGAGCTCGAGCGGCGCGATCGCCATGACGACTCCGCCCATGACGGCGCAGCGCTCGTCGCCGGTCGCATCGTCGAACGCGTTCCCGATGCCGAAGACCTGGTCGCCCTGCTTCAGGTTCGACGAGTCGGCGATCTCGATGTGCGGGAGCTTGTGCTCGCCCTCGATCCTGAGGAGCGCGAGGCCGCGCTTCGTATCCGCGCGGAGGAGCTTCGCCTCGAAGCGCTGGCCCTTGTCGGTCACGACCTTGAGATACTCGGTCTTGAGCGAGATGCTCCACGCCGTGGCGACGATCCCCGAGGGGTCCACGACGACGCCCGTCCCGTAAGCCGGGATCCCGATGAAGCCGCCCGCGCCGTAGACCTTCACGATCGACGGCCACGCCTTCTCGGCGAAGCCCGCGAACGCGTTCGGCGCCGGCCCGTCCGGAGCGGCCTTACCCGGAGCGGCCGTGCTCGACACGGGCGCGGCGTCCTCCGCGAGCGCGGGCGCCGCGACGACGAGCGAGAGGAGCAGCGCCAGGGCTCGGTAGCTCACTTGGGCCTCGCGAAGAGTTCGTCGTTCACGTCGCCCTTCTTCATGTTCGTGATCTGGTCCACGCCGAGCGAGTCGCCGGTCTGGTCGTCCACGCGCTCGATCTTCTCGAGCTTGTCGCCGCTCCAGGTCAGGCGTGACTCGAGCTCGCGGCCGGGAGTGTTCGCGTCGCGGAACTGCCAGCCGAGGAGCGCACCCGAGATCGTGTCGAAGTAGAGCTTGCGCCGGCGGCCGACCTTGTCGCGCGTCTCGATCTTGCTCGCGCGGTGGCCGAGGACGGACTCGCCGCCCGTGAACTTGCACTCGGTGAGGAGGTCCTCGCCACCCTCGCGGAGGACCGCGTCGAGCGCGACCGCCGTCGCTTCGAGCACGTCGGCCTCGAGGCGCGGGAGGTCCTCCGCGTCCGCGTCGCCCTTCTGGCGCCACGCATCCTTGCCGTCGGAGGCGACGACGAGCTTGCCGACCTCCACGCGGATCTTCGGACCCTTCACGACGAGACGGAAGGGCTCCGTCTTCCCGTCCTCGGTGCGCGTGCCGCGCGCATCGAAGCCCTTGGCCGGATCGAGGAGCGAGAGCGTCCCCTTCCGCGCCGTCGCGAGCGTCGCGCGCTTCTCCTTGGCGATGAGGTCCTCGTCGGCGACCCACTTGCCCTCGTCGGGCCCGGACGGGATCCCCTTCAACCGGAAGCCGAACGTCTTCCGCACGTAGTTCTTCTCGCGCGCGGCGCCGATCTGGGCGTCCTCGCGGCGGCGGTCGATCGTGATCCGCACGCGACGCCCCGCGGGGAGCCGCGAGATGAGCGTGAGGAACTGGTTCTGCGAGTGGACCGCGACCCCGTCGAAGTCGACGAGCACGTCGCCGAGCCGCAGGCCCGCCTTGTAGGCGACGCTGTCCTGGACGACGGCGTCCACCTTGACCACGGTGCGGGTCGCGTCGTCGTCGTCCGAGAGGTCGCGCACCGTCGCGTCCGCCGTGCCGTGCTCGCACTGGAGGCCCGCGCGGAGGTCCTCGATGAAGTTCTTGATCTGGTCCACGCTCGCCGCGTAGCCGACGCCGACGTTGATGCGGACGCGGTCGGGCCTGAAGCCACCGAGGCCGTTGATCCCGATCCACCGCCCCGCCTCATCGAAGAGAGGGCCGCCCGAGTTGCCCGGGTTGATCGAGGCGTCGGTCTGGATGCAGTCGCCGTAGACGAGGTCGGTGCCGCCCGCGGCGTCCTTGAAGCGGTGGAGCCCCGAGACGATCCCCTCCGTGACGGTGGGGGCGTAGTCGGTGGCGAGGAGGAACGGGTTCCCCATCGCGAAGCAGCGGTCGCCGATGCGGACCTGGTCGGAGCTGCCCATCTCCGCGAACTCGAAGCGGTCCTTCCCCTCGAGCTTGGCGAGCGCGATGTCTCCGCCCGGGTCGATCCCGAGGAGCGCCGCCTTGTAGAGCTTGCCGTCGTTGAGACCCACGAGGAGCTCGTGGTGCGTCTCCGCGACGTGGAAGTTCGTGATCGCGTAGCCGCGCGGGTCGATGACGACGCCCGAGCCGCCGCCCTGGCCGACCGACTCCTTGTGAAAGAACGCGCCGACCGTGGGCGCCAGCTTGGCGACCACGGCCACTCGACGCGCCTCGGCCTCCTTCGCCTTGGCGAGGACGTCCTTGTCGTCGGCGCGCGCGACCGCGGCGCCGGACGACGCCGCGAGCGCGAGCGCGAGCGCGGCCCGGCCTCGCCGCGAGAGGTTCAGGCTCACTTCTTCTTGTTTTCCTTCTGCTCGGCGAGCGACTTGTAGTACTGCTCGACGATCTCCTTGTAGCGCTCCGGGAACTTCTCCTTGAGGAGCTGGAGCGCCTTCTCGCGCTCCTTCTCGTTCATCTGTCCCCAGTCGGCGCTGCCGCCCGACTTCTGGTTGCGGATCGGACCGGCCTCGCCGGACTCGGGGAGGATCGACTTCGGGCGCGGGCTGCCGGCGTTGCCCTTCTTGCTCGACTTGTTGCCCTTCTGGCCGTTGCCCTTGCCGTCGCCGCTCTGCTCCTTCTCGCGCATGAGAGCGATGAGCCGGTCGATCTCGGAGATGATCTGCTCCTGGCGCTTCTGCGTCGGACGGCCGGTCTTCTCGTGGTCGATCGAGTGCTCGACCGTGTCCATGCGCCGCGCGAGCTCGAGGAGCGGACCCGAGCCCTCGCCCATGAGCTCCTTCAAGAGCCAGGACGCGGACTCGCGGGCGCGCTCGGGGCAAGCGCCGTAGACCGGCTTCGACCCGTCGAGCGGAGCGAGCGCCTCGAGGCAGAGCTTCGCCCGGGCCTTGTAGAGCCGCTCCTTGTCCTCCTCGAGCTCGGGGCGGCGCGCGTACGCGTAGCCGAGGAAGAGAGTCGCCTCGTCGGTCCAGGGAGTGCCGTTCGCGAGCTCGCCGCGGACCTTCTCGAAGCACTCGCAGGCCTTGTCGAACTCGTCGAGGTTGAGATGCGTGCGACCGAGGAAGTAGGTCGCGTGCGCCTTCAGGGCCGGGTCGGTCGCCGCAGCGAGCAGCTTCTGGAAGTCCTCGGCGTTCGAGCCGTCGCGCTCGAACACCTCGACGGCCTTCTTGTAGCCCTCGTCCTTCGACATGAGGAACTTGTGGACCACGTCGCGCGGGGCGAGCTCGCCCTTCTTCATGCGCGCGCGCCACGCGTCGCCCTCGCCGCCGAGGCCGCCGAGGACGCGCTCGACCTTGGCGCGCGGGCCCTCCTCGGGGCCGATGCGCGGCGTGTTCGGGTCGGCGCCGTAGGCGAGCGGAGCCGCGAGCAGGAGACCGAGGACGATGCGCTTCACTTGTCCTTACCCTTCTTCTCGGCGAGCGACTTGTAGTACTGCTCGACGAGCTCCTTGTAACGCTCGGGGAACTTCTCTTTCAGCATCTGGAGCACGGCCTTGCGGTCGGCCTCCGGCATCTCGCCCCAGTCGGAGTTGCCGCCCGACTTGTCGCGCTTGATCTCGCCCGGCTGGAGGTCGCCCGGGAGCTGCGACCGCTTCGCGGGGTTCTTGGCACCACCGGGCTTCCCGCCCGGCTTCTTGCCGTGATTCTTGTGCTTGCCCTCCGGGCAGCCGTCGCCACTTCACCCACCCTCCTTCTCGCGCATGAGCGCGATGAGGCGGTCGATCTCGGAGATGACGGCTTCTTGTCTCTTCTGCGTCGGGCGCCCGGTCTTCTCGTGGTCGATCGAGCGCTCGATCGTGTCCATGCGCCGCGCGAGCTCGAGGAGCGGCCCCGAGCCCTCCCCCGCGAGCTCGCGGAGGAGCCACTTCGCGTTCTCCTGCACTCGCTCGGGCGCCGTCGCGGGGAGCTGCTCGAGGCAGGCCCTCGCGCGCGCCTTGCAGAGAGCGTCCTTGTCGTCCTCGAGCTCCGGCTTCCGCGCGAAGGAGTAGCCGAGGTAGAACGCGGCCTCGTCCGTCCACGGCGTCGCGTTCGCGAGCTCGCCCCGGACCCTGTCGAACGACGCGCACGCCTTGTCGAAGTCGTCGAGGTTGAGCCACGCGCGACCCGCGAAGAACGTCGCGTGCGCCTTGAGCGCCGGGTCGGTCGTGTTCGCGACGATCTTCTCGAAGTCCTCGGCGTTGACGCCGTCGCGATCGAAGGCGGCCACCGCCTTCCGGTAGTCCTCGTGCTTCTCGAGGAGGATCCGGTGGACCACGTCGCGCGTCGCGACCTCGCCCTTCGCCATGCGCGCGCGCCACGCGTCGCCCTCGCCGCCGAGCGACGAAAGCACTCGCGCGACCTTCGACCGCGGCCCCTCCTCGGGGCCGATCCGCGGCGTGTTCGGGTCCGCCGCCCGCGCGGGGAGGGACGCGAAGAGGACGAGCAGGAGCGAAGCGGTCAGCTTCCTCATGGCTCAGTCCTCCTTGTTGAGCTTGGCGTGGAGGCGGCGCGTGAACTCGGCGACGCGGCCCTGCTTCTCCGCGATCATCCGGCAGGCCTCGCGCTGATCCTTCGTGAGCTCGGGCTCGGGCTGGCCGCGCTTGATGTCGAACTCCTTGGTCTTGCCGTTCACCCGCATCTGCTGCGCGCGGATCATCTTCAGCTCGGCCGACGCGGGGAGGAGCGGGTCGCCGTTCTTGTCGTCGCCGCCGCCGCCGCCGCC
>CAZYLP010000132.1:0-13840 GCA_964648345.1 uncultured Planctomycetota bacterium
TTCGCCGCGGACTCGAGGTCCACGCTCGAGTCGCAGCCGAGGACCGTCTCCTCGCGGCTCGCGGCGACGACGGCGCGGAGCCGGTCGACGAGCGCGGGGTCCGGCTTGCGCGGCCCCTCGTCGCCGCCGAGCACGGCGACGAAGCGATCGAGCAGACCGAGCTGCGCGAGGATCGGCCGCGCGAAGCGCCCGGGCTTGTTCGTCGCGACGGCGAGCGGCCCCGGGAGCCGGGCGAGGAGCGCGGGCACGCCGTCGTACGCGCGCGTCGCGACGACGAGGTTCTGCTCGTAGTGCGCGAGGAACGCCCCGAGCGCCGCCTCGACGAGGTCTCTCCGCGGCGCGACGGCGCGCTCGACGAGCCGGCGCGCTCCCTCGCCGATGAAGCTCCTCACCTCCTCGCGCGAGCGCGTAGGGAGAGCGAGCTCCGCGAGCGCGGCGTTCACGCTCGACGCGAGGTCGTCCGTCGAGTCTATGAGGGTCCCGTCGAGGTCGAAGAGGACGAGCACCGGGGCGTCACACCGCGCGCGGAGAGCGGGCGAGCTCGACGACCGCGCGCGCGAACGCGGTCGCGGCCGCCTCGCACTCCTCGAGGTCGCCCGAGAGCCAGCCGCCGCCGAAGTTCGTGTTCGTGGGCGGCGCGAAGCTCTTCTGGAGCTCGACGCGCGCCGCCTTGAGCGCCGCGTCGAGGCCGATCACGGCCTCGATCGGCGGCGCGATCAGGTAGGCCATGGCGCTCCCCTCGGGGAGGCTCGCCTCCTTCGAGAGGTAGCGGCCGAGCGCCGAGATCACGTGCGGGAAGATGAGGAGCTTCCCCGACTCGTCCGCCTCGTAGAAGCACGCGTCCTGCTCGAGGCAGCGGACGCAGGCGGCGAGGCCCTCGCGCACGTCCTCGGGGGATGCGCCGCCGAGGATCCCGAGGCACTCGCCGGCGAGAGGCCCGGGCGAGTGGTTCGATCCGGCGTAGAGCGACTGCGCGAAGACGACGTCCACCGGCGCGTGCTTCGTCGCCTCGTCGAGGGCGACGTAGAGCGCGTCGTCCTGGTCCGCCGTGATGAGCGCGGCCGCCGCGTGGTGGGGCGCGAACTTGTAGGCGGCGTGGAGGCCGGGCGGGACGTTCGGGATGAACTGGGTGGCGAGCACCCTCGGCCTGACCGGGCTCAAGACCATGACGGGCGCGACTCTACCACGATCTCCGGGATTCCTCCCCCGGCGCGAGGGGCTCCGTCGTGTCAGACTCCTCTGCGAGGAGACGGCCCATGCTGACGCGACGCGAAGTCCTCGGCGCCTCGGTCCTGCTGCTCGGCTTCCCCTGGTCGGTCCTGGGCGGGGACGACGACGAGACTCCGTGGAGCAAGGCGCGCGCGCTCATGAAGAAGCACGGGCGGCCGGGCCTCGCGATCCCGATCCCGAAGGACGAGAAGGCGAGGAAGAAGCTCGGACGAGCGCTCGAGAAGATCATGGGCTCCCTCCCCGGCTTCGACCTCGGCGCGCTCCTCATCGAGGCCGTCTGGGTCTGCGTGCCGGCCGGCACGGTCGATACCAATGAGGACGAGAACGCCGTCCTCGTGGATGCCGACGGCAAGCGAGTCGCGGGGACGACGCTCGACTTCGACGACCGCGCCGCGTTCGTGCGCGCCGCGCGGAAGCTCATCGAGGGCGAGGGCCGTCTCGAGAAGCGCGCCAAGACCGCGCGGACGGACGACTTCAAGGCCGCTCTCGCGGAGCTCGCGAAGGAGAAGAAGAAGAAGGACGACGAGGAGCCCGGCGACGGACAGGCCGCGACGCCCCCGAAGATGGCGGGGCTCGTGGACGAGTCGATCGCCGCGATCGTCCACGAGGTCCGCACCACCGACGACGAGACCTTGAAGAAGCGCCTCCAGACCGTCGTCGAGGGCGCGCTCACGGCGCGCTTCGGCGCGACCGACACGCTCCCCTACGGCGTGAGCTGGGAGACGCCCCAGGGTGACGCGTGCCCCGGCTGCGGCATGGCCGTCATGGTCGTGCGCTCGCGCACGTTCGTGAAGTTCCTCACGAAGTGACGCCGCTCCTCGGGTTCCCGCTCCAGCCGGACCGGCGCTTCCTGTCGCTCTGCCGCCGGATCATCGAGGAGCACGCCGACTACTTCGAGGTCTCCCCCGAGACCCTCTGGACGGCGAACCAGGCGCCCGGCGTGCAGCGCGGCCCGATCCTCGAGATCGCGCGCCGCGCCGGGAAGCCGGTCGTCGGTCACGGCCTCGCCCTCTCGCTCGGCTCGGCGTGGAGCCCGCGCACCGACCGCTGGCTCGAGCGCCTCCGCGAGGAGCAGAGAGACCTCGGCTGCCTGTGGTACTCGGACCACCTCGGCTTCACCGAGCACGCGGGCTGGGACCTCGACCTCCCGGTCCCGCTCGCGCCGACCGCCGAGGCCGTCGCGCTCGTCGCGCGGAAGCTGCGCGCCCTCCGCGCGATCTTCCCGGCCGTCGCCTTCGAGAACGCCGCGAGCTACTTCTTCCTCGGCGACCCGTACCGCGAGCCCGAGCTGCTGAACGAGATCGCCCGGGCCGCGGACGCGCACATCCTCCTCGACCTCCACAACGTCCACGTCCAGTGCCGGAACGCCGGGCTCGACATGAGGCGGTGGCTCGACGCGATCGACGGCTCGCGGGTGATCGAGATCCACGTGGCGGGCGGCGCGCCGACGGACCCCGGGTGGCTCGGCTCCGGCCGGGTCTTCCAGCTCGACTCGCACGATGGGCCGGTGCCCGAGGAGGTCTGGAGCGCCCTCGAGCTCATGCTCCCCCGGTGCCCCGGGCTCCGCGGCGTCACGGTCGAGCGGATCGCGGCCGCGCTCGACGCGGAGCAGGTCGCGACCTACGAGCGCGAGTTCGAGCGCGCGCGGGAGGTCCTGTGCTCGAAGCGCTGAACGAGGTGCTCGCCCGCGCGCTCCACGCGGCGGACCCGGCGGCCGAGCTCGTGCTCGCCGTCGCGCGCGCGGGCGACCGCCTCACCGCGGAGGAGCGGTCCTGGCTCCTCGCGGCCGACCGGGACGGCCTGGCGGTGACGTCGATCATCGTGAAGCGGCTCCGCTTCGAGCGCGCGCTCCGCGGCGATCCGTCGCTCGAGGCCGAGCTCGAGCGCGACCCCGCCGCGTTCGCCGAGCGCTGGAAGCGCTTCGCCGCGGCCGTTCCCCCGCTCGCGCGGAGCGACGCGGAGGAAGCGCGGGCGTTCCGCGCGTTCGGAGGTTAGCCGGCGCAGCGAGCGGCGGCGCTCGTCGCGAGGGGAGCCTCGGGGGTCAGCTTCTTGGGGGAGTAAGCCTCGCGCTTGTGGCGCGCGTCGCCCTTGCTCGAAGGCTCGACGCGCGACTTCTCTTGCTGCGTCGGCGCGGCGTTCGCCTGGCGGGCGACGCCGCTCGCGCCCACGCGGACGAACTCGGCGAGGAGCGTCGCGACCTTCTTCGCCGCCTCCGCGGGCGGGATCCCGCGCGCGTGGATGTTGCTCACGACCTCGTGGTCGCTCTCGACGGCGTCCTTGCGCGGACGGAAGACGAGGTACGCGCTCATGCCGTCGCCCGTCCCGAGCCCCGGCCGCTCGCCGAGGAGGATGACCCCCGTGCGCGCGCCGGTCGCTTCGCCGACGACGCAGAGCGTGCGCATGCGCGCGCGCTCGATGAGGACGGGCGTGCCGGCCTTGAGCCCGACCCGCTCGAGCTCGCGCGGGAGCGCCTCGAGGAAGGGCGGCGCGTTGAGCGCGACCGCGTGCGCGGAGAGGCCGTCGCCGACGACGACCTGCACGTCGGCGCCGACCTGACAGCCGCCGCGGATCGCATCGAGCGCGGCCCCGGGGAGGCGCCGCCCGAGGTCGGGGCGGAGGAGGAACTCGTCCAGGTCCTTCGCTTCCGAGTGGACCTTCACGGCCCCGATCCGCTGCGCGAAGTCCGCGGGCAGCTGGCTCCGCACCGCCTCGACGGCCACGGCGCGGTCGCCGAGGAACCTGAGGAGCGTGGGCGTCCTCAGCCGCACTCCGGCGCGGCCGACGCCGATCTGCGCGATCGTCGCCTTCTTCAAGCGATCGAGGAGCGCCCGGTCGGCCGGTGCCGGCCCGCAGGGGAGCGTCGGGCCCGAGCCCGGCTGCGTCGAGGGAGCGGGCATGGCCTTCTCGCCCAGGCTTTCTCGAAGCTCGGCCATGAGAGCGGCGGTCCGCATGGCGCGAGAGGCTAACAAACCCCTCAGGGCGCCGCCGGGTTCTTGCGGTAGAGGACGACCTTCTTGCCGGTGCGGAAGACGACGTCCACGCCGAGGACCGCGTCGCCCGAGGCGAGGACGTCGAGGACCTCCGAGGCCGCCTCGAAGTCGTCGGCGCGGGCGTCCTCGAAGTGGACGGCGAAGCTCGCGACGTCGGTCAGCTCGGCGAGCTTCTTCGCGAGCTCCTCGGGCGTCGTCGCGAGCGGGCGCGGCGCGGCCGACGGCGTGTGCGGGACCGGCGCCTTGTTCACCATCGCGTTGAGCGCGTCGTTCCGGATCTGCTTCTTGGTCACGGCGCGCGGGTTCGCGGGCGGCGTGGCCGCGGGCAGCGGAGGGAGCCGCGGGGGCGCGAGCGGCGTCGGGTCGACGACCTCGGTCGCGCCGCGGTCGCGCGCGGCGACCACGGTCCCGCCCTCGTCGAGCCTCTTGTGGCGGCCGGAGGCCTTGCCGGCGAAGGCCTGCGTCCAGAGGTCGAGGGCCTTCTCGAGGTACTGGTCGAGCTCGGCCTGCTGCATGAAGGTGAGCTTCGCCGTGAGCCCGAGCCCGATCGTGACGAGCCCGCGCGAGAGCCGGACCTTGCCCTTCTTCTGGAGCTCCTCCTCCTCGATGAAGGTGCCGTTCGACGAGTCGTTGTCGATGACCCACCAGCCGCCGTCCGGGCCCTTCTCGAAGTAGAGGTGACGCTTCGAGACGCTCGAGTCCGCGACGACGATGTCGTTGTCCTCGCCGCGCCCGGCGCTCACGCGGTGCTTCGAGGAGACCGCGTCCGCCACGTTGTCGGAGACCCTGACGTGCTCGCGGGCCTGCTCGAGCGAGTAGAGCGTGCACTTGACGAGGTCGGCGGGCGAGAAGCCGGTGCGCGTGACGAGGACCGGGGCCGTGACCGGGAGGGGCCGCTTCGCCTTGTGCTCGCGGAGCACGTCCGCGAGGTAGATCATGCCCTTCGGCGCGGGCGGCGCCTTCGGGAGGCGCGCGCTCGGGCGGCTCGCGCCCTCGGCCGCCGACGCGAGGGCCTCCTCGCGGATGACCTGCGTGTGCTGGCCCGGCTGCGAGTCGGGCGGCGCGGTCTCGTCGACGATGAGCTCGCCCGACTCCTCGCGGATCCGGATCCCGCCGAGGGGGACGTCGCGGACGAGCCGGTTCGAGCGGGGGCGCATCTGGAAGATGCCCTGCACCCACGGGCGCGGTCCGGCCTCGCCCACGTTCCGCATGCGGAACCCCTCGGTGAAGAGAGCGCGCGCGCCCTTCGCGTCGATGCGCTTCGCCGGGTCGGGGTCGAGGCAGCGGACGAAGATCTCCTTCGCCGCGGCGTGGAAGAGCGGCCAGACCGTGAGCGACGTCCCCTCGAAGCCCACGTCGTGGAGCGGGACCCGCGAGAGGGTGAAGAGGTCCACGGGCGCCACGGCGCGGCTGATCTCCTTACCCTTGAGGTCGAGGACGAGCCCGACCTCCTTCAGGCGCTCCGCCGAGACGAAGTGCGCGTAAGGGATGCGCCCCGTGAGGAGCGCGTAGAAGACGAGCGCGAAGGAGTAGATGTCCATCGCGGGGGAGAAGACCTTCCTCCCTCCGGTCGAGGCGCTCTCGAACAGCACCTCGGGCGGGGCGTAGAGGGGCGTGACGCTCGGGATGAGCGAGAGGTCGGCGTGCCCCTTGGTGAGGGCCTCGAGGACCGCCGTGCGGCGGACGCTGCCGAGGTCGATGAGGACGCCCGTGAAGCGGCCCTCGGCGACCTGCCGGAGCGCCGAGCCCGCGTCGCGTTCGCCGGCGACGCGCACGAGGAGGTTCGCGAGCTTGACATCCGCGTGGACGAGCCCGCGCTCGTGGAGGTGCTCGATGCCGAGGAGGAGGTCGAACGCGAGCTCGATCGCGCGGTTCGGGGGGAGCGGGTAGTAGGCCGTCCCGGGGTCGCGCCACTGCGGACGGGTCGAGGTGCCGTTGAGAGCGAGGAGCGGGTTCGACGCGAGGGCCTCGAAGGCCACGAGCGGCCCGAGCCCCTCGATGTTCGCGACGCCCAGGTAGCGGACGAGCGATGCGTGATCGACGAGCTCGCAGCTCGTCCGCTCGTACTCGAGGAGCTTCTCGCCGCCCGCGCGCGCGCGCTTGACGATGAACGGAGCGCCGGTCCCGTCGGCGCGTCGCGCCTCCTGGACCACGCCGCTGCCGCCCTCGGCCACGACCTTGCCGAGGACCGCCTCGAAGGCCTCCTCGCCGGCGCGCTCGAAGAGAACGGCCGTCACGGGCCCGCCTCGGGCGTACCCGTGTGGAACGAGTACGTCCGGCCGCCGACCTCGAGGAGGTCGCCGTCCGCGAGCTCGCTCCTCAGGTCGACCGCCTCGCCGTTCCGCTTCGTCCCGGGCGCGAGCGCGAGGAGCGAGAAGCCGCGCCATCCGCGGAGGATCGTGAAGGCGCGGGCCGGCCCGCCGTCGAGGATGAGGTCGGACGCGGCGGCGCTGCCCGCGACGAAGACGTCGCGGCCGACCGGGTGGGTCACGACCTTGCCCATCTGCGGGGAAGGGCTCAGGTAGCCCACGTGCGGGCACGCGCGCTCGCGCGTCGCGTCCGGCGCCGTCTGCGAGACGAAGGTCTGGCCGGCGTTGATGTAGTCCGCCTCGTTCCCGATCCTCGGCCCGCGCTCCTTCTTGTCGATGACGGCGGCGGCGCAGCGGAAGAGCACCACGAACTTGCCCACACCGATGCGATCCCCGTCGTTCAACGCGCGGCGCCCGACGACCCGGTCGCCGTTCACGAAGGTGCCGTTGTGGCTGCCGAAGTCCTTGAGCACGTAGAGGCCTTCGACCTTCTCGATGCTCGCGTGGTAGCGCGAGAGCGCGAGGTTGTCGATCTGGAGCTCGTTGTCGGCGCCACGACCGATCCGCACCTCGTCGGTGTTGAATGTCGTGCGTCCGAGGAGACGATCACGAAGATAGACGTCGAGCTCGAACATCCTGTCGAATCCCCCGGCGGCACATTTTGTGACGCGGACGTAAATGCATCAAGCGGATACGGAATGGTTCAGGCGAAGACGGAGGCATCGCCGAAACGTTCCGTTCGACGGCCGTTCCTCGTGAGGCCCTTCTTCTCCATCCATGCCTCGAACTCGGGCGTGGGCTTCAAGCGGAGGAGGTCGCGTATCGTCGCGTTGTCGTGGAAGCTGGACGACTCGTAGTTGAGCATGACGTCGTCGCCCAAGGGTAGTCCCATGAAGTAGTTACAGCCGGCGGCCGCGAGGAGGACGGCGAGGTTCTCGAGCTGGTTCTGGTCGGTCCGCGCGTGGTTCGTGTAGCAGACGTCGCATCCCATCGAGATCCCGAGGACCTTGCCGCAGAAGTGGTCCTCGAGGCCGGCCCTGGTGATCTGCGGTCCGTCGAAGAGGTACTCGGGGCCGATGAAGCCGACGACCGTGTTCACGATGTAGGGCGCGTAGCGCCGGGCGAGGCCGTAGGTGCGGGCCTCCATGGTGAGCTGGTCGTTCCCGAAGTGCGCGTCCGAGGAGAGCGCCGAGCCCTGTCCCGTCTCGAAGTACATCCGGTTCGGGCCCTGCGCGGTCCCCTTGGCTTTCATCATCGCGTGGGCCTCGTCGAGCAGCTTCACGTCGATGCCGAAGCCCTTGTTGCCCTTCTCCGAGCCCGAGAGCGACTGGAACATGAGGTCGATCGGAGCGCCGCGCCGGAGCGCCTCCATCTGGATCGTGACGTGGGCGAGGACACAGTTCTGGGTCGGCACCTCGTGCTTGCGCATGAGGTCCTTCACGCCGTGGAGGATCTCGATCGTCGACTCGACCGTGTCCGTCGCCGGGTTGATCCCGATCACGGCGTCGCCGTTCCCGTAGGCGAGACCCTCGCGCGTGACGGCGAGGATCGCCTCGATGTCGTCCTTCGGGTCGTTCGGCTGGAGGCGTGACGAGAAGCGGCCCTCGAGGCCGAACGTCCCGTTCGCCTTCACGACGACGCGCACCTTCGCCGCGGCGGCGATGAGGTCGAGGTTCGACATGAGCTTGGCGCACGCGGCGACCATCTCGGGCGTGAGCGCGGGCGCGAGCGCGCGGATCGCCGCGCCGTCCGTCCCGTCGTCGAGGAGCCACTCGCGGAGCTGGCTCACCGTCCAGCCCTTCACCCGCTCGAAGAGTGGCTTGTCGAGCGAGTCCTCGACGACGCGCGTGACCTCGTCCTCCTCGTAGGGGATCGCCGGGCTCTCGCGGAGCTCGTGGAGCGTCACGTCCGCGAGCACCATCTTCGCCGCCACGCGCTCGCGCTCGTCCGCCGCGGCGAGCCCCGCGAGCTGGTCGCCCGACTTGGGCTCGTTGGCCTTGGCCATGACCTCGCGGAGGCTCTTGAACGCGTGGTTTCGGCCGAGGAGCGTGGTCTGGAGCTTCACGCCGGGGAGGCTACCATTGCGCCGTCATGAAGTTGAGCCGGGGCGCGCGCGTGGCGCTGGCCGTCGTCATCATCCCCGCGGTGCTCGCCGGCGGCTTCGCCCTGTGGGTGCGGTCGAGGAGCGAACGGCGCGCGACCCCGCGCGCTCGCTCGCTCGACGTGCCGCGGACGCCCGAGCTCGTCGCGCGCGGGGAGTACGTCGCGAAGGTCAGCTGCGCCCTGTGCCACGGAGCGGACCTCGGCGGCGGCAAGGAGTTCACGCTCCCGATCGTCCGTTCGTGGGCGTCGAACGTGACCCCGGACGTCGCCACCGGAGTGGGCGGCTGGACGGACGGCCAGCTCGAGGAGGCGATCCGCCGCGGCGTGCGGCCCGACGGCCGGGTTCTGCGTCCCCCCATGCCGCCCTTCGAGGGGCTCTCCGACGACGACGCGCGCGCCGTCATCTCGTACCTGCGGACCGTGAGCGCGGTCTCGCGTCCCTCGCGGCCGCCCGAGCTCACCGTGATCGGCCGCCTCGCGTTCGCGTTCGGCCCCGAGCCGCGCGACGACGTCCCGACCGGGGTCGGCGCCCCGCCGCGCGGCCCCACGCGCGAGTACGGCGAGTACCTCGCGACCTCGGTCATGCTCTGCGCCGAGTGCCACCACTCGCGCGTGAAGGGGCAGGTCGTCCCGGGGAAGCTGTGGGCGGGTGGCATGCTCCTCTCCGAGCCCGGCGAGCCGAACGTCCTCGCCGCGAACATCACTCCCGATCCGGTCGAGGGGATCGGCGCGTGGAAGCCAAGCGAGCTCGCGCTCGCGGTGCGCGAGGGGAAGACTCCGTCGGGACGTCTCCTCGCGAAGGCGATGCCGCGTTATCCGGCGACCGACGAGGACCTCCGCGCCCTCCACGAGTTCCTGAAGAGCGTGCCGCCGATCCGCGAGCACGTCCTCTCGGCCGAGGCGGTGCGCGGCTCCGAGCTCTACTTCGCGAAGGGGTGCGTCTCCTGCCACGGCCCCGACGGGAAGGGGCCCCGCGCCGATCTGACGAAGGTCGGCCGGGAGGGCGATGCCACGAAGATCGCGGGCTGGATCAAGGACCCGGCGGCCATGAAGCCCGGGACCGACATGCCGAAGCTCGGGATCGAGGACCCGAAGGAGCTCGACGCGCTCGCGCGGTTCGTGATCGAGGTCTCGCGACGGTAAGGACTTCGTAAAAACGAGCACACCGGTGATGAGGTCCCGGCCTGGCGGGATACTCACCAGGGTGCCGTCCGTGACGACCGACGAAGAGCTCCTCCGCGCCTGGGCGGATCGGGCCGATGAGCGAGCGATCGACGAGCTCGTGAAGCGGCTCCATCCGCGCGCGCGTCGCCTGGCGCTCCGCGCGCTCGGGGAGGGCTCGGCGGACGACGCGGTGTCCGATGCGCTCGCGGCCCTCGTGAGGGACGCGCGGCGCTTCGACGGAGCGAGCGAGCTCGGCCCCTGGTGGAGCACGATCCTCGTGAACTCGATCCGCAAGCACGGCCGCAGTCGCACCCGCCGCGCCCGCCACGAGGCGGCCGCGGCGGCGCGCCGTCCGACGGCGATCGACGCGACTCCTCCGGGCTTCGAGCGCGGCGACCTCGCCGTCCATCTCGACAGGCTCCCCGACGACCTCAGGCTGCCGCTCGTCCTCCACTACTACGACGGCCGCTCGCACGCCGAGGTCGCGGCGGCGCTCGGGTGTCCCTCGGGGACGGCGTCGTCGCGGATCCGCCGCGGCCTCGAGGAGCTCCACGCCTCGCTCGTCTCGTCGCGAGAGACTGCGGGCGCCGCGTTCTCGATCGCCTCGCTCGTCGCGCTCGTGGAGCTCGACGCGCGCGCGCTCGGCGAGAGCGCCGCGTCGCCTCCGAGCATCGCGTCCCTCGCTCGCCGCGCGCGGAGCGCTCCGCGCGGGCCGCTCGTCGGGAAGGTCGTGCTCGCCCTGGTCGCCGTGCTCGCGGTCGCCGGGACGGCCGTCGTCCTCACCGCGGATCCGCAGCGCTCCTCGCGCGGAGCGGCCGACGGCGTCGGGTCCGCGCCGCTCGCTCACCGCGCCGCGGCCAGCGTCGCGAAGGCGACGGAGGCGCCCTCGGCGAGCGCGACGAAGGCGGCGACACCGACGGCCTCGCCTGCCGCGAGCGCGAGGCGCGCGGGCGGTGCGTCCGCGACCATCGCGCCGGGTCAGGCAGGCGCCGCGGAGACGGCCGCCGTCGGTTCGCCGCGAGTCACGGGCGTGAAGGGCCGCCTCGTCGACGCTTCCGGAGCTCCGGTCGCCGGCGCGCGCGTCGCCGTCTCGCACCACGCCTACACCGGGGTCGGCGACACCCGCTTCGGCATCCTCGAGCGCGCGCGCAGGGCGGGCGCGGTGCCGGTCGAGCGGCAGGTCGAGCTCTTCCGTGCCGTGGCCTCGGACGGGGTCCAGATCGTGGACCTCGGGACCGCCCGGAGCGGATCCGACGGCACCTTCCTCGTCATGATCTCCGAGCCCGCGAAGGCCGACGAGCGGCTCCTGCTCAGCTCGGCGTTCGAGGCGACGCGCGAGCGCGTGCTCATCGACAACCGGGACGTCCTCATCGAGAAGGCGCCGCTCGTCGACATGGGCGACATCCCGATGCGCGAGTGCCCGACGTACACGGTCACCGTGTCGGCGAAGGGCGAGCCGGTCGCCGGCGCGGGCGTCTACTTCTCGTGCGGCGGCGGGTGCGGGAGCGAGGTCCTCGCCTTCCACGTCGCGTCCGACGCGAGCGGCGCCGCGCGCTTCCTCGACCCGTGGGGCGCGACGGCGCCCATGGCGACCGTCGTCGCCGACGGCTTCGCGCTGACGACGGTCCCCTTCGACGGCCACTCCCTCCGCGTCGAGCTCGAGCGGCCCGCGGTGGTCCGCGGCGTGGTCCGGCTCGCGGGCGACGCACCGGCGGCCGGCATCAGCGTCGAGGTGACGGGCGGCGGGATCATGGGGGACATGCCGCTCACGGTCCGGACCGACGCGGAAGGCCGCTTCGAGCTCGCGGTCCTCCGCGCGGGAGAGACGTACGCCGTCCGCACGGGAGATGCCTATCCCCTGGTCGGGGACCACGCCGAGGTCGTCGCCCCCGCGAAGGACGTGGTCCTCCGCCTCGTCGAGCCGCTCCCCGTGTTCGTGACGCGGACGGGCGAGAAGTGGGACCACGAGCCCGACGTGAGGCTCCAGACGCGCCTCCCGGACGGGACGTGGGGCGGCGAGTGCATCCGCGGCCGCAGCAGCCTCTCCGGCGAGGACCCGACCGAGGAGCCCACCTTCGACCGCGCGCGTCCGGGGACGCACCGGATCCTCGTGATCGAGGAGGGGCACTCGATCTACTGCTCGCCGCCCTTCGAGCTCGAGCCCGGCGAGCCCGCGCCGCGCGTCGAGGCGCGCCTCGTGAAGGGGCGGCGGCTCCGGTTCCGCGTCCGCGACACGCGCGCGGAGCCCATCTCCTCCGTCGAGGTGAACGTCGCCGTCGGCCGCGAGCTGGTCTGGCTCAACACCGGCCCCGGGGACGACGGGTTCTTCGACCTCGCCGAGCTGCCCGCCGAGGACTGCGAGCTCGTCGTCAAGGCTCTCGGGGCGAAGCCCGTCCGCGTGAAGATCGGCGCGACCCAGGTCGTCGCCGACGACATCGTGCTCGAGGAAGAGAAGAAGTAGGCCCGCGCTCAGGTGTGGCGGAGGGCCGCGATCGGGTCGAGGTAGGCGGCCCGCCGGGCGGGGAAGATGCCCGAGAGCACGCCCGTCGCCATGGAGACGCCGAGGCCGAGGAGCACGCTCGAGGGTGCGATGATCGTCGTCCACCCGGTGCTCCACCGGAGGAGCGCGTCGAAGACGAACGCGCCGAGCACGCCCACGAAGCCGCCGATCGTCGCGATCGTCGTCGTCTCCGCGAGGAACTGGAGGACGATGTCGGCGCGGCGCGCGCCGAGCGCGCGGCGGACGCCGATCTCGCGCGTCCGCTCGGTCACGGTCGCGAGCATGATGTTCGCGATGCCGATCCCGCCCACGAGGAGCGAGATCGCCGCGATCGCGAGGAACGTGTAGTTGAAGACGTCCTGCGTCTTCTTCCGCTGCCTCAGGTACTCGATCGGGACGACGATCTCGTAGTCGTTCTCGGAGTGCGTGTTCGCGAGCGCGGCCGCGATGAGGCGGCCGATCTCGACGACGTGCTCGATCTCCTTCACGCCGACGACGACCTGGTTGATCTGGACGTCCGAGCCCTCGAAGCTCCCCGTGCGGACCTTGATCGTCGCGGTCCCGCGCCGCTTCACGAGCGTCTCGAAGGGGACGTAGACCTCGTGGCGCTTCTGGTCGAGCGCGAGCGCCTTGCTCGCGTAGCCCGGCACCCTCCGGTCCTCGAGGACGCCGACGACCGTGTAGAGCTCGTGGCCGACCTGGATGCTCGCGCCGAGCGGGTCGTCGAAGTCGGCGAGGTCGCGGAGGAGGGCGGGCCGGACGACGCAGACGCGCGCGAGCTTCTCGTCGTCGACGCCCGAGAGCGGACGCCCGCGCACGACGTCGAGACCGAGGATCGGCATGTGGTCGGGCTGCACGCCGTAGATCGTCGCCTCGACCTTCCGGCTCCCGGACCAGACGCGGTCGGCCTTCGTGTGGACGGGGAGGACGCGCTTCAAGCCCGGCACGGTGTGCTCGAGGTGCTCCACGTCCTTGAAGGTGAGCCCGTACTTCTGGATCCAGTTCCCCGGCCCGTCCGACTTCTTCTTCTCGGGCGGCTTCACGGAGTTGACGATGACGTTGTCGATCCCGAGCTTCCCCATCTCCTTCAGGAGCTCGGACTCGGCGCCCGCGCCGACCGCGCGCATGAGGATCACCGAGGCGACTCCGAAGACCACGCCGAGAGTCGTGAGCGAGGTGCGGAGCGGGTACCCGCGCATGTTCCGCAGGCCGAGCTCGAAGACCTCCCAGACGTAGGTGGGGTCGATCACTCGAAGACCCCGTCCTTCATGCGGACGATCCGCTGCGCGCGCGCGGCGACCGCCGGGTCGTGCGTGATCATGACGATCGTCCGGCCCTGCGCGTGGAGCTCGTGGAACAGCTGGAGGATGTCGGCGCCGGTGTGGGAGTCGAGGTTGCCGGTCGGCTCGTCGGCGAGGATGACGCGCGGGTCGTTGACGAGCGCGCGCGCGATCGCGACGCGCTGGCACTCGCCGCCCGAGAGCTGGGAGGGGCGGTGGTCGAGGCGATGCCCGAGCTTCACGAGGTCGAGGAGGCGCTTCGCG
>CAZYLP010000133.1:0-395 GCA_964648345.1 uncultured Planctomycetota bacterium
GAGCTCGTGGCGCGTGCGATCCACAAGCGCTCGCCGCGCCGCGAGGGGCCGTTCGTGGCCGTCAACTGCGCCGCCCTGGCCGAGGGTGTCCTCGAGAGCGAGCTCTTCGGCCACGAGAAGGGCAGCTTCACGGGCGCGACCGCGGCGAAGAAGGGCAAGCTCGAGCTCGCGGACAAGGGGACGCTCCTCATCGACGAGATCGGCGACGTGCCGATCGCCACGCAGGTCAAGCTCCTCCGCTTCCTCCAGGAGAAGGAGATCGAGCGCGTCGGCGGGACGAAGACGATCAAGCTCGACGTGCGCGTCCTCGCCGCGACGAACCGCGACCTGAAGAAGCGGATCGAGGAGAGCCACTTCCGCGAGGACCTCTACTACCGGATCAACGTCATCTCGAT
>CAZYLP010000133.1:405-13809 GCA_964648345.1 uncultured Planctomycetota bacterium
ATCGTCGAGAGGACATCCCGCTCCTCGTCCATAGCTTCCTCAAGCGGCTCGAGAAGGAGATGGGCCGGAAGGGTACGATCGACGACGAGGCGCTCTCGCTCCTCCAGATGTACGACTGGCCGGGCAACGTCCGCGAGCTCGAGAACGTCATCGAGCGCGCGCTCGTCCTCGCCGAGGGCGCGAACGTCACGGCGAAGGACCTCCCGGGCGAGATCCGCGGCGGAGAGGGAGCGAAGTCGGCGCAGAAGGAGTACTACGAGACGTCGGGGCTCCAGGGACAGATCGAGCGCATCGAGCGCGAGATCATCCGCAAGGCCCTCGAGGACACCGACTGGAACCAGACGAAGGCCGCGCAGGAGCTCGGGCTCAAGCGGTCGAGCCTCCAGTACAAGATGAAGAAGTACAACCTCGCGAAGCCGGAGTGAGTCTCTGAGGAGCGTGGAACTCGGATCTCTGGTCGTCCTGGTCGTCGCGAGCGCTGCGCTCGCCGACGACAGCACGACCGTTCCGAGTGGTCGACCCGCCTGGACCGAACCCTACGCGACCTACCAGAAGTGCGACTCCGAGCACGGCCACACGACGTCGGACATCCTCGCGGTCAACCGCGTCCTCTACGAGGCCGAGAACAAGCTCGGTCCACTTCGAGCGGTCGAGGCCTATCTCGCGAGCACGTGCCCCGCGGGCGACCCCCGCATCGCCGAGGCTCACAAGGCGGTGCACGAGCGCGTGATCCAGCTCAAGGTCCCCGAGCACCGGAACAGGCTCGCCGAGCTCACGAAGAAGGAGCTCGAGACTCGCGAGGCCACCATCGCCGCGGGCAAGGTCGCGCAACAAGCCCTCGATGACTTCTTCGGGCGCGTCGCGAACTGGCGCGAGGAGCTCAAGAAGGAACGTGAGAAGCAGATCGCCGACGCCCGTGAGACCTGGCTCGCTCTCGTGCGCAATCTCGATCGTCTCGAGAACCAGGGCAACACGCTCACGCCGCCCTTCACGCCCCTCGCCGCGATCCCGAACAGCCTCCGGCTCATCGCGGACTACCTGAACATTTACGAGAACGAGGCCAAGCGGTCCGAGGAGCTCGCGGCGACGCTGCTCGATCGCGTGAAGGTGAAACGAGCCGAGAGGGACAAGCTCCTCAAGCGCCGGCAGGATGGCTTCAAGATGGAGCACCTCGAGGAGCTGATCAAACGTCTCGATGCTCGGGTCGACGAGATCGACGCAGCTCGCCAGGCTGCCGCGAAACGTGCCGACGACATCCGCCAGGAGATCACTCGCTTTCAGAAGCGCAAAGCTGAGCTCGAGGCAGACTTGAACAAGAAGCCATGAGACAAGTAGGCTGTTAAGAAGTAAGCTGGTCAACGCTTCGCACCAAGGGACAAAGGGTCACGTTCGCTGCTGGGTTTCGGGGAGCGTTTGCTGGTTTTCCGGCTGACGCAAGGCGGCGAGTGAGGCTTCAGCGACGCTGGGGGTCGACAATGACCAACGAGCATCGGTTCGGGTTGTCTCGGTTCCTCGCCACGACGCTCTTCGTGGCGGCGGCCGCGGGTTGCCAGACGACGGCGCCGCCCACGAACACGCCTCCCACTCCCGTCGGCGGGATGGGGATCAAGGAGAAGCCCGCGGGCGGCAACGCCACCGCGGACCAGCAGCCCCTGCAGCAGATCTCGGGGACCCGCCACTACCAGGCGCAGAAGATCTACCTCCGCGCGCTCGAGATCTTCGAGCAGAAGGAGTACGACCTCGCCTACCTCGAGTTCGGCCGCGCCCTCGACGTGGATCCGAACTACCACCTCGCGTGGTTCAAGAAGGGGCTCTGCGCCTACTACAAGCAGCGCTATGACCTCGAGATCGACTGCTATCGCCGTTGCCTCGAGATCCAGCCCGACCATCTCGACGCGCTCGTGAACCTCGCGAACGCGTACCTCGCCCAGGACCAGATCGAGCGCGCGGTGCCGATCTACCGCCGCATCCTGGTCCTCGAGCCGAACCACCCCGTCGCTCTCTACAACCTCGGGATCTGCTACTTCGACCTGCAGGACTATCCCGCCTGCATCGAGCACCTCCGCCGCTTCATCGAGGCTCACCCCCAGGACGCCGGCCGCCCCAAGGCGGAGGAGCTCCTGAGACGAGCACGAGCCAAGTTAGACCAGCGTTGACGTAATGACGCGATGGCCCAGAGCCAGCCGGAAAGCTGGCTCCGAGCCATGAGCTTCGCCGGATATCCGGCAGTCGCGTGGTCTGAACCTGGACTCGTCGTCGTAGGGAAGTGGGGCTGCATGCAGTTACGACGCTCCGAGCTGTTGAACGGCCGTGTGGAACGGCATTCGTTACACCAACCGGACCTGAGAGACATCTCACGTATGACTGGCGTGTGTCGAAACTTGTGCGTCGCGGCCGCCGCGCTCCTCGTGAGCGCGGGCTCCGCCATCGCGCAGGATGCGACCAAGCCGGATCCGCGCGCCGAGAATCGCCGCGAGCGCGTCGCCCTCGGGATCCTCCCCGACCTCCGCCGCTCGAACGACAAGCTCATCGACCGCGCCGAGGAAGCCCGCGCGCGCCATGCGCTCGAGAAGCGCCGCTTCGGCCACACCGAGCTCCTCCTCACCGCTCGTCTTGGCCGCGTGGACACCACCGAGAGCCTCGCTGTTTCGCGCACGAAGCACGAGGGCGCGATCCAGGACGCTCGGATCGCTCGCGTCCTCGGCAAGCGGAACGACCGCCGCGAGCGCGAAGAGCACACGGCGCTCGAGCTCGCCCTCCAGCTCCAGAAGCTCAAGTTCCAGCAGTTCGATCGCAGCCACAGCGGCTTCGCGAAGACGAAGGAAGACGAGCGATACGAGCGCGAGCACCAGAAGCGCGAAGAGGGCAAGAAGGAAGTCCGCAGCCCACTCAAGGATCGCGTCCTCGACGACTCGGTCGAGCGGGCCTTCGAGCGCGACGAGAGCATGCGCGCCCGCGCCGAGGAGCGCGCCGCCGCCAAGGCCGAGCGCGAGGCCGAGAAGAAGGACGACAAGGCCGACAAGAAGGCCGAGAAGGACGCGGACAAGGCCGACAAGAAGGCCGACAAGGACGCGGAGAAGAAGCTCGAGAAGGCCGACGCTCTCAAGGACCGCGCCGACGATCGCAAGGACGTCCGGAGCGACGCCAAGATCGAGTCCGACTCCGACCGCAAGACTCCGTAGAGCGCTCCTCGCTTTGGCGCTCGCCAAGGACGTCTCCGCCGCGACGTACGACTTTCTCCTGGGCACGACGGGCGCGCTGGACAAGCGCGACGTGCTCCTCGCCTGCGTGGCCGCGACCGCGGCCGACGGGGGCGCGCGCCAGACGCGCGAGGTGCTGATCTACGCCCTCCAGCGCGGCGCGAAGGCCGAGACCCTGCGCGAGGTCCTCCTCGAGCTCGCCCCGCTCGCGGGTGCGGTCCGCTCCGAGCAAGCGCTCGCGGCTCTCGGCGAAGCGGTGAGCGAGGCCGAGAAGCCGAGTGACCCGTTCGCCCAGCTCCTCGATCCGAAGGAGCGGAAGGTCGCTCCGAGCGCGGTCTCCTCGCCCGACGACGAGCAAGCGTCGGGCTCCTCGACGCTCGACTCCGTGCACGGAGAGCGCTCCGCGAAGCTCCGCGCGCGGCTGGCCGCCCGATCCAAGCAGCTCGCTCGATGGGTCGAGGACGATCTCTACGCTCGGGCCTTCACGCGCTCCGGGCTCACGCGTCTCCAGCGCGCGCTCGTCGCTCTCGGCGCCGTCTTCCCGCTCGACGCGAAGGAGCAGGTCGCGGACTGGGTCCACGCGTGCAAGCTCGCGGGCGCCGCCGACGACTCTCTCTGGGCCGTCTCGGAGACGCTCGCGCGGCTCTTCAAGGAGAGCGCGGAGACCAGGAACGCGCTCGAGGGGTTCGCTTCGATACTCGGACGAAGAGTGAAGGACTGAATCCTGACGTGGAGAAGCGTCCACTACGTTTCGTCCGCAGAGGCGCAGAGACGCAGAGACGCAGAGGAGTGGTCGAAGACCTCTCTGCGTCTCCGCGCCTCTGCGCCTCCGCGTTTCAAGACGAGAGGATCGCTCCTCCACGCCTTCAGACGAGAGACCGCAGCGCCTCCTCGATGGTCGGATGATCGAACACGAACCCCGCCTCCAGCGCTCTCTTCGGCTTCAGCCTCACGCCCTCGAGGATCATCTGCGCGCTCTCCCCGAACCGCATCCTGAGCGCGAACCCCGGCACCTTCATGAACGACGGCCGTCCGAGCACCCGCCCGAGCGCCTTCGCGAACTCCTTCGCGGTCACCGGCTCGGGCGCGACCGCGTTGAACGGACCGCTGAACGTCCTCGTGTCGAGCGCGAACAGGAGGAGCTTCACGAGGTCGTCCGCGTGGATCCAGCTCATCCACTGCTTGCCCGTGCCCGCCGGTCCTCCGATGAAGAGCTTGAAGGGAGTGAGCATCTCCGCGAGCGCGCCGTCCGCGGGGTCGAGGTTGATCCCGATCCGCGCGTTCGCGACGCGCGCCCCGGCGTCGAGCGCGGGCGCGCACGCCTTCTCCCACGCGGAGCAGACCTCCGCGATGAAGTCGTTCGCGGGCGGCGCGCTCTCGTCGAGCACCTCGTCGCCGTGAGCGCCGTAGATCCCGAGCGCCGAGGCCGACACGAGGACGGGCTTCGTGCTCGATGCGGCGACCGCGCGGGCGATGAGGTCCGTGCTCTTGACGCGGCTGTCCCGGATCGCGCGCCGCCCCTCCTCGTCCCAGCGGCGGAGCACCTTCTCGCCGGCGAGGTGGACGATGCCGTCCACCGCCTTCACGCTCTCCTGCCACGGACCCGCGACGGCGGGGTCGCCCTCGACGACCTCGACCTTCTCGCCGAAGACGCCCTTCGCCTTCTGCGCGCTCCGCGAGAGGACGACGGGCACGTCGCCGCGCGCGAGGAGCTTCCGGACGAGCCGCTTCCCGACGGCGCCGGTGCCGCCCGTGACCAACACCTTCATGATGAGCGAGCTCTCTCCTTCACGAGGCTCTCCTCGTAGCGCCGCACCGCGGCCACCTGCCACGGAGCGGGCCTCGCGACTCTCCGGATCGCGCGCATCTGCGCGAGCGCCGTGTCCGTCGAGACGCCTCTCCGCGCGACCAGCCACGCGGCCACGACGGACACGGAGCGGCCGCGCCCCGCGGCGCAGTGGACGTAGACCTTCTCGCCCTTCGCGACGCGCTCGTCGATCCAGCGGACCGCCTCGCCGAGACACGCGGGCTCGACGGCGAAGTCGTCGTGGCACGGGATCCGGTGCATGACGAGGCCGTCCGACGGGTCGTCGCGGTACTCCGCGCACATCGAGAGCACGGCCTTCACGCCGAGCGCCTTGAGCTCCTCCGCGTCGCCCGGGAAGAGCGCGCCGCCGACGACGATCGAGCGGTCCACCTCGTCGAACCAGCGGTCCCTCGTCGAGGCGCGGACCTGCCGCCGCCTCACGCCGAGGAGGAACCGCTTGAGCGCCCAGAGCGGGAAGAGCCCCAGCGCGAGGGGCGTCCAGGGGAACCTCACCTCTTGAACGTCCTCGCGAGGCCGGCGAGCGCGATCGCGCTCGCGAAGGCGGGGAGGAGCCAGCCGCCGCGCGAGTAGGGCGTGCGCGCGTCGTTCGGGTGCACGACGGCGCGGAGCGCGCCCGGGTCGAACGGCTCGAGACGCTTGATCGTGCGGCCCCACGCGTCGAGCGCCATGGTCACGCCCGAGGACGCCGCGCGCACGATCGGACGGCGGAGCTCGCACGCGCGGAGCGCGTAGAAGAGCGCGTGGTGCTCGTGCTGGACGCGGCCCCAGTGCTTCATGTCCATGGTCGGGACGAGGATCACCTCGGCGCCCGCGTGCACGAGGTCGCGCGCGACGAACGGGTAGGTGCCGTCGTAGCAGATCATGACGCCGAGCTTGGCACCCGGGACCTGGAAGACGGGCGACTGCGTGCCCGGGACGATGGCGCCCTCCATGAACTGGACGGGGACGCGCTTGTCGTACTCGCCGATCAGCGCGCCCGTCGGCGAGAGGACGATCCCGCAGTTCCGCGCCTTGCCGTCCGGGAGGTCGCGCAGCGAGCCGAAGACGAACGCCTGGCTCGAGAGGCCCGCGATCGCGCGGAGCGTCTTCGCGTGCGGGCCGCGCGTCCAGTCCACGAAGAAGCTGTCCTCGGGCCACACGATCACGTCGGGCGGCTGCGTGCCGATCGCGCCGACGGTGAGCGACTGCTTCGGCTCGAGCTTGTCCGGGTGCTCGTCCTGGATCGCGAGGACCGAGAGCGAGCGCGCCTCCGTCTTGGGCGTGAAGCCGAGGACGCGGTTCCCGCGCGCGAAGAGAGCCGCGTTCGCGCCGAGGACGAGGAGCGCGAGCACGAACGCGCGCCCGTCCTTGCGGAACGCGAACGCTCGCTCGAGCGCGAAGCTCGTGAGGAACCCGACGAGCGTGAGGCCGTAGACGCCGGCTATGTCCGCGTTCTGCCGGAGCACGGAGTTCCCACCGAGCGCGTGGCCGAGCGTGAACCACGCGAACTTGAGCGGCCAGAGCTCGGAGCGGAACCAGTCGATCGCGAGCCACGCCGCGGGCGCCGCGAGCGCGAGGACGACGGGGCCGCTCCGCGCGAAGCGGGCGTGGAGCGAGCCGTAGACGGCCGGGAAGATCGCGATGACGCCCCAGAGGGCGAGGTTCACGTGGACCGGGAAGACGTTCAGGAACCAGTGAGCGTTCGCCGCGGCCCCGACGTAGCCGTAGAAGAAGCCGAGGCGCGTCGCCTGCGTCGGAGTGAGACCGCGGAGGGCGAGGAGGAACGGCGCGAGGGCGACGAGCGCGAGGGGCGCGAAGCCGAGCGGCGGGAGCGCGGCCCAGAGCAGGCCCGCCGAGAGCGCGGCCAGGGCTCCGCGCGCGAGGAGCGGGAGCGGCGTCTCCGCGGCCGAAGTGGGCGCTGGCTTCGTCTCGGTCGTCACGTCCGCGAGCGGCGCGTTCTGCATTGGCGGTAGGATAACTCCCCTGGAGGCGGCCTTGGTCGAGAAGTCCCGGCTCGAGCAGCTCGAAGACATGGTGCGCGCGAAGCCGGCCGATGCGTTCCTGCGCTACGCGCTGGCGATGGAGCTCAAGGGGCAGGCGAAGAACGACGCCGCCCTCCGCGAGTTCCAGACGCTCACCGAGAAGAACCCGGACTACGTCGCGACGTACCTGATCTACGGGCAGCTCCTCGCGAACGTCGGGAAGACGGACGACGCGAAGAAGGTCCTCGAGCGCGGGCAGGCCGTGGCGCAGAAGGCCGGCAACATGCACGCGCTGAGCGAGATCTCGGAGCTGCTCGGCTCCCTCTGATCAGGGCGCCTTGACCGTGAAGAAGCCCTTGCCGAAGACGCCGGCCTGGCACTTCGTCTCCTCGCCGAGCTTGAGGGCCTTCTTGATCGCGGGCCACTCGTCGTCCACGGGGAGGCGCTCGCCGCGCCAGGCGGCGAAGGTCTTCGCGGCGTCGAGGAAGACGCCCTTCACGGCCTGGTCGGCCTCGGCCGCGGAGAAGCCGTTCTTCCACGGAGCCGCGCCCGAGCGGCCGGTCTCGTCGACCCACTTCTTGAACTCGGCGTTCGTGACGGGCACCTTGCGGACGTAGAGCCCGCGGTCGGCCTCGACGGCGACGTAGACGAAGCCGGCAGGGAGGCGCTCGAGGTCGCGGACGCGCGTCTCGATGCGGACGAGCTCGGCCGAGTCGGGCACGAGCGTCTTCGCCTTCTCGATCTCGGCGCGCGCGCCCACGAGGTCGTTCGAGTCGAGGAGCTCCTGCGCCTTCGCGAGCGTCTTCGAGCCCTGCTGCAGGCGCGCGGAGCGCTCCTTCGCGTTGACGACCCGGCGGCGCTTGTCGTCGAGGTCGGAGGAGCGGTCGAGCTTCTTCGCGAGGTCCTCGACGACGCGGAGCTCGCGGAGCGCGCCGTCGTGGTCGCCCGTCGAGAACGCCTGGTCGGCCACCGCGAACGCGTCGTCGAGCTTCTTGCCCTCGGCAGCGAGAGCGCGGAGACGGACGCGCGCGGGCTCGAGCGCCTTCTTGTCGGCGCCGTTGTGCTCGGCCTCGTCGAGGGCGTCGAGGGCCTCCTGGAAGCGGCCCGCCTTCTCGAAGCGCTGGATGTCCTCGAGCGCCGCCTCGCGGAGGCGGAGCGAGTCGCTCATGGCGAGACCGCGCGCCTGCGGCGCGGGTTCCTTCTTCTCCTGCGGCGCGATCGGCGCGGGCGCGGGCTGCGCCGCGACCGGCTGAGCCTGGGCGGCCGTCGCCGCGGGCGCGGTCACGCGCCTCGTCTGCGGGCGCGGCTCGGGCTCCTTCCCGCCCATGAGCATGCGACCACCCGCGAGGCAGAGGAGGACGGCGCCTCCGATCAGCAGCTTCGTCTGCCCCGAGAGTCCGGGGGCCTGCTTGCGGATGATCGACGTCTTGGGGAAGGGGGTCGTCTTGTCTCTGGGATCGCGCGGAATCCGGAAGTCTTGTCTCTGCATAGCTCTCGCCTAAGTTGTCGAGTTAGCACGGGCCGTTCCAATGTCAGGTTTGTGTCAGAGGCAGGACTTAGCTGGATTTGAGAGGGGCATCAGCGAACAACGGGCGCACGGACGTAAAGCCGGTTTTGGCCCCATGAGACGCATTCCCCGGCACGGACGATGGTTTGGGTAGGATTCCGGCCCATGAGCAGCCCCATCAAAGCCGCGGTCATCATGTGCGCCGGTCAGGGCAAGCGCCTCCGGCCGATCACCGACGAGCGCCCGAAGTCCATGGTCGAGGTCGGCGGCCGTCCGCTCCTCGCGCGCCACATCCAGCACCTCGCCTCGTGGGGGATCCCGGAGATCGTCCTCGTCGTCGGCGACCGCCGCGATCAGATCGACAAGCTCGCGGCGAAGGGAGCGCCCGCGGGCGCGACGCTCACCGTCCTCGCGAACGACGACTTCGAGAAGTCGGGGAGCGGCTACTCGCTCGCGATCGGCCTCCGGCACCTCCATGCGAACGGCGTGAAGGGCGACGTGGAGCTCATGGATGCGGACCTCCTCTACCCGCGCGAGCTCCTGCGTCCGCTCCTCGAGCCCGCGAGCGTCGGGAGCGCGCTCCTCGTCGGCCACGGCAAGGAGGAGGACGAGGAGGCCGTGAAGGTGCGGGGCCCCCAGGGGAAGGTGCGCGAGCTCCGCAAGAAGACGAAGGACAAGGCGCTCGCGTTCCAGGGAGAGAGCGTCGGGATCGGCCGCCTCTCGCCCGAGGGGCAAAGGATCGTCCTCGAGTGGATGGCCGAGCGCGAGAAGACGACGCGCGACTACGAGTGGGAGCACGCGCTCGAGGGGTGCGCCGAGAAGCTCGACCTCCGCGCGCTCAAGGTGCCCGACCTCCCGTGGACCGAGATCGACACGCTCGAGGACCTGAAGAAGGCCGAGGGCATGCTCGCGAAGGTCGAGCGGCCGGTCTAAACTTCAGCCTCATGCCGACCTACCCGTACCTCTGCAACGCGTGCGGCCACCGCTTCGAGACGTTCCAGAAGATGGCCGACCCGAAGCTCAAGGATTGCCCGTCCTGCAAGGAGCCGAAGCTCGAGCGGCTGATCGCCGGCGGCGGCAACTACACGATCAAGGGTGGGGCCCACGGCGAGAAGGGCCTCGACTACAAGGAGAAGACGCGCGCCGAGATCGCGATGCGCGACCCCGAGAAGTTCGACCGGATCCTCGAGAAGGACCGCAAGGCGGGCGCGCTCGGCAAGGACCCGCTCCGCCCACCGTCGGAATGAGCAAGAAGGCGAAGGTCGCCGAGCTCGAGCAGAAGCTCGCGACCGCGAAGCCCGAGGAGCGGGCGGCGCTCCTCGTTGCGCTCGGGAGCGCGCTCCTCGAAGCGGGCGACGCGAAGCTCGCGCGCGAGAACTTGATCGAGGCCGCGGCCCTCGCGCGCGTGGACCGCGCGCTCGCGGCGCTCGCGGGCGTGCGTCTCGCCGCGGCCGAGCTCGCCCTCGGCGACCGCAAGGCCGCGACGAGCCAGGCCGCGCGCGCACTCTCCGACGTGGTCGCCTCGAACGACGCCGCGCTCCTCGAGGAGCTCGCCTCGGTGCTCGCGAAGTCCGGCGAGACGATCGCAGCCGAAGCCCTCGAGCACCTCCGCCGCCGTGGCGCGGGTGGACGCACGGACCGCTCCGAGACCCTCGCGCGCGTGATCGCGTCCCTCAACTCGTGCGCCGCGGGGACGGCCGAGCCGCTCCTCGAGATCCTGAAGGCCGTGATCGAGGAGACGCGCGCCGCGCGCGGGTTCCTCATGCTCCACGAGGGTGCCGTCCTTCGCTTCGAGCTCGGCCTCGCGAAGAACGGGCGCCGCCTCGCCGCGGACGACTTCGCGTGCTCGACGACGATCGTCGAGCGCGCCCTCGACTCGGGCCGGCCGGTCCTCGTGCCCGACATGTCGGCCGAGCTCCCCTTCGCGCTCGCATCGAGCGCGCGCTCGCTCGGCCTCCGCTCGGCGCTCTGCGCGCCTCTCCGCGTCGAGAAGCGGCGGAGCGGCGCCGCCGCGAGCGCCGTGCCCTCGCTCCCTCACGTGCGTGGCGTCGCGGGCGTCCTCTACGTGGACTCGACGGCCACGGGCTCCTTCGAGGAGGAGGACGCGCGCTTCTTCCAGGCGCTCGCCGACGCGACCGTCCTCGCCCTCCGCGCGTCGGGCGGCCGCGTGCCGCGCGAGGAGGAGGAGCCCGAGCCCGTCACCGAGCGCTCCTTCGCGGGCCTCGAGACGCGGGCGCCGAGCATGGCCCGCGCTCTCTGGCTCCTCGAGCGCGTCGCCGCGACCGACGCCAGCGTCGTCCTCCACGGCGAGAGCGGCACCGGCAAGGAGCTCTTCGCGCGCGCCCTCCACGCCTCGGGCCGCCGCGCGAAGGGGCCGTTCGTCGCGCTCGAGTGCAGCGCCGTGGGCGACGAGCTCGTCCGCCACGAGCTCTTCGGTCACGAGGATGGCGCCTTCACCGGCGCCGGCCTTGCGCGCGCGGGCCTCGTCGAGCGCGCGAGCGGCGGCACGCTCTTCCTCGACGGCGTCGATGAGATGCCGCCCGCCATGCAGGCCGCGCTCCTCCGCGTCCTCCAGGAGGGCGAGGTGCGCCGTCTCGGCGCCGACCGCCCGCGGCCCGTGGACGTCCGCCTCGTCGCGGCCACCCAGCGCGACCTCGCCGCGCTCGTCGAGAAGGGCGCGTTCCGGCACGACTTCCTGTTCCGCCTCGCCGTCGTCGAGATCAAGATCCCGCCGCTCCGCGAGCGGCTCGAGGACCTCGAGCCGCTCGTCGCCTCTCTCCTCGACCGGCTCGCCCGCGCCGAGAAGCAGAAGGCGCTCGCCCTCGGCGCCGGCGCGCTCGACCGCCTCGCCGAGCGCGCGTGGCCCGGGACCGTGCGCGAGCTCGAGAACGTCCTCCGCGCGGCCGCGCTGGCGACCAAGGGGAGCGAGCTCGGCCTCGCCGCGATCGAGGCCACGCTCGGACCGCGCGGACCGCGCCGCGAGACGGCGAAGGCTGCGACCGCGCGGTCGGGCGATCCCCTCGCGCGCACGCTCGAGGAGATCGAGCGCCGCGCGATCCTCGAGCGCCTCGAGTCGAACGGCTGGAACCAGCTCCGCGCGGCCGAGAGCCTCGGTCTCGACCGGACCACTCTCAGGCGCAAGCTCACGCGCTACGGCATCTCTCCTCCGGGCCGCGGGTGAGCGGGCGCGCGGAGCTCGAGCTCATCGCGATCGTCAAGCTCGGCCTCGGCGCTCTGCTCGAGACGGTCGACGCCGACGACGCCGAGCTCCCGCTCGACCGCCTCGTGCGGCTCGGCCGCATCGAGCGCCACCAGGCCCTCGCCGCGCGCGCGCTCGTCGCATCGCTCGAGGAGTCCGCCGGCGCTCCTCCGGTGCCCGCGGCTCCGGCCGACCAGCTCTCGACGGGCTCGCGCGTGGGCTCGTTCGACGTCGTCCGCGCTCTCGGCCGGGGCACGAGCGGCGCCGTCTTCGAGGTGCAGAACCGGACGGTCGGCCGCCGCTCCGCGCTCAAGGTCGTCCCGAGCGCCGCGTTCGACGCCGAGGCCCGCGCCCGCTTCGAGCGCGAGGTGCAGGCCCTCGCCCGGATCCAGAGCCCGCACGTCGTGAAGATCCACGCTCTCGTCCCGCTCGACGGCGCGCTCGCCTACGAGATGGAGCTCATCGCCGGCGAGACCCTCGCCCAGCGTCTCTCGCGCGACGGCGCGCTCCCGTGGCCCGAGGCCGCGACGCTCGTCGCGAAGCTCGCGCGCGGCCTCGAGAAGGTCCACGAAGCGGGCGTCGTCCACCGCGACCTCAAGCCTGCGAACGTCCTCCTCGCCCCGGACGGCCGCGTCGTGCTCGCCGACTTCGGGCTCGCGCGGCTCGTGGACGTGACGACTCTCACGAAGTCCGGCACGCTCCTCGGGACCCCGATCTACATGGCCCCCGAGTGTCTGAGCGGGACGGGGACGTCCGCGGCCTCCGACATCTACGGCCTCGGCGCGATCCTCGCGGAGGCCGTCTCGGGGCGGCCTCCTTTCTGCGAGAGCCACCTCGCGACCCTCCTCCACAAGGTGACGCGCGGCGACTGTGCGCCGATCGCACCCCCCGAGCTCGAGCGGGTCCGCGCGCGCGCCATGGCGAGCGCGCCCGGGCGCCGGCACGCGTCCGCCGCCGAGCTCGCGGCCGAGCTCGAGGCGATCGCCTCCTCCGCGGCGGCCCTCGCCGCCGCCGGCCCCCAGGGGGCCCCACATAGTGAAGGGGATATCCCGCTCACTATGGGGGGACCCGGCGGGGGGGCGCGGCGGGTCGCCGCGGTCGCGGGTGGTGTGGGTCTGCTGGTGTGCTTCTTGCTCGCCGGACTCGCCGCGCGGTCGACCGTCAAGGAGCCCGGCGAGGGCGTGCCGACTCCGCACGCGGGGCTGCACCCGGCTCCGCGCGCGGGTGACGCGGAGGGCGCGATCGCGGCCCTCGTCGCCGAGCGCGGCGAGCGCGGAGCGTCGCTCGGAGTCCTCCTCGATGCGATCGCGAGCGGCCGGACCGACCGGCGCGCGCTCGCGCGCGGGCTCGACGCCGCGATCGCCTCGGTGCCGAGCTCGGCCGCGCTCCACGCGGCGCGGGCGCGGCTCGCGCTCGCGAGCGGGGAGCCGCTCCGCGCGGAGGACCTCGAAGGGGCGGGCGAGGTCGAGAAGCTCGCCGCGGCCTCGCCGAGCTTCTCGCTCGAAGCGCTCGCGGCTCACGGTCTCGAGAAGGGCGTCGAGGGAGAACGAGGCGCGGCGGTCGCGGCCGCGCTCGCGACGGCGCGTCCGGGCTCGAGGGCGCTCGGCGCGCTCGCGGGGCTCGACGCGGCGCCGAGCGGCGCCGCGCGGCGCCGCGCGGACGCCGTGAAGCTCCTCGGCGCGGCGCGGCCGCGGCCGGCGAGCGGCGCG
>CAZYLP010000134.1:0-741 GCA_964648345.1 uncultured Planctomycetota bacterium
CCTCGAGCGCCTCGCGCGCCGACGCCAGGCCCTTCATCGGGATGATGCGCGCGCGCGTCTCGTCGTCGGGCGCGTGGAGGCTGAGCGCGAGGTTCGGCGCGCGCATCCCGCGCGCGGCGAGGCGCTCGATCCCCGCGAGCACGCCCACTGTGCTCACGGTGATCGTGCCGGGGCCCATCTCCCCGCCCCAGTGGTCCATGAGGAGGTCGAGCGCGCGGAGGAGCGCGTCCGTGTTGTGGAGCGGCTCGCCCATGCCCATGAACACGAGCGTCGTCAGGAGGAGCCCGCGCTCGCGCGACGTCTCGCGGAGGAGGAGCGCCTGCGCGACCATCTCCGCCGCCGTGAGGTTCTTCGCGAGGCCGAGGAGGCCGCTCGCGCAGAAGCTGCAGCGGACGGCGCACCCGACCTGCGTCGAGAGGCAGCCCGCCGCGCGCCGCGGCCGCGGCTTGCGCGGCCGGAGCGGGCGCCCTCCGGGCGCCGTCGCCAGGCGCATCTTCTCGCGCGAGGCCTCGCGGCGGACCTCGGGGATCACGACCGCCTCGACCGGACCGGAGGCCGTGGCGACGAGGAGCTTCTCGGCCCCGTCCTCGCTCGGCGTGCGGGCGAGCACCTCGGGCAGCGCGCCGCCGAGGCCGCGACGCTCGAGCTCGGCGGCGAGCGCGACGCCGAGGCGCGGGAGGCGCCAGGGTTCGCGCGTCTCGCCCCGGTACACGGCGCGGACCGCGCGGAGGACGTTCGCGC
>CAZYLP010000134.1:751-13752 GCA_964648345.1 uncultured Planctomycetota bacterium
GTGGGGGGCGAGCTCGTCCGCCCACTCGTCCGGTGTCTTCCCGAGGAGGTTCACACCGGCGGTTCTACCCTAGATCCAGCGGCCCCGCGACTTCGCGGTCTTGATCTCCTCGACGAGGACGCGCGTCCCGCGCTCGAGGATCGGGTCGCGGCCGTTCTTCCACCGGAGATCGCCCACGTCCACCTTCACGTGCGGCTCGACGCCCACGCCCTCGAGCGGCTCGCCCTTCGTCATGGGGCGCACGTCCTGCGCCGGGTACTCGAGGACGGAGCCGTCGAAGAGCTTCTTGAACTGGCAGCCGATCACGGCGCCGAGAGTGCGCTCGCCGACGATCTTGCCCATGTTGTTCTTCTTCCACGACCACGCGAAGATCTCCTTCGCGCTGCGCGTGCCGTGGTCCTGGAGGACGACCACGGGCTTCGTCCAGGTCGGGTTCTTGCCCGTGAAGTTGTTCGTGACCTCCCAGATCACGTTCGAGCGCCCGCCGCGGCCGCGCACGTCGAGGATCAGCCCGTCGCAATCGGCGAGCGGTCCCTTGAGCGCCTTCTTGAGCTGCGCGCTCATGTCCGAGCTCATGAAGTGCCAGAGGTGGATGACGCCGAGGCGCTTCCCGCCCTCCTCGATGATCCGGATCGAGGCCTTCGTCCCGTCGAGGAGGCAGATCTCGTTCGGGGTGAACTCGATCTTCTCGGACCGGGCGCCCTTCGCGTGACGGACGACGAGCTCGAGCGGGTCGGCCTTCTTCAGGTCGAGGACGTAGCCCATGGGGAGGTCCATGCCCGGGTCGCGGCCCGAGTCCTGGAGGAGAGGGCACTCGGCGGTCTTCTGGCCGTTGATCTGGAGGACCTCGTCGCCCACGCGGAGGCCCGCCTTCGCGGCCGGGCTCCCCTCGATGATCGAGCAGACGAAGTACGACTGCTGGACCACCGTCAGCTCGAAGGCGGCGCGGAGGGTCGGCTTGCTCGCGAACTCCGACGCGATCTCGCGGTCGTAGACCGAGCCCTCGACGAGCGACAGGTGCGACGTCTTGAGCTCGCCGAAGAGGCTGTTCACGACGTGGTGCGCCTCGACCGGCGTCGCCGCTCCCCGGGCGCGCTCGCGGTACTTCTCGACGAGACCCTTCCAGTCGATCTTGTCGCGGTTCGCGCGGTCCCACCAGTTGCGCTGGGTGACCTTGACCGCCTCCTCGAGGAGCCTCTCGCCCGACGTGGGGCCGAGGTCCTCGGCGCGTGCGAGCGCCGGAGCGGCGACGAGGAGCAACGCCAAGAGGAAGCGACGGAGCATGGACCCTTCTCTCCCGTTGTGTGGGAATCTACGCGCCCCTGCGCCCGGCGTTGGCGCCCAGGGTCACGGATGTGTAGAAGCTTACGCCATGACACGGTTCCTGCTCGCGTTCTGCGTCCTCCTCGCCGGCTGCCGCTCGGCCCCGGACGCCGTCGACATGAAGCCCGAGCAGGCCTACCAGACGGTCGCGAACAACCTCCCCCGGGCCGACTTCGGCTGGGGCTCGCCGTCCGGGCTCGCCGAGCTCGCGGCGTCCTCGCGCCGCGACCGCCCCGCCGAGCCGCCCCAGATCGAGATCAAGTGCGACGAGCGCTCGATGCGCCTCGTCGTGGACGTGTTCCGGCCACGAGGCTTCGCGATCCCCTACACGGCGATCGAGGACGTGACCTACACCTACAACCTGTTCCCGAACCTCTTGTTCTGCTTCATCTTCCCCTTCTTCCAGATGTCCGAGGCGCGGGTCGTCTTCGATGCCCGGAAGGTCACCGGGTTCCACGAGCACGTGCTCGGCGAGTGCGACCGCCTCGAGGCGATCTCGCGCGAGGTCGGGATGGGCGGGCCCTACGAGCACGGGCAGGCCGTACGCCGGAAGCTGCAGGCGGATGCGCAGGAGTTCGGCGAGGGGCGCGTCTCGCTCCACTTCACGTACTCGGCGCCGATCCCGCCTTTCATCCCGTACACGGCGCCCGCTCGAAGAGCCGCCGAGGCCTTCCATTGGGTGAAGACGCACCCCAACGAGACCCCGAAATAGCAGGGTCTCCTCACCCGCCAAACTCTTCTTCGAGTGTCACCCTCCTGATAGGATCTCGGCCTCTCGCAGGAGGACGGTCAACTTGAACTCTCCGCGACGCTTGACGCCCGGGGTCCGTGAACCCTGGAAGGCCCTCGCGGCCCGCTCTCCGAAGTCCGGCGGCAAGGGGCCGCCGAAGCCGGCCGCGCCGAAGCCGAAGGCCGCGCCGAAGCCGAAGGCCGCGCCGAAGCCCGCCGCCGCGAAGAAGCCCGCGAAGGGCGCTGCTCCGCCCGCGAAGCCCGCCGCGCCGATGCCGCCGCTCAAGCGGCCACGCCGGCCGGACCCGTTCAAGCCGATCGACCACAAGCCCGAGCGGCTCGCGCTCCGCCAGATGGGGCGCGGGCGGAAGCCGCCCAACCTCCCCGAGCAGCCGCTCCTCCCGCCCGCGCCGCCGTCCGCCCCCGACTTCCAGGGCGCGGCGCCGACGATGCACTACGGTGAGGCGCCCGTCCCGCCCAAGAAGAAGTCGAAGAAGTCGGGCGTCCCGAAGAGCACCGCGGCCAAGGCCGCCGAGGCAGCCCGCGCCGCCGTCTGGTCCGTCTCGTCGGAGAAGACGACGGCCCAGATCGAGGCCGCCGAGAACGCCTTCGAGGAGGCGCTCTCCGAGCACAAGGTGAAGCAGGGGAAGCAGGAAGAGGACGAGAAGGGCGAGGCGGCGCCGCCCGACGAGGACTCGAAGGGCAAGGCCGACGAGCCCGCGCGCAAGATCGCGATCAAGGACCGCTGGGTCTGGTTCCGGGAGGAGCTCGCCCGCGAGGACGACCCCGAGGACCCGCACTACGCCTGGCGCCACGAGATGGGCCGCCCGCGCCACGAGATGTTCCTCGCCGCGCAGGAGGACGCCGTCACGGCGGTCGAGACCGAGCTCAAGATGAAGCTCCCGCCGTCGTATCGCGAGTTCAACCTCCACTGGGGCGGCGGCCGCCTCTTCACGCAGGAGTTCCGCGAGATCCGGCTGGTCGGCGCGCTCGACCTGAAGAAGGAGCTCAAGGACCGTCTCTGCGAGCGCATGCACGCGCCGTGGCTCCCGCTCGCCGACCTCGGCGACGGCGACTACCTCGCGTTCGACACGTCGAAGCCGAACGCGAAGGGCGAGTACCCGGTCCACTGGTGGTACGGCGGCCACGCGAAGAAGAGGGTCGCCGCGAGCTTCCAGGACTGGCTCGAGCAGCTCGTCGCCTCGGAGGGCGAGGCGTTCTGGTGGGAGGAGTCGTAGAGCCGATCGCCGCTCGCGGCGACGGTTTCTTCCAGGAGCTCGCCCGCAGACTCGAGACGCGGGAGCGCGTCTCGTTCGGCGAGACGGGCCTCCGCGCCGCGGCCGTGCTCGTGCCGCTCCTCGCGACCGGAGAGGGCGAGGTGCGCGTCCTCTTCACGCGCCGCCCCGAGAACCTGAAGGCCCACGCGGGGCAGGTCTCCTTCCCGGGCGGATCGATCGATGCCGGGGAGTCCGCGCTCGCGTGCGCGCTCCGCGAGACCGAGGAGGAGCTCGGGATCCCGCGCGCGTGCGTCGAGACGCTCGGCGCGCTCGACGACCGGCCCGTGATCACCGGCTTCAACCTGACGCCGTGGGTCGGCAGGATCCCCGCGGGTCTCGTCTACGCGCCGAACGCGGCCGAGGTCGCGCGCGTCTTCGACGTTGCGCTCGATGCGCTCGTGGACCCGGCACGCACGAGGTTCCGCTTCGAGACCATGGAGCGGAACGGCTTCCCGATCGACGTCCCCTTCTTCGAGACGGACGGCGAGGTGATCTGGGGAGCGACGGGCCGCGTGCTCCTCCAGCTCCTCGAGGTCACGCTCGGCTTCGCGCCGCCCGAGCCCGCCTGAGCCGGGCTCACTCCTTGTCGCGCGCTCCGAGCACCGAGAGGATGTTCGAGTAGCCGTCGGTCCACGGCTTCACGTCGGGCCGGGGCGGGAGCCTCTTCCAGCGCGGGTCGTCCCTCATGGCGCCGAGGTCGGCCTCGCTCCGCGCCATGACGACCCACGAGGAGTCCGCGGCGCCGAGCGCCTCCTCCTCGGGCGCCGGGTCGTCGTCCTGGTTGCGGATCACGAGCCCCGCGTCGGCCGTGAGCGCCGTGAGCACGGGCCGGAGGTTCAGGTAGCGGTTCGAGATGTTGAGCGCGATGAGACCGCCGGGCGCGAGCTTTTCGAGGTAGAGCCGGAGGGCCTCGCGCGTGAGGAGGTGCGCGGGGACGTTGTCGCTCGAGAACGCGTCGAGGAGGAGGAGGTCGAGGCTCGCGGGGGCTGCTCCGTGGATCGTGAGGCGGGCGTCGCCGAGGACGACCTTTACATCGGCGCCGCGCTGGCGTGCGTCGAACAGGTAGCTGAAGAAGCGGGTGTCCTCCGCGATCTCCTTCACGATCGGATCGATCTCGTAGAAGGTCACGGTCTGGCCCTTCTCGGCGTACGCCGCCGCGAGACCGGAGCCGAGGCCGACGATCGCGATGTTCCGCCACGCGGGGCGCGACGCGAAGTACTGACCCACGGGGCCGCGCCGCGTGTAGTAGGTGAGCGGCGTCACGCCGTCGATCGGCGCGCCCGTCTTCGGGTCGATCCGCTGCTTCCCGTGCATGGTCGTGCCGTGGAACAGGGAGTTGAAGGAGAGCCTCTCCCCGTCGCCGCGGACGACGCGGTGGATCGCGAAGAAGCTCCGCTCCGCGTGGAGGAGACCGGAGCTCGACGGAGCGTGCGTGATGAGGAGCGCCGCGATGCCGAGCCCGAACCTCACCGGCCGCCGCGAGAAGGCGAAGCACGCGACCGCGGGCGCCATGACGACCGCGATCATGCCCGCGATGTAGCTCACGGCGTGGTTGTTCGCGTACCAGAACGCGCCCTGGAGCACGGCGAAGAGGCCGAGCGGCAGGAGGAGATCGAGCCACCAGCGGCCGGCCGCGGCCGCCGGGACGAGGAGGCAGCCCGCGACGATCGCGATCGGGTACTCGCTCACGCCCGTGAAGACGCCCGGCGCGACGATCCCGTTGAAGAGGCCGCCCACGACGCCGCCGAGCGACATGAGGACGTAGAAGATCGTGAGGTGCCGCGTCGAGGGCCGGTCCTTCGCGAGCGCGCCGTGGAGGACGAGCGAGAAGACGAAGAACGTGGCCACGTGGAGCGGGAGGTCCCACCAGCGGCTCACGCGGTAGATGGCCTGCGAGACGACGACGCCGATCACGAGGAACGCGAGCACGCGCGCGAGGAGCGGCATCGAGAAGACCTGTCGCCGCGCGAAGACGACGATGAAGCTCCCGATGTAGAGCGCGAGCGGGATCACCCAGAGGAGGGGGATCGCGCCGATCTCGGAGGTGATGTGCGTCGTGACGCCGAGCATGAGGCTCGAGGGGACCGCGGCGAGCGCGATCCAGCGGAGCATGCGTCCCCACGTGAGCGTCTCGTCGGGCGCGGCGGCTTCGAGGGCCGGCGCGCTCGTCGGGGCCGTCTCCGGCGTCGCCGCCGGTCCACTCGCCGCGAGCGCGCCGCACGCCGCGGTGAGCGCGACGAGGAGGGTGTAGCCGCCCGTCCAGATCCAGCTCTGCGCCCCGAGCTCGGCGAGCGGCTCGAGCACGAAGGGGTACGCGAGGAGGCCGAGCATGCTCCCGAGGTTGCTCGCGCCGTAGAGGAAGTACGGGTCCTTCGCGGCCGGGTGGCCGGTCCCGGCGAACCACTTCTGGAGGAGCGGCCCGCTCGTCGAGACGGCGAAGAACGGCAGCCCGACCGTGAGCGCGAGGATCGCGAGGAGCGAGCCGACGGGGTTCCCGTCCGCGCGCGGCTTCCACGCGTCGGAGACCGTGAGCGGCAGGACGAGGAACGCGAGCGCGAGGACGCCGAGGTGGACCGCGAGGAGCTTCCGCGGCGCGAGGAGCTTCGTCGCGACGTGCGCGTAGAGGTAGCCCGCGAGGAGGACGGCCTGGAAGAACACCATGCACGTCGTCCAGACGGCCGGCGTCCCGCCGAGCTTCGGGAGCACCATCTTCGCGAACATGGGCTCGACGAGGAACAGGAGCCCCGCGCTCAGGAACAGCGTGGCCGCGTAGAGCGGGAGGAGCGCCGGCCGGGGGCTCATGGGCCGCATGCTAACCTCTGTCGCGAATAGACGAGCGGCAGCGAGGCGCGGTGGCAATGGACTTCGAGCACGCGAAGGGGATTCGCGCGTCCCTCGCCCGGTGGTTCTCGAAGGCCCGGAGGGAGCTGCCGTGGCGCCGCTCGCCCGCCGACCCGTACGCGGTCTGGCTCTCGGAGATCATGCTCCAGCAGACGACCGTCGCCGCGGTCGTCCCCTACTTCGAACGGTTCCTCGCGCGCTTCCCGACGGTCGAGGCTCTCGCCGCGGCGCCGCTCGACGACGTGCTCCGGTCGTGGGCCGGGCTCGGCTACTACCGGCGGGCGCGTCACCTCCACGCGGCGGCGAAGCTCCTCGCGAGAGACGGTTTCCCGCGCACGGTCGAGGGCCTGCTCGAGCTGCCCGGTGTCGGGCCGTACACCGCGGGCGCGATCGCCTCGATCGCCTTCGATGAGCCGGCGCCGCTCGTGGACGGGAACGTCGCGCGGGTCCTCTCCCGGCTCTTCCGCGTCCCGGGCGATCCGCGCACGGGCGCGGCGAAGAAGACGCTCTGGCAGCTCGCGGGCGAGCTCGTGCCGTCGCGCGGAGCGAGCGTCCACAACCAGGCGCTCATGGAGCTGGGCGCGCTCGTGTGCTCGCCCACATCGCCCTCGTGCGCGGAGTGTCCGCTCGCCGCTGCGTGCGCGGCGCGCGCCGCGGGCGACGTGACTCGCTTCCCCGAGCTCGCCCCGCGCGCGAAGCCGAAGGCACGGCGTGACCTCGCTCTCGCCGTCGTCGCGCGAGCGCGCGTCCTCGTCGCGAAGCGCCGCGCGGACGAGGTCTGGGGCGGCCTCTGGGAGCTCCCGCGCGTGACGCTCCTCGCGGACGAGTCGGATGCGGACGCCGTGAGGCGGCTCGGCCGCGAGCTCCTCGGATGCGCGGCGCGCCTCGAGGGTGGAGGCTCCCCGATCGCGGCCACGCGGCACACGGTCATGCGGGAGCGGATCGAGCTCCGGGTCGTCGAGGGGACGCTGCGCGGACGCCCCCGGGCGAAGGGGCACTCCGAGCTGCGCTGGGTGAGCGCCGACGAGCTCGCCGAGCTGGCGCTGCCCTCGCCTCAGCGGCGAGTCGCTGCCAGCCTGGGCCAGCGAATCAGCGAGCGCGGTAAGTGATGCGAGCGCGCGTCAGGTCGTAGGGCGACATCTCGAGCTTGACCACGTCTCCCGGGAGGATGCGGATGAAGAACTTCTTCATCTTCCCCGAGACGTAGGCCAGCACCTCGTGTCCGTTGTCGAGCTGGACGCGGAACGTTGCGTTCGGAAGGGCTTCCTTCACAACGCCTTCGAGCTCGATTGCAGCTTCCTTCGCCATTTGTCTGCCGTTCTCCTGGTCCTTGCCCACGCCCCGGACAAGGACCGGTGGCAGCGGACGACGTCACACTGTGTCCCTATTATGGCACATCGCGCAAGAGCCAGGTCCTTGAGTTTTTGACGAAGTGGGGGCACGGGCCGCCCCTCGGGCGCCTGGCTCGCGGACAGCCGAGGGCTTAGACTCGCAACATGCGGGCCGCGGCCGTCGCGATCCTCGTCCTCGTCGCCGGATGCGCCTCGGCGCCCCGGACGGAGCCGGCCCTCATCTCGGGTCCGATAACCCGGCGGGCCGTGGTGCTCGTGGCGGACTCGACACTTGCGCCGGAAGGACTCGCCACGACGAGGGTTGTGGTCGAGGCGACCCTCGAGCTCGCGAAGGCGGACGATGTCCAGATCGGCGTCCTCGCCGCGACGAGCGAAGGCGCGCGAGTCGTGTCGCCGCTCGGCGACTCGCAGGGGGGTCCGATCGAAGCGACGCAGGGGCGCGCTCTGGTCGGAAAGGGATGTCGCCGGGCGCTGGATGCGCTCATCGCCGCGGAGGCCGTGCGCGGGTCGCTCGTCGTCCTCCTCGCCCCGAAGCTCGAGGGAGAGGATGCCAGGGAGGTGGACCGCGCGAGCCGCGAGGCGTCGGCGCGCGGCTACCGGATCCTTCGCGCCCCGGTCGAGAGCGGTGCGCGTACCGCGCTCGCCGAGATCGCGAGCGAGGGCTTCTCGTTCCTCGCCGCGAAGGGCGCGCCCGCCGGCATCACGCCGCAGGGAGGGCGCGTCGTCGCCCTCGGTCTCGCCCCGCTCGCGGTCAAGGCCTGGAGCGAGCCGCCGCGCGCCCGGCTCGAGGTCCCGAAGGGGACCGACCTCCTTCTCTACCGCCCCTCCTGGACGATCGAGCTCGAGAAGGACGCGCCGCCGCCCCTCGCCATGATCGGCGATCCGGTGCCCGTGGGTCTCGTCATCAACGGAGCGTCGGCGTCGGGTCTCCTCGTCGACGCGAAGGCCCGCGCGTCCGGACGCACGGTCGTCCTCGCGCGGAGCGCGACGCGCACCGGCCTCCGCTTCGAGGGCGAGGTCGAGGCGCCGCGCGTCGAGGGGCCGTGCGAGCTCGCGTTCGACCTGTCCTTCGCGGCGGGCGACGCCGTCTTTGAGCACGAGCGCGTCTTCCGTTACCTCGCGAAGCGGCGCGAGGGCACGCCGCCGCCCACGGTCCGCGTGACGCCCGCGAAGCTCGACGTGGGGCCCGTGTGGAGCGACTCGCGCACGGAGGTGAAGCTCCGCGTGACGGGCGACCCGACGCGTCCCGTGAAGATCCTCGTCGAGAGCCTCTTCGCCCAGGCGAGCGACCTCCCGCTCGCGCCGGGCGAGGAGAAGGACCTCGTCCTCGTGCTCGATGCGCGGAAGCTCGCGAGCGGGGACAAGCTCAAGCTCCGCGCCGAGGTGACGCTCGTCGCGACGGCCGCCGTCCGCCCGATCGCGAAGGGCGAACGCGTCCGCGCGGTGGACCCGCCGGGCCAGGCGCCGCCGCGGCAGCTCTCCGTCCCGATCACGTGCGAGCCGTTCGCGGTGAAGATCCCGCAGCGCTTCGACCTCGGAAGGGTCCGCGCGGGCGAGACCGTGACGCGCACCTTCCCGCTCCGCGGGGCGAGGCTCGAGGCGAAGGCGCTCGCGGAGGACGACCTCGGCATCACCGCGGCGATCGAGGGCGAGAACCTCGTCGTGCGCGTCGCGCCGAAGGAGGGCGCCGCGGCGGGCGCGCGCACGGCCCGCGTCGAGGTCGCGCTCGCGGGCTCCAGGGCGCCGCCGCTCGTCCGCGACCTCGGCGGCGAGGTCGAGGCCGCGCCGCGCGAGCTCGCTCTCAGCGTCGAGCCGGGCGCGCTCCGGCTCCGCGGCCGCGCGGGCTGGGCCGAGGCCCGCGTGCGCGTCTCCTCGACCGTCGCGGCACGGCTCGACGCTCAGCCCGGCGCGCTCGCATCGAGCACGGCGCGGATCGGACCGCGGCGCGACATCCGCGTGAAGGCGGCGGACGCGAGCTGGGATGCGCGCTCGCTCGGCGCGGGCGAGGAGCGCGAGCTCGTCGTCCGCGTCTACGTTGGGAGCGACCTCCCCGCGGGGACCTACGAGGGCACGCTCGCGCTCGAGGCGCGAGTGGACGCCAAGTCCGTGGCGAAGCCGCTCCCCGTCTCGATCGAGGTCGAGCGATGAGGCGCGCGCTCCTCGCCGCGGCCGCCGTCGCGCTCACGGGCGCGCTCGCCTCGAGCGCGCGCGCGGACGGCATCGCGCTCGTGATCGACGCATCCGAGAGCAGCAAGCGCGCGGGAGCCGAGAAGGTCGAGCAGGCCCTCGCGAAGTGGCTCGAGGAGGCGCCCGACGACGTGCGCGTGTTCGGGACCGGCGTCGCGAGCGAGCTCCACCGGGCGAGCGCGCGCGCGGCCTTCCCGCACGAGTGGGGCGGCGCGTCGGACGTGGGCGATGCGATCGACCGCGCGGCGCGCGCGCTCGCGGCCGCGGGCGGCGCGCGCGCGCTCGTGATCGTCTCCGACCTCGAGCTCGACGTGGTCGGCACGGACGATGCGCCGGCGGTGTTCCTCAAGGGCCTCCCCGAGGACGCGGACCGCGAGACGATCAACCGCCACGCGCGCGACCTCTGGCGCGAGAAGACGCTCCCGCGCCTCCGGGCCCTGAACGTGAAGCCCGTCGTGGTGAAGCTCTCGGTCGCCGAGGAGTCGCGGCTCGTCTCGCTCCTCGAGGACCTGAGCGACCTCCCCGGCGTCGTGCTCCTCGACGGCGCGCTCGATGCGGAGGCGCTCGCGGCGAAGCTCGGACCGCTCCTCCCCGTGAAGGCGAAGCCGGTGCCGCCCCCGGCCCCCGCTCCGCCGCCGGCTCCTCCTCCTCCGCCTCCTCCGATCGCGGCGCCGGTGCCCGTGCCGCCTCCGAAGCCGCCCGTCGCGACTCCTCCTCCGCCGCCTGCGCCCGCGCCGGTCACGGCCGCCGTCCCGCCGCCCGAGGCGCCGTGGCGCACGTACGTCGGCGTCGCGCTCATCGCGGTCGCCGTCTGCCTCCTCCTCGTCCTCGCCGTCAGGATGCGCCGCGCGCCGCTCGCCGGACGGCGGCTCGTCCCGCTCGGCAAGGATGGCCGGCCGCTCGAGAGCGAGGTCGTCCTCGAGGAGAGCCGGACCCACCGCGGCGTCGCGCGCCTCGAGCTCGGGAGCGGGTCCCTCGAGCTGAGCGCGAGCCGCGACGGCGGCGTGGACGCCGAGCCGCAGGGAGTGAAGGTCTCGATCGAAGGCGTCCCGGTGCTCGGCAAGACGTCCCTCGTCCACGGGATGGTCGTGCAGGTCGAGGAGAAGGACGGGAGCAACCGGCCGTTCGTCTACATGGACCGCGAGCCGACGCTCTCGGAGCGGCGGCGCGCGTGGATCGAGCCCTCGGACGAGGGCCAGACGCCGGTCGTGAGCGACACCGGCTCTTCGCTGGGGGGCTCGACGGCGGGCTCGGCGTCCGGCTCGAAGGAGGTCGATCCGAAGGAGAAGCGCCGGAAGTCGAAGCGCGCGTTCCTGAGCGCCTCCAAGGAGACGATCTCGGACGTCGCGTCGGTGGACGAGATCCTCGTCATCGACGACTCGCAGGACACGACGCAGGCCGGGTGGCTCACGTTCGGCGACCGCCAGGTCGTCGCGCTCGGCGCGGGGGGCTCCATCGAGGGCGAGCCGATCTACTTCCGCTCCGACCGCGTCGACGCCGAGACCGCGACGATCGAGCTCGCGGGGAATCGCCTCACCTTCTCGGTGGACCAGGAGCGCGGCGCGCACCTCGCCCCGCCGGGCAAGGCGGCGAACGTCACGATCGCGGGCGTCCCGCTCGTCGACGAGGGCGCCGCGCTCGTCCACGGCATGGTCTTCACGGTCTCGGGGAAGTCGTTCCTCTACCTCGACCGCGAGCCCAAGGAGAGCGAGCGCCTCAGGGTCCACGGCGGGGACTCGGGCGTGAAGGACTCGGTCTCCGACGTGAGCTCGGTGGACGAGATCTACCTCGTGGACGACTCCGAGGAGGGCGTCGGCAAGGACTCCGACCTCGAGCAGGGCTCGGACTCGGACGTCTCGGACCGTCCGGATCTCCGGATCGAGGACTCGAACGACGGAGAGTCTAGGTCGTGAAGGTCCCCGCGGGGACCTTCCCGTCGTGCTGGAGCTTGAGGAGGTGCGCGAGCGCGCTCCGCGCCGCGAGGCCGTGGAGCGCGGGCGGCGTGTCCTGGTACGCGCCGGCGACGACGCCCGCCACGTCGCGCGCGCCGCTCTCGAAGGCGGCGAGGACCTTCGCCTCGCGCGCGAGGCGGTGCGCGACGTACTCGTCGATCTTCCCGGCGGGGTCGCCGATCGGCGGGCCGTGTGAGGGGAACATGAGCCGCGCTCCGAGCGCGCGGAGGCGGGCGAGCGACTCGAAGTAGACCTTCATGTCGCCCTCGGGCGGGTCGATGATGATCGTCCCGTAGGCCGCGATCATGTCGCCAGCGTGGACGGTCCCGCTCGTCTCCTCGTGGAAGGCGAGGTGTCCGCGCGCGTGTCCCTCCGTGAGGACCGCGCGGAGGCGGCGCCGGCCGAGCTCGAAGACGTGGCCGTCCTCGATCGTGCCGGTCACGCTCACCTCGCCGCGGAGCGCTTCCTTCACGAGCGGGTGCGTGAGGATCGGCGCGCCCGTGCGGGCGGCGAGGTCGTCGGCGCCCGAGACGTGGTCGTGGTGGCGGTGCGTGAGGAGGATCGCCTTCACGCGCCGACCCTCGCGCCCGAGCTCCGCGACGAAGGCCGAGAGCGCCTCGCGCTCCTCCTCGTACGGCGAGGCCGGGTCGATGACCACGAGCTCCGCGCCGTCGCCCACGAGGATCGTGTTCGTGTGCGTCGCGGGCGGGAGCGTCGGCGTGCGCACCGGGAAGACGAAGATCCCCGGCCGGAGCTCGACGCGCCGCGACCAGTCGCCCTCGCCGGGGCTCGCGGCCTCGAGCGCGCGCGCGACCTCGGGGAGCGGCCGCCCCTTCGTGCGGGCGAGGACCTCGAGCGCGACTCGAGTCGGCGCGGCGAGGACCGCCTCGTCGCGGCGCCACCGCGCGAGCCCCTCCTCGGGCTGGATCCACTCCCCGGCCTCGAGCTCGCCCGTCGCGAGCCGCGGCTCGCAGCCCTCGGGCGCGCGCGCGACGAAGAACCAGGTGTCGAAGCGGATGGGCGAGAAGGGCGGCGTCAGGAATCTCCCCGCGGGCAACAGATCCGCCGCGGACACCTCGACGCCGATCTCCTCGCGCGTCTCGCGCACCGCTGCCTCGGCCGCGGATGCGTCGCCCGGATCCACCGCTCCGCCGGGGAAGACGTGGAAGGTCGCGAGGAAGCTCGAGCCGAGAGGACGGCGAGCCCAGTAGACGGATCCGTCACGACGAACGAGGAGGAGAGTCGCCGCTTGCTTGAAGCTCTCGGCCACGGGAGAGAGTCTACGCCACGAGAGAGGAGGACGAACCACCGAAGACACCGAAAACACCGAATCGCCGACA
>CAZYLP010000135.1:0-5598 GCA_964648345.1 uncultured Planctomycetota bacterium
GTGCGTAATCAGCAGCAGCGCCATGCCGTAGCGCTCGCGCAGACCGCGCAGCAGCTCGAGGATCTGCGCCTGGATCGTCACGTCGAGCGCCGTCGTCGGCTCGTCGGCGACGAGGAGGTGGGGCTTCAGCGCCAGCGCCATCGCGATCATGATCCGCTGGCGCTGGCCGCCCGAGAACTCGTTCGGGTAGCTCTTGAGACGCCGCGGGGCGTCGGGGATGCCGACCTTCTCGAGGAGCGTGATCGCGCGGGCGTCGAGCTCGGTCTTCGAGAGGCCGGGCTCGTGCTGCTTCATGACCTCGCGCATCTGGAAGCCGACGGTGAACACGGGGTTCAGGGCCGTCATGGGCTCCTGGAAGATCATGGAGATCTCCTTCCCGCGGATCTTGCGCATCTCGGGGAAGGAGAGCTTCGTGAGGTCGCGGCCCTTGAAGAGGATCTCGCCGCCCGCGATCCAGCCGGGCGGGCTCGGGATGAGGCGGAGGATGGAGAGCGCCGTCACGGTCTTGCCGCTGCCGGACTCGCCGACGACGCCGAAGACCTCGTTCTCGAGGACGTTGAAGTCCACGCCGTCCACGGCCTTGGCGGTCTTGCCCTCGACGTCGAAGTACGTCTTGAGCCCCTTCACCTCGAGGAGGATCTTCCGGTCTCCGCTCATCGGGCACCGCGCCTCGCTGCCGCTCGTCTCATCGCAGCCTCGAGAAGACCTTCGGGTCGAACGCCTCGCGGACGGCCTCGCCGATCATCACGGACGAGAGGAGCGTCGCGACGAGCGCCGCGACCGGGGCCTGGATGAGGTGCGGATGGAATTTCACGTTCTCCAGGCCTTGCTTGAGGAGGTTGCCCCAGCTCGGCGTTCCGGGTGGCAGGCCGAGCCCGAGGTAGTCGAGCCCGACGAGCGACGAGATGTACCCCACGATCGCGAACGGCGCGAAGGTCACGACCGGGACCAGCGCGTTCGGAAGGATGTGCCGCGTGATGATCCGCCAGTCGGAGACGCCGCAGCCGATCGCGGCCTGGACGTAGTCCTTTGCCTTCTCGCGGTAGAACTCGGCGCGCATGTACGCGGTGATTCCGAGCCAGCTGGTGAGCACGACCATGAGGCCCACGAGCAGCTTGAAGCTGGGCGTCATGAGCGACGCGATGATCATGATCGTGTAGAGGAACGGGATCGCCGCCCAGATCTCCTCGATGCGCTGGAGGCCTATGTCGACCCAGCCGCCGTAGTAGCCCTGGATCCCCCCGATCGTGATCCCGATCATGTAGCCGGCCGCCCACACGCAGAGCGCGAACGCGAGCGAGATCCTGAAGCCGTAGAGGAGCAACACGAACACGTCGCGGCCGGACTCGTCCGTCCCGAACGGGATCCTGTCCGCGAGCGAAGGCGCATTCGGCGGGTTGCCCTTCAGGTCGTGCCGGAACTCGCCGGGACCGAAGGGATAGACCGGCATGATGCACCAAGCCTTGCCCGACGCGAAGACGGCGTGGTGCTTCTCGATGAGGGCGAGCTCCGCCTCGCGCCGGTCGAGCGCATCGCGCTTCGATTTGCTCTTCATGCGCTCGACGGGCGTGAGCTTCCGTCCCGTGCCGCTCCCGATGGCCGCGAGCTCGTTCCGCTCCGCCGCGATCCGCGAGCGCTCGAGGTCGATCTCGCCGCGCAGCAGCTCGGGGTGCGTGCAGTCGCGCTTGAACCGGCGGTAGTCGACCTCGTCCTCTCCGACCTGTCCGAAGTCGCTCTTCTTCTGGAACGGGGTGATGTTCGCGAAGAAGAGCGGCTTGCCGATCCACTCGGCGACCGCTGGGAACGCGGTCCTGCCGTCGTAGTGGACGGCAATCGCGCGTCCATTGACGATCAGCTCGAGGAAGAGCGACGTCACGAACAGCGTCGTGATGGCGAGGAACGAGTAGTAGCCGCGCTTGATGCGCTTGAAGCGCGCGATTCGCTTGACCGTGACCGGTGAGGGCTCGCGAAAGCGCAGAGCGCGGCGCAGGACGACGAAGACGAACGGGATCGCTCGAGTCGTGAGGACGAAGCCCACGAGGAGGATGAGCGCGACCTTGACGAGATCGATGACGATGCTCACGGGCCGCGTCTCACTTGAACCGGACCCGCGGGTCGACGAACGCCAGTATGACGTCCGAGATGATGTTCCCCGTGAGGTTGATGAGCACCGCGAAGACGAGGATGCCCATGCTGACGGGGTAATCGCGCTCCATGATCGAGAGGTAGCCGAGGAGACCCATCCCGGGGATGTTGCACGTCCGCTCGATGAGGAACGAGCCGGCGAAGAGGAGCCCGAGCGCGTGGCCGATGCTCACGCACATCGGTATGAGCGAGTTGCGGAGCGCGTGGACGAAGATCACGCGCCGTTCGGAGACCCCCTGCGCGAACGCCGTCCTCACGTAGTCGGCGTTCAGGTTCTCGAGGAGCGAGTTCTTCATGAGGATCGTCGTCGTCGCGAAGCCGTGGATGATGAAGCCCGCGATCGGGATCGCCGTGTGCCAGATCTGATCCTTGATGCAGCGCCAGTACTCGCCGGCCTTCCACCAGTCGTCCCAGCCCTCCGAGCGGAACCTCCCGAGGGGGAAGAGGTCCCAGCCCATGTTCGTCGCGAGGTACAGCAGCAGGAGGAGCGCTGCGACGAAGCCAGGGATCGAGTAACCGAGGAAGACGAGGAACGACGTCACCGTGTCGAAGACCGTGCGGTGCTCGAGGGCCTTCTTGACGCCGAGGGGGATGCAGACGAGCCAGGTGGCGAAGAAGCCGATGAGGCCGAAGTAGATGGAGATCGGGAACTTCGAGACGATGCGGGTCAGCACCGGCTCCGAATAGCGGTAGGACGTCCCGAAGTCACCCTGGAGGATCCCCGAACGGCGGCCCCCCTTCTGGTCGTCCGGCCACACGCCGAGCCAGATCAGGTAGCCCACGGGGATGGGCTTGTCGAGCTTGTAGTACTTCTCGAGCTGCGCGATCGCTTCGGGTGGCAGAGACTGGTTCCCCGTGTCGGTCGCCCCGCCGCCGCCCGCCTCGCCCTGGTTGCGCAACTCGATCTCGAGGCGGGCCTGTTCGATCGGCCCGCCCGGCGCGAGGCGCATGACGGTGTAGACGAGGAGCGTGATGCAGACGAACGTCAGCGGGATGAGGAGGAGCCTTCTTACGAAATAGCTCCACATGCCCTTCACGGTGGGTCGATCTCCGCGCTCTCGACTACTTCTTCTTGTCCCAGGGCTTGTGGTCGACCTCGCCCTGCTCGAGCGTCTTGTCTCCCGCGCGCGCGGCCGCGAGCGCCTTGGCCCGGTCGCCGTCCCACCACCAGAGCATCATCATGTCGGCCTCGGGGTCGCTCCCGATGCGCGTGAAGTACGAGTCCGGGTAGCCGAACTTGTCCCAGAAGAGAACGCGGTGATACCGCGCGTACCACCCGAGAGCGACGGGGTGCTCGTCGTAGATCAGCTTGTCGATCTCGCGGATGATCTTCTTCTGCTCGGCGCGGTCGAACACGACGTTGTACTTCGCGCAGAGCTCGTCCACCTTGGCGCTCTTGAAGCCGTAGTGGTTGTTGTTGTTCTTCTCGTCCGCGAGCTTCGAGCTCCACGAGGTCTCCGGGTTCGGGAAGAGGAGCCCGCCCCAGTTCTGGAAGTGGATCTTGAACTGGCGCTCGCTGATCTTCTTGAGGAGAGTCGAGGAGTCGATCACCTTGAGCTCGAGGTCGACGCCCGCCTTCTTGTAGTCCTCCTGGACGACGAGGAAGATCCGCTCGAGGGACGGCGACCCGAGCTCGAGCGTGATCTTGAGCGGGTTGCCGCCACCGTCGACGAGGATGCCGGCCTTGTCGCGGTTCTTGTAACCCGCGTTCGCGAGCAGCTTGCCGGCGGTCACGGGGTCGTAGCCGACGAGCTCGTTCTCGTCGTCGTTGCCCCAGCTCCCGCCCGGGAAGTAGGTGTTGAGGAACTCGTACTCGTTGAAGAACAACTTCTCCATGAGACGTTCGCGGTTGAAGAGGTGCGCGAACGCCAGCCTCACATCCTTGTTGTCGAACGGCTTCTCGCGCATGTTGAACTCGAGCCCGGAGAAGCCGCGCGGAGACTGCGTGAAGACCTTGCGGCGCTTGACCCACCCCTTCTTGCAGATCTCCTCGTTCGGGTACTCCTGGACCCACTTCTGGGCGCGCGTCGGGGTGAAGTGGTCGAGGTCCCCCTTCTTGAACATCTGGAACTCGAGCTCTTCGTCGCGGACGACCGTCGACCTGATCTTGTCGAAGTTGTAGGTGTGCTTCGCCCACGGCTCGTTCTCGGCCCACCAGTCGGTGCGCCGCGTGAGCTGGAGCGACTCACCCTTCTTGAGGTCCTCGTCCTTCATGTAGTACGGGCCGGACCCCATGACGAACTTCCAGTTGTAGTCCTCGAGGTACTTGGCTCCGGGGATCGAGATCTCCTTCGCCGGGAAGATCTTCATGCCGCCGAAGTAGAGGAAGAGCCGCCAGTTCAGGCCCTTCGAGCGGTCGGTGCCCTTCGTCTTCACCCGGACCGTGAGCTTGTCGATCGCTTCCGGATCCTCGAAGCCCTCGCGGAAGGTGAGGACGTTCGAGGGGTCGTTCCGGTCCTCCTGGACCATGTGCCAGAAGGTCTTCACGACGTCCTCCGCCGTGACCTCGGACCCGTCGCGCCAGCGCGCGCGCGAGTCGATCCGGAACCAGAACGTCTGGACGCCCTTCGCCTCGTCGATCTCGCGCTTCCAGTGACTCGCGAGCATCGGGATGAAGTCCTCGGTCTCCGGGTGGATCGCGACGAGCGTCTCGTACATCAACCCGTGGATCGTCGTCGTCTGAACGAGGTTCGAGTTCGGGCCGTCCGTGCGGAGTGTCGGCGGGAACGCCTCCCAGCGGATCACGAACGCATCCTTCGAGTCGCGCTTGGCGCGGGCATCGCCTATGGGCGGATACTTGTCGTTCGTGAGCCAGCCCGTCGGGTCGAACTTCTTCTCCTCGTCCGCGCGCGCGATGGCGAGCAGCGGCAGCGGAAGGGCGAGGAGGAGGAAAAGGGCAGCACGGCGGCCGAGCTTCATGGGGGTCTCCCTTGTTTCGAGGGTCAGAATTTACCACGGGTTGCATGGAACCATCGCGGAGTGCGAGACGTGTCTTACGTCGCCCGAGGTCCGAGATGAGAGCTCACCCGTTCGCTGCCGCCGTGACGACCTGCCTCCTCCTCGCGGGGAGCGCGCGCGCCCAGAACTTCGAGCTCTCGGGAGACGAGGGCGGTCCGAAGAAGCTCCCGACGGACGTCCAGGCGATCGCGCGCGCGAACAACGAGCTCGCGCTCGACCTCTACGCGCGTCTCGCGAAGGAGCCCGGCAACATCCTCCTCTCGCCCGAGAACCTCGGCCGCGCGCTCGCGCTCGTCTCCGCGGGGGCGCGCGGCGACACGGCCGGGCAGATGGCTCGCACCCTCCACCACTCCATCGAGCCCGCGCGCGGCGACCGCGCGCTCGGCGCGCTCGAAGGCGACCTCGAGGGCCTCGCGAAGACCCGCGGGCACAGGATCGCGCTCGCCGCCGCTCTCTGGCCGCAGCGAGGTCAGCCTCTCGGCGAGGAGCTCGTCG
>CAZYLP010000135.1:5608-13746 GCA_964648345.1 uncultured Planctomycetota bacterium
CACCACTACTCGGCGCGGATCGAGGCGCTCGACTACGCGCGCGCGCCCGCGCGCGCGGTCGCGGCGATCAACTCGTGGGTCGCCGGCCGCACCGACGGCAAGATCCCCGCGCTCGTGGGGCCGGCCGACGTCGGTCCCGACACGCGCCTCGTCGTGACGGCGGCGACGTACTTCAAGGCCGAGTGGGAGACGCGCTTCGACCCGAAGAAGACGAAGCCGGGCACCTTCACGAGCGCGAAGGGCGACAAGCGCGAGGTGCCCTTCATGCGGCACAAGTTCGACAGCGAGAAGGACGGCTCGCGCCACAAGATCGACGAGGACGCCACCTTCGCGATCGTCGAGCTCCCCTACAAGGGCCGCGAGCTCGCACTCGACCTGGTCGTCCCGCTCGGGGAGCACGACCTCGCGTCCATCGAGAAGACCCTCACCATCGAGAAGCTCGAGACCGAGCTCGCGTCGCTCGAGTCCGGCGAGACGGACCTCGCGCTCCCGCGGTTCTCCTTCTCGAGCCGGGTCGAGCTCGCGAAGCACCTCGAGGAGCTCGGCATGACGGACGCCTTCTCCGCGAAGGCGGACTTCTCGGGGATCGACGGCAAGAAGGGCACCGCGCTCTCGAAGGTCGTCCACGAGGCCTGGATCGAAGTGAACGAGGAAGGCACCGAGGCCGCCGCCGCGACCGCGGCGGCCCTCACGTTCGGCGGCCCGATCGAGGTCAAGGTGGACCGCCCCTTCCTGTTCCTGATCCGCGACACGCGGACGGGCTCGATCCTCTTCCTCGGGCGCGTGCACGACCTCGGCAACTGAGCGCGCTCAGCGAGCGGCGCTCTCCTTCCTGAGCAGCTCGAGGCGTTGCTTCGCCATCGCGCTCCCGGGGTCAAGCTCGAGCACCTTCTCGAAGTCGGCGATCGCCTTCTCGCGGTCGCCCTTCGCCGTGTACGCCGACGCGCGGTTGAACCACGCCGTCGCGAACTTCGGCTCGAGCTCGATCGCGCGCGTGCAGTCCGCGATCTCGCCATCGATGTCGCCCTTCTTGCCGCGCGCGACGCCGCGGTTGCGCCACGCGGCCGCGAGGTTCGGGTCGAGCTCGAGCGCGCGGCGCGCGTCGGCGATCGCCTTGTCGTGGTCGCCCTTCTTGAGCCGCGCGAAGCCGCGCGAGCACCAGACCGTCGCGCGGTTCGGGTCGAGCTTGAGCGCCTTGTCCGTGTCCGCGAGGATCCCGACCGTGTCCATCTTCTTGATGCGCGCCTGGGCGCGCTCGTCGAGAGCGACGACACACTTCTCGTCGAGCTCGAGCGCGCGGCCGTAGTCGGAGATCGCACCATCGGTGTCGCCCTTCGCGAGCTTGGCGCGCGCCTTCTCGATCCACGTCTCGGGTACGAGCCGAGGATCGATCGTGGGCGGCGGAGGAGGAGCGGGCGCCGCCGCGCTCGTCTCGACGGCGACCGTGGGAGGAGCCGCCTGCGGCGGCGGTGCTTCCTTGGAGCGGAAGACGAGCGCCCCGGCCGCCAGGCCGAGGAGAGCCGTGGAGGCGGCGACCGCGGGGAGGAGGATGCGCGACGGCGGCTTCTCCGCGCGCGGCGCGCTCCGCGACAGGAACGCGCCGAGCAGCTCCCGTCCGTCCGCGAAGCGCTGATCGGGCTTCTTCGCGAGGCACCGCTCGATGAGCGCGACGAGCCACGGCGGCGCGTCCGGCTTCAACTTCCCGATCGGCTCGAACTCTCCGCTCTGGACCTTGCACGCGACCTCGGTCCACGAGTCGCCCACGAAGAGCGGTGTCCCCGCGAGGCACTCGTAGAGGACGGCGCCGACGGCGTAGACGTCGGCCGGCGGCCCCACGTGCCGCGAGTCCACCATCTGCTCCGGGGCCATGTAGCCCGGAGTCCCGCGGAGCTCGCCCGTGTGCGAGAGCCCGCGCTCCCCGGGCGCGGTCGCCGTGTCCACGCCGAAGTACTTCGCGAGGCCGAGGTCGGCGATCACGGGCCGCTTCGCCGCGGTGAAGAGGATGTTCTCGGGCTTCAAGTCGCGGTGGATGATCCCCGCTCCGTGCGCGCCCGAGAGTGCGCGTGCGAGCGCTTCGCCGAGAGCCACGGTCCCGGCGACATCGAGCGCTCCCTCCATGATTCGCTCACGGAGAGTCCCGCCGGGGAGGAGAGGCATCACGATGAACGGCCCCTGGGACACGGAGCCCGCGTCGAGGATCGGGACGAAGCCCTCCTCCGCGCCGAGCTTCGTCTGGAGCCGGTACTCCCGCTCGAAGCGCGCGAAGGCATCCGCCCGATCGAGGCGGAGGAGCTTGACCGCGACCTCGACTCCGCCCGGCGAGCGCGCGCGATAGACGGTCCCTCTCCCGCCTCGGCCCAGCTCGCCCAGGGTCTCGTACGGTCCGAGGCGCATGCGCTGAGTTTGGCGGCGCCTGGGGTTGCGCGCGAGCCGAGCGAAAGCGCTCATCAACTCGTGGAGAGGTGCCCCCCTTCATTGACGGCTCAACTCCTGTTGCCGCATGTAAAGACAAGATCTGGGAAATGCTCACGATCGGCGGCGGCGCCTGCAGGCGACACCATGAGCGCAGAGGCCCGGAAGCTCTCGTTTTGAAGCGGCGGTGCGCTCGCCGCACTTTTCTGGCACCTCTGCTGCAAGGTGTCTCGTCCGCAGGGAAGTCAGTCGCTGGGGTAGTAGCTGGAAGTCGTTGCTGGGGCAGTTGGGAAAGTAGGGAGAGCCTTGTCACTGAGTGTCACCCGCGCCTTCACGGCGCTGGGGCTGGTGCTTCTGTGTCTTGCGCCGGCCCAGGGGCACCACACGAGCAGCGCGACGGGGACGCTCACCGTCGTGCGCGCGACCAACAAGGTGACGGGTGTGTCCACCACTCTCTACCGGGTGGGCGACACGCCCGTCACCTTCAAGGCGGCCCCGCCCGTCATCGCTCCGGGGTCCTACGTCGAGGTCCACGGCGAGCAAGGCGCCGCCGGCGAGATCGTCGCCGCGAACGGCGGCAGCATGCGCGTCATCACGACCGCGCCCGCGCCCTCCACGCCCACGGGCCCCCAGACGACGGTCGTCCTCATCGTCAACCTCCGCGACAAGGCGGCGACGCTCACGCCGACCGCCGCGAAGCAGATGATGTTCGGCACGTCCAACTCCGTGGACGCCCTCTACCGCGAGGCGTCCTTCGGCAAGGTGAGCTTCACGGGGGACGTCTTCGGCCCCATCACGATCGCGAACTCGGCGTCGGAGACGGACGAGTGGAAGTGGGCGTACGCCGCGGACGACGTGGCGAAGGCCCAGGGCGTCAACTTCGCGAACTACAAGCGGCGCGTCTACGTGTTCCCGGACACCTCGGCCATCGAGTACGGCGGCCTCGGGACGATCGGCGGCTCGCCGAGCCGCGCGTGGGTCTACGACGACGACGCGACGACCTTCGCGCACGAGCTCGGGCACAACCTCGGGCTCCAGCACGCCGCGACGCCCGACTACGAGTACGGCGACGGCTCGTGCCCCATGGGCAACCCCTCGGGCCTCGTCCACCACAACGCGCCCCACAAGGCCGAGCTCGGCTGGATCCCGGCGGCGCAGATCCAGACGGTCGCGGCGACGGGGACGTTCCAGGTCGCGAACACCGAGGAGGACCGCTCGCTGGTCCAGATCCTCAAGATCGCGAAGCCCGACACGGGCGAGGCGTACTGGGTCAGCTACCGCTCGGCGATCGGCTACGACGCGACGAACCTCTCGTGGCGCTACCGCGCGCGCACGTCGATCCACCGCTTCACGAAGGGCGAGAAGAGCTACCTCCTCGCGAACCTCGCGGACGGCGAGTCGTGGAGCGACTCCGCGAACAAGATCACGATCAAGCAGACGTCGCACGACGCGCAGAAGGCGACCGTGTCGGTCTGGTTCGGGCCGGTCCCCTTCGCGCCCACCGTCACGGTCGGCTCGACCTACGGCTCGGCGGGCGCTCCGCGCACGGTCTCCGTGACGGTGACGAACAACGACTCGTCGAGCTCGGCGGCCTCGACCTTCACGCTCTCCACGACGCCGCCGGCGGGCTGGACCGCGTCGGTGTCGCCCACGACGCTCACGCTCGCCGCGGGCGCGAGCGGCACCGCGACGCTCACCGTGACGCCTTCCGCCACGGCGACCGCGGGCAGCTACACGGTCCGCGTGAGCACGAGCGACCCGGCCAAGCCGGTGCACGCGGCGAGCGGCACGACGACCTACCGCGTGCTCGCGAGCACCGCGGTCGCGAAGGGCGCGAAGGTGACGGCGAGCTCGCTCAACGTCCGCGAGACGCCCATGGGGACGATCCTCGGCGCGGTGCCCGCGGGGCACGTCTTCGTGCGGACGGGCCGGACCGACCAGGGCTTCTCCGAGGTCTACTGGGCCGGCAAGAAGGCGTGGGTCGGCTCGAGCTACCTCGCCGGCACGAGCGCGAACGGCTTCAAGCTCACGACGGGTGCGTACGTCCGCACGGGAGCCTCGGCGAGCAACGCGTCGGTCGGGACGGCCCCCGTGGGCCACATGTACGCCGACGCGCCGACGGGCAACACGACGAACTACCGCGCGGTCCAGTGGGACGGCACGACGATCCGCTACATCTACCGCTCCTACACGACCGACATCGCGCTCGAACCTTAGGCTCTCGAGCCCTGGGACCGTGCGCTGCTCAGCCGCACCTCGACGTGGACGTTGTTGAAGTCGGGGTCGTCGAGCGAGCCGCCGTGATGGCACGTGGCGCCGCCGGGGAGCGACTCCATGCGGACCGCCGCGCCCTCGGCGATCGTGCCGCCTTGCGCCTGGAGGCCGATGAAGCGGTTCACGAGCTCGACGACCGGCTCCTCGAGCGCCGCGGGGACGCCGCGGATGCTGAGGTCCGGCCGGCCGAACTTGCGCATGCCGCGGGTGTGGATCCAGGTGGTCCCCGTCGCCCGCTCCTCGCTCGCGAGGATCGCGACGTGGCGATGCGGGGAGGGAGCGTCGGGCTCGAAGATGTCCTGACGCCACGCGGGGCGGGCCCACCAGCGGAGGGCCTGCACGTCGAGGAGCGCGACGCCGTTGTCGAGGAGCGCCGTCACGACCCCGACCGTGTCGCGGAGGAACTCGAGGCTCGAAGGATCCGCCACGGTCCCCTTCACGACGGCGCAGCTCCCGAGGTTCCTCACGTGGGGCGCGAGCGCCGGGAGCTGCTCCTCGAGGAAGCGGCCGATCGGGTCGCCGAGGAAGTCGCGGAACAGTCCCGGGTGCGTCGCGCGGTCGTGGACAGCGATCGAGACCCCCGCGGGGACGCCGCGCGTGCGGTACTCGGCGGGCGAGAGCTCGAGCCGGGAGAGCTCGACGCCGAAGACGACGTAGAAGACGAGCGCGTCGCCGCCGCCCGGGACGAAGTGAGGCCGGCCCCAATCGGCCGTGGTCGCGCTCACGCGAGCGCCGCGCGGAGCTCGGCGGACTTCTCCCACGCGGGCGCATCGAGCTTCGCGAGGAGCTCGGCGAGGCTCGTCTTCTGCGCCGGCGAGAGGTCGGCGACATCGATCGAGCCGCGCACCGCGTTCGACATGCGGTTCACGTGGTCGATCGTCCGCTTCCAGCCGGTGCCCGAGGCGCGGTCCACCCAGAGCTCGGCCGTCGTCGCGCCGGTCAGCTTGCCGGTCGAGCTGACGACCCAGACGTTCTTCACGTGCTCGCCCTTGCCCTTCGCGGCCGGGTCCTCGGAGAAGCGGACGCCCGCCTCGAGGTGACTCCGCGCGTGGAGCGCTCCGTTGTCGAGCGTGGCCACGTCGCCCTCGAAGACGACGGCGACCACGGAGACCGGACCCGAGGGGCCCTGGATCCGCCACGGCTGCTCGGTGCCGACCATCTTGAAGCTCACGGAGCGCTCCTCCGCGTCAGAGTCTACGTCACGAGGCCGTGTCCGTGAGCGGGAGGGACCGGCCCGCTAAGCTCTGACATGCTCGACACCCTCGCGAAGCCGCTCGCGCTGCCGAACGGGACGACCCTCGGGAACCGCTTCGCGAAGTCGGCGATGAGCGAGCAGCTCGGGACGCGCGAGAACGGGCCGACCGAGGGCCTCGCCCGGGTCTACGAGACGTGGGGCAAGGGCGGCACGGCGCTCCTCGTCACGGGGAACGTCATGATCGACCGGCGCGCGCTCGGCGAGCCGGGGAACGTGGTCCTCGAGGACGAGCGCGACCTGGCGCTCTTCGAGAAGTGGGCGCGCTCCGCCCAGGCCTCGGGCAGCCAGTGCTGGATGCAGATCAACCACCCGGGGCGACAGTCGCCGCGCGTGGCATCGAAGGAGCCGGTCGCTCCGTCGGTCGTCCCGCTCGAGGGCATGGGCGGCGCCTTCGCGAAGCCGCGCGCCCTCGAGGAGAAGGAGATCCCGCAGGTCGTCGCGCGCGTCGCGCGCACGGCCGAGCTCGCCGCGAAGGCGGGCTTCGCGGGCGTCCAGATCCACGGCGCGCACGGCTACCTCGTGAGCCAGTTCCTCTCGCCGAAGACGAACCTCCGCGAGGACTCGTGGGGCGGGACGCCCGCGAAGCGGCGGCGCTTCCTCCTCGAGGTCGTGCGCGCGGTGCGAGGAGCGATCGGCCCGGGGAGGAGTCTCGGCCTCAAGCTGAACTCGGCGGACTTCCAGCGGGGTGGTTTCTCCGAGGAGGAGTCCATGGAGGTCGTCGCCGCCCTCTCGGACGAGAAGGTGGACCTCCTCGAGATCTCGGGCGGGACCTACGAGCGCTCCCCGTGGCAGGACGGTCGCGGGCAGCGCGAGAGCACGAAGAAGCGCGAGGCCTACTTCCTCGACTACGCCGAGAAGGTCCGCAAGGTCGCGCGCATGCCGCTCATGCTCACGGGGGGGCTCCGCTCGGGCATCGCCATGGAGGACGCCGTCGCGAGCGGCGCGGTGGACGTGGTCGGTCTGGCGCGGCCGCTCGCCGTCGAGCCCGACCTCCCGCGCCGCCTCCTCGCGGGCGAGACCGAGCGCGCGCTCCGCGTCGAGCTCGAGACGGGCTTCAAGAAGGTGGACGACTTCCTCGAGGCCGCGTGGTACCAGCAGCAGATCCAGCGCATGGCGAAGGGCGAGGCCCCCGACCCGGCGTCGTGCCGGCTCGGCGCGCTCGTGAAGGGCGTCGTCCATGCCTTCACGCATCGGCCGCGACCGCCCGCGGAGATCGAGGGCGCTTGAGCCTCGAGCACTCGCTCGGCTCGAACGACCCGGGGCGGCGGCGGCGCGACACCGTGCGCGTCGCGGGCGCGCTCGGCCAGTGGGACCTCGTCTCCGAGCTCGGGCGCGGCTCGTTCGGCGTCGTCTACGCGGCGCAGCGTCCGGATGGGACGCGCGCCGCCATCAAGGTGATGAAGACCGGCGGCGGCTTCGACGAGCTCGACATGAAGCGCTTCAAGCGCGAGATCGAGCTCCTCCGCCGCATCGAGCACCCGAACGTCGTGCGTCTCCTCGACGCGGGCATCGCGGGCGCGTCGCCCTGGGTCGCGCTCGAGCTCGTCGAGGGTCAGCCGCTCCAGAACGTCCCCCTCGACACCGCGGGCTTCGTCGCGGTGCTCGCGAAGATCGCCCGCGGGGCCGGCGCCGCGCACAGGGTCGCGGTGATCCACCGGGACCTGAAGCCCCAGAACGTCCTCATCGAGACGGCCACCGGCGAGCCCAAGATCCTCGACTTCGGGCTCGCGCTCGACGCGCGCCTCGACGCCTCGCGCCTCTCGAAGACGGGCGAGATCTCGGGCACGCCGATCTACTTCCCGCCCGAGGTGCTCCAGGGGACCAGCCGGCCCGACGACCCGAGCCGGGACGTCTACGCGCTCGGGCTCATGCTCCACGAGCGCCTCGCGGGGAAGAACCCGTTCCTCGAGGGCGGCGCGTCGTCCGTCGTGGTCATGGAGCGCGTGCTCAAGGGCGTGCCGCTCCTCTCGGGCCGCCGGGGCGTCGACGCGGCGCTCGCGCAGCTGTGCGACCGCGCGTGCTCCGGCGACCCCTCGCGGCGCCCGCCGAACGGCGATGCGTTCGCGCTCGAGCTCGAGACCTGGCTCGCGCGTCGCGACGGCGCCGCGGTCGCGACGCGCGCCCTCGCCGTGCCCTTCCTGCTCGGAGCGGCCGCCCTCTCGGTCGTCGTCGCGCTCGTCGGGGCGATCGCGCTCTG
>CAZYLP010000136.1:0-13746 GCA_964648345.1 uncultured Planctomycetota bacterium
CTCCCGCTTCCGTTCGTCGTCGCGCTCAAGGACGCGAGCTCGAACCCGGCATCGGGAGTGGCCGTCGTCTTCTCCGTCACTGCGGGGGGCGGCAGTCCCTCGACCGTCACCGTCGTGACCGACGGGGCCGGAGAGGCCCGCTCGACGTTCACGGTCGGGCCCAACGTCGGCGCGAACACCGTCGAGGCGAGCGCGGCCGGTTACAGCGGATCGCCCGTCAGCTTCACCGCGATGGGCCTCGCCGTCCCGACGTCGAACGTGTGGGTCCAGAAGCTCGCCGTCGACGCCCCGGGCTCGCCCTCGCGACGGCAGGTGCCGTCCATGGAGTGGGACGGCAACTCCGTCATCGTCTTCGGTGGCGTCACCGCGGCGCAGAGCTTCGGCGACAACGACCTCTGGAGCTACGACCCGGGGACGAACGCGTGGACCCAGCTCAAGGCTTCCGGCGAACCCGGGTCGCCACCGGGGACGTTCCACGGCGTGTTCGTGTCCACGCCGCGGGGGATCTTCCTCTTCTCGGGCGCCCAGGGTGGCAATTCCCTCTGGAGGTACGACCGCGAGACGAACTCGTGGACTCTCGTCTTGCCCGCGGGAGAGCCGACCTCGCCCCCCGCGCGCGTGCGACCGGCGAGCGTCTGGGACGGGAGCCGCATCATCGTCTTCGGCGGAGTGATCAACGGCTTCATCCAGGCATCCGATCTCTGGTGGTTCGACCCCTCGACCGGAGTGTGGACCAAGAAGATCGAGACGAATCAGCCCGGCTCGCCTTCGCCCCGGATCGGCGCTCTCATGACGTGGGACGGACAGCGAGCGATCCTCTTCGGCGGCAACGACAACGGAACGCTGCGGAACGACCTCTGGTGGTACGACCCCGGCACGAACCAGTGGACGCTCAAGATCGCGCACGGAACCGCGGGCTCGCCGCCGGCGCACTCCATGGGGAAGCTCGTCTGGGATGGAGGCGGCGCGCTTCTCTTCGGTGGGCACGACGCGAGCGGACAGCCGTCGAACGACCTCTGGCGCTACGACCCGGTCGCGAACGCGTGGACGCAGCTCATCGCGAACGACGTCGCGGGCTCGCCCGCGCGCCGGGAGAACATCGGGATGGTGCGAGCGGGCGGCCGCATCGTCCTGTTCGCGGGGGCCCCGGCCGCGGGCTCGACGCTCAACGACACCTGGTGGTACACGCCCACGCTGACGCCCCCGCCTCCGAGCGTGACGGGAGTGCTCCCCGCTCAGGCCGCCACGGGAGGCGCGACGGCCGTCACCGTGCGCGGAGCGGGGTTCATCTCCGGCGCGACGGTGACGGTGGGCGCCCTCGCCGCGACCAACGTGACCGTGGTGTCGGACGGGATCCTCTCGGCGATCTTCCCGGACGACGTCGCGGGCCTGAAGTCCGTGACGGTCACGAACCCGGACGGCACGTCGGGCTCGCTCGCCGGCGCCTTCCTGCGCACGAACGGCGCGCCGCCCGCGGCGACCTCGCTGACGTTCGATACGAGCCCGACGAGCACCTGGGTCGGCCAGCCGCTGCGGCCCGTCGTCGAGGTCTCGCTCCGCGACGGAACGGGCCGGATCGTCCCGTCCTCCGCGAACGTGACGGTCGCGTTCGGCGCGAATCCGGGCGGCGCGCTCCTCGGCGGCACGAAGACCGTGGCCGCGGTGAACGGCGTCGCGCGCTTCACGGACCTGACGGTCGACAAGGGGGGCGCCGGCTACACGCTCGCAGCGAGCGCGAGCTCTCTCAACGCGACGAGCCCGACGTTCGACGTGAGCATCGCGCCGGGGACGCACCTCGCGATCGGGCAGCAGCCCTCGAACGTCGTCTCGGGCGCGGCGATCTCGCCCGCGATCACGGTCCGCCTCGAGGACAGCGCGAACAACGTCGTGACGACCGCGACGGGGGACGTGACCGTGAGCCTCGCGAACAACCCCGGTGGCTCGACCCTCGGAGGGACGACGACCGTCGCGCTCTCGAACGGCGTCGCCACGTTCTCCGACCTCACGCTCGACAAGGTCGGGACGGGCTACACGCTCACGTTCGCGATCGGCTTCTCGAGCGCGACGAGCAACGGGTTCGACGTCGCGCCGGGCCCTCCGGCGACGTACGAGATCGTCACCCAGCCGACGAGCGTCGCCGCGGGCTTCTCGATCGCGCCGGCGGTGAAGGTCCGTCTCCGGGACGCCGCGGGCAACCTCGCGACGACGAGCGCCACTCCGGTCACCGTCGCGCTCCAGTCGAACCCGGGCGCCGCGACGCTCGGCGGGACGCTCACGGTCAATGCCGCGAGCGCCGAGGCCTCCTTCGCGGATCTCTTCCTCGACAAGGTCGGGACGGGCTACACGCTCGCCTTCTCGGCGACGGGCGTCACCGGCCCCGACAGCGACCCGTTCGATGTGTCTCCCGGGACCCCGTCGAAGCTCGTCCTCACGGCCTCGCCGTCGGCGGGCTCGGTGAACGTCTTCCTCTCGCCCGTGACGCTCGTGATCCACGACGCATACGGGAACCTCGCGACGACGGGATCGATCCAGGCGAGCCTGGCGCTCGCGGCGAGCCCGCCGGGCGCGAAGCTCCGCGGGATCAAGGTCGCGTCCTCCGCGAACGGCGTCGTCTCCTTCTCGCAGGCCATGGTCGACACCGCGGGCGCAGGGTATGCCTTCGCGGTCTCGGCTCCCACGCTCACCGGGGCGACGACGCCGGCGTTCGCCGTCACGAACGATCCGCCGTCCGTCGTCTCCGCGTCGGTGCCGCCCGGAGCGGTCTCGGGCTCCGTGCCCGTGACCTACGCGATCCGGCACGACTTCGAGGTCCTCACGGAGATCCTCGTCGAGTTCTCGCCGAGCGCCGTCGCTCCGTTCCAGCGAGCGACGCAGGCGTCGAGCGCTCTCGGGGCGGCGGATGGACTCACCCTCCTCGCGTCGTCGAGCGCTCCCGCCGGGCAGTCGCACATCTTCCAGTGGAACTCCTGGGCCGACCTTCCTGCCGGCGGGACGGGCGTCCGGTTGAGGATCACGCCTTCCTTCCGCGGCGTCTCCGGACCGGCGCAGACACTCACGGGTCTCGTCGTCACGAACTCGGCGGCGACGCGGCCGGACGTCGAGCTCTCGGGGCCGCACGCGCGGCCCGGGGCGCCCTTCTACGCCTACGACGTGGTCGTCGCGGAGATGACGGGCGACGGCAAGCCCGACGTTCTCCTCTCGCAGGCGGTCTCCCTGCCGAACGACAACCCCGGCTATTACGTCTACTTCGGCGACGGCGCGGGCCACTTCGAGCTGGGCTCGGCGACGTTCACGGGGATCGCGGCCACCGGACTCCAGCGCGCCGTCGGCGACGTGAACGGCGACGGGCGGCCCGACATCGTCGCCCGGAACGGCGCCGGCCTCCAGATCATCTACTCGACGGGGACATCGACGACCTTCACGAACGGCGCGGGCGTCGCCCTCCCCGACACGCCGTACGGGATGGCGATCGGCGACCTCGACGACGACGGGGTCCCCGACATCGTCGCCGCGATCTCGAACGGGTCGGGAGGAAACAACCAGCTCTGCGTCCTCATCAACGCGGGCGCGGACACGTTCACGGCGCTCGCCCCCGTCACGATCCCTCACGATGCCTACGACCTGAAGCTCGTCGACGTGAACGCGGACGGGGAGCTCGATCTCGTCGCGGCGCTCGGGAGCGCGAGCGGCGACGTGGGCATCTTCCTCGGCAACGGGGACGGGACGTTCCAGGCGCCGTCGCTCGTCCACGTGGCGGGCGGCCTCGAGAACGTCGCGGTCGCCGACGTGAACGGCGACGGCAGCCCGGACATCGTGGTCCCGAACAGCTTCTCGGTCTTCGTCGCCCTCAACAACGGCTCGGGGACCTTCGGCTCGCCGGTCGCCTACGCCGCGGGCGCGGCCCCGGTCGACGTGGCCGTGGGCGACGCGACGGGCGATGGCGTCCTCGACATCGTCGCGTCCGACCAGAACGCGCGAGACGCCGTCGTGCTCCCGGGCCTCGGCGCGGGGGTGTTCGGCGCGGCGATCCCGTTTCACGCGGGCTTCAGGCCCGGGCTCGCGTTCGGCGACCTCGACCAGGACGGCCGCCCCGACCTGGTCACGATCTCCCAGCAGCTCGGCTCGGTCCTCGCCTTCATGGCGCGGCCGACGACGGGGATCGAGATCCCCTCGCGGATCGGGATCAGCACTCCGATCTGGGGGATCGCGTCCGGCACGGTGAACGCGGGCGCGGCGAAGGACGCGCTCGTCCTGGCTCAAGGGCAGGGCGCGGTCCTCCTCGGCGACGGGGCGGGCAACCTCGCGACGCCGCTCACCACGGCGATCGCGGGCGACCCCTTCTGGCTCGGCGCGGGCGACATGAACGGCGACGGGCGGACCGACGCCGTCGTCTCGCACTTGAACGCGAGCACGCTCCAGGTCCTCCTCGCCGGCGCCGGCGGCACCCTCGCGGCGCCGATCTCGACGAGCGTCGGGACGTCGCTCGGTGCGCTCGACGTCGCGGACCTGGACGGCGACGGCGACCGCGACGTGGTCGTCGTCGAGCGGAGCACGCCCGGGTTCTGGGTCCTCCGCGGCCTCGGAGACGGGACGCTCTCGACGGCGGCCTTCACGGCGCTCGTCGCCGAGCCGACCGGGCTCGCGATCGGCGACACCGACAAGGACGGACTCCTCGACCTCGTCTTCGTGGTCCAGAACCGGTTCTACGTCGCGTACGGCACCGGCGGCGCCGCCTTCGCCGCGCCCGCGAGCCCGGGGATCGACGTTCCGCCGGGACAGGTCGTGCTCGGAGACGTGAACGGCGACACCTTCCTCGACCTCGTCATCGCGTACGACCGGCAGATCCGGATCATCGCGGGCGGCGCGGGCCGGACCTTCGCCTTCGCGCAGGTGATCGACTTGCCGTACGCGCACCGGTCCGTCGCCGTCGCGGACGTGAACGGAGACGGCCGGCTCGACATCGTCGACTCGGGTTACGACGCGGAGCGTGTCGGGATCGTGGGTGTCGCGCGGAACCTGGGCTCCTTCACGTTCGATTCGCTGCGCCTTTACGCCCTCGAGCCGGGTTCGGATGGCGTCGTCACGACCGACCTCGACGCCGACGGGAAGGCCGATGTCGTCGTCTACTCGTCGACGACGAGCGTGACGATCCAGCCCTCGGTGCGCGTGGTCCAGCCGCTCAAGGCGCGCTGAGAGAGCGCGCCTCAGCTCTGGGGGAGCGGCATCGTGAGCGGCGGCGCCCCGGGCCTGAGGCTCGCGATCTCCTTCTCGAGCGCGCGGATCCGATCCTTCGCCTTGGCGAGCTCTTCGAGGGCGGGCGCGTTCGCCTCGCGGGCCTCGGCGAGCTGGGTCTCGAGCTCGGCGACCCGCTGGTCGCCCGAGCCGCCGGCGCCCTGGCCGTCACCCGAGGGGCCGGTGCCGGCGAGCTCGACGGCTCTCTCGAGCTCGGCGATCCGCGCGAGGAGCTTGTCGGTCTCGTCGCTCGGCGCCTCGCGGCCCTTGTTGGGCGGAGTCGCGGGCTGCCGCGGGCGCATCTCCGCGACCTCCTTCTCGAGGACGCGGACGCGCTCCTTGTAACGGGCGGCCTCCTCGCGGAGCGGCGAGTTCGTCTCGCGCTCCTCGGCGAGGGCGGCCTCGAGCTGGGCGACGCGCTCGTCGGCCGAGTAGTCCTGGGCGGGCGCGGTCCCGAGCTCGACCTGGCGCTCGAGCTCGGCGATCCGGGACTCGAGCCGCTCGCGGACCTCGGCGTCGTCGCCCGCGGGCCACGAGCCCGGCGCGGGGGCGGCGGCCACTTGCTGCGCGAGCTGGGCCTTGAGCGCGTCGGTCTCGCCGCGCGCCGCGGCGAGCGCCATCTCGAGCTCGGAGGCGCGCGCCTTGTGCTGCTCGAGCTCGGTGCCGAGCGCCTGGATCTTCTCCGCGTCCTCGGGGCGCGGGCCGGCCGGGCGAGCGGCCGTCGGCGGGGGCTTGAGCGCGGGCTTGGCCGCGGCGGCGGCGAGCTTCTTCTCGAGCTCCTCCACCTTCACCTTGAGCTCGTCGCGCTCCTTCCGTGCCTCGTTTCGCTCCTTCTGGCGGATCGCTGACGTCTTCTCGAACGTGGCCTTGTCCTCGCGCGTCTGCTCGAGGCGGTTCTGGAGCGTCTTCAAGGTCTCCTCGACGCCGGCCCTCGCGGCATGGAGGGCGGCCTCGAGCTCCTTTATGCGCTTCTGCGGATCGGGTCCGGGCACGGGCACGGAGAGCATCTTTCCCTAGAGAGAGCCGCGCGCGCAAGCCCTGCGTTTGCTAGCATTCTCCGCCTGGTGGGACGACGTTGATCTCGAAGCGCGACCTGCAGCTGGGAAAGATCGCCCTTCGCGCCGGCATGGTGACGAAGGAGCAGCTCGCCAAGTCCCTGGCGATCCAGAAGAAGCTCGAGAAGCCGGTCGGCCTCGGTGCCATCTTCCTCAAGAAGGGCTACATCTCCCGCGAGCAGCTCGAGGAGATCGTCAAGCTCCACAACGAGGCCAAGGACAAGAACGGCAGCGCCTCGACCGGCGAGAAGAAGAAGAAGAAGAAGAAGAAGTCCAAGAAGGACAAGGACGGGAAGGAGGCTGCCGCCTCCTCCGGCAGCGAGGCGTCGGGCAGCGGGACGACGGCGAGCGGCAGCGAGGCCGCGAGCGGCAGCGAGGTCAAGAGCGAGGCCCCCTCGAACGGCTCCGAGTCCGGAGCCGCCGCGGCTTCCGCGCCCTCCTCCGAGGAGAAGAAGCCCGAGGAGGCGAAGAAGGAAGAGAAGAAGGACGACAAGAAGTCCTCCAAGACCACGGGCGCCTTGAAGAAGGAGCCCGACAAGAAGGCCTCGACGGCGTCCGAGAGCCAGACGAGCCAGTCCGACATCGACACGGCGCTCCTCGAGAGCGCGCCGTCGGACGCGGGCCCGATCGACGAGACGGACCCCGAGCGTCGCGTCATCACCTGCCAGAAGTGCAGCAAGAAGTACCGGATCAAGAAGAAGCAGGCGGGGAAGAAGTTCGCCTGCCGGAAGTGCAAGACGAAGGTCAAGATCCCGCGCGACATCTTCGACAAGCCCGCCGCGGGCTCTGCTTCGTCGGCGGGTGCGGCGGCGAAGAACAAGGAGAAGTCGGCGAAGAACCCGGCCATGAAGGTCGAGGAGTTCTCGCTCGGTTCCGGCTCCGATGTCGGCGAGGTGGCCAAGCCCGCGAAGGGCGACAAGTCGGAGGAGAAGGACAAGGAGTCCGCCCCGACGTCGAAGAAGCCCTCCACGCCGACGAAGAAGGTGAGCGGCTCCGCGTCCGCCGCTCTGGCCCCCGCCGGCAAGAAGTCGGGCGCGTCCTCTGCCGTCAAGGAGGGCGCGGTCAAGGAGGGCGGCTACGGCGACCTCGTCAAGGCGGCCCAGGAGAAGAAGGTCACGCCGCTCGGCCCCAAGATCACCAAGGGCCAGCGGGTCATGGGCTACATCCAGGCGGTGATCTTCCTCGGGATCGTCGTCGGGATCGGCGCCGGGATCTGGTACTGGAAGCACATGGAGGCGGTCGAGCGCCAGCAGAAGATCCAGCAGCAGATCGACACCGAGTGGACGAACGTCAGCACGCCGTACAAGACCGCGGTCGACGTCGCCAAGAAGGCCGTCTTGGACGGGAAGGCCGGGCTCGAGAAGGGGGGCGAGCTCCCGATCGAGCTCCTCCGCGACCTGACGACGAGCGCGACGGGCCTCGAGAAGGCGCTCGCGGGTCTCAGGCCGAGCGACGCGAGCCAGCAGGTGATCCAGGCGCAGGCCAACATCGAGAAGGCGCGCGCGCTCCTCGCGGAGACGGCGCCCGACGCGCTCGTCCGGTCGATCTACCTGACGCGCGCGCGCGTCCACCTCGCCATGGGCGGCGAGTCGCACGTCCTCGAGGCGTGCCGCGACTGCGCCGAGATCGTCAAGCGCGACCCGACGTGCGACGAGGCGTACGCCCTCCTCGCCCAGGCGGAGCTCCGCCGCCGGAACTACGTCGCCGCGATCGAGGCGTCGAAGAAGGCGCTCTCGCTCAAGAACGACCCGAAGACCCACGCGTACCTCGCCGTCGCGCTCGAGGCGGGCGACCTCTGCAAGGACGCCGTCAAGGAATACGAGGCGCTCGCGGCCACCGACCCGATCGCGCTCGTCTTCAAGGCGCGGGCGCTCCTCCTCGACGGCGACGCCGACGGCGCGCTCGGCGCGCTCGACGCGGCGAAGGTCGAGGGCGAGGCGCTCGCCGCGGCCCACGCGCGCCGTGGCCAGGCGCTCGAGCGGAAGGGCGACCTCGACGGCGCGGCGAAGGCGTTCGAGGCCGCCGCCGCCGCGGGCGGCAAGAGCGGCCGGGCGCACGTCGCGCGCGGCGAGTTCTTGCTCAGGATCGGCAAGTTCGAGGAGGCCGCCGCCTCGTTCGACGCGAGCTTGAAGGAGTCGGGCGGCGCCCGCGCCGCGCTGGGCCTCGGCGAGGCCAAGGCGGCCGAGCTCGACGGCGAGTCCGCCAAGCGGAGCTTCCTCCAGGCGAACTCGCTCCCCGTCGTCTCGAGCTCGGCGAAGCTCCTCGGCGAGCTCGACGCGTTCGACGACCCGCGCGGGCCCGACCCGCGCGCGACGGCGCAGCGCCGCGCGGGCGACCTCGCGCTCGCCGCGGGCAAGGGCCCCGAGGCGCGGAGCTACTACTACGGCGCGGCGGCCATGGACTCGTTCGACCCCGAGTCCCACTCGGCGATCGCGCAGTACGAGATGTCCCTCAAGAACACGGGCGCCGCCGAGCCGCAGGTCAAGCTCGCGCGCGCGCTCCTCCACTCGGCGAAGGACCACGACCCCAAGGTCGAGGCGCCGCCGGTGCGCGGGACCGCGGCCGCGCGCTGCCTCCTCGTCGAGGCGGCCTACTGGGACACGAAGGGCGACCTGAACGCCGCCGAGCGCGCGATCGACCAGGCGCTCGTCGCCGACCCGATCGCGGCGGGCGCGCCCGCCTTCGCGCTCAAGGGCGCCGTCCTCACTCGCAAGGGCGAGCGCGAGCGCGCGCGCAACGAGTACCAGAAGGCCCTCGACCTCGAGGAGGCCGGCAAGGACGCGCCGTCGCGCTTCTACAACGAGGCGAAGGCCGCGCTCGAGGGCGCGAAGCTCCTCCGCGGCCCCGTCGAGGCCGCGCTCGCCCGCGCCGGCGCCGCCGAGGCGGCGATCCGCAAGGCCCGCACCGCGCTCGACGTCACGCTCGCTCTCTCGCCGCGCCACGTGCACGCCCTCTGGGCGCGCGGCCGGATCGACATGCTCGACAAGAAGTGGGACGAGGCGATCAAGCGCTTCACGGCGGCGGTGGACGCGAACCTCTACTTCATCGACGCCTACCTCGCGCGCGGTTTCTTCTACGTCCGCGACTTCCCGGACCGGCAGGAGGGCATGAACGAGGCGGCCCTCCAGGACTTCGAGCAGGCGATCGCCCTCGACGCGCAGCGCGTGGACGCGTTCTTCGGGCGCGCGCTCGTCCGCCGCAACCACAACGACGTGCAGCCGACGATCGACGACCTCACTACCGTGATCAAGATGGACAGCGCCAACGATTTCGCCGAGGCGTACATGCTCCGCGCCGAGGTCTTCCGTCGCGTCAAGAAGGACAAGGAAGCCGACTCGGACATGAAGAAGTACGAGGAGCTCCAGAAGCGTGGCGGGAAGAAGTAGGCCCCTCGGAGTCCTCGTGACCCTGGGAGCGGTCGCCGCGGCCGCGCTCGCCGCTCCGGGCGCGCGGGCCCAGGAGAAGCGGCCGGACGGCGTCGCGGCGCCCGCCTCGCCCTCGAAGACGCAGTCGCTCCCCGAGCCGCCCGCGGCGCTCGCCACCCTCCTCGCGGTCTACGACAAGGACCCGGAGCCCGCCCGCGAGGTGAAGCGGCTCTTCGCGTCCTCGCTCTACTACCTCCTCGAGCGCGACTCCGAGCGCTTCCTCGCGTGCTTCCACCGGGACTTCCAGATCCACCAGGGTCTCGAGTTCGTGAAGGTCCCTCCGGACCAGCTCCGCGCCCTCGTCGTGAAGAACTGGCAGGAGACGCCCAAGTCGGCGCTCAAGCTCCACGAGCTCGTGGACCTCGACAAGGCGCGCGCCTACTCGCGCGCCCAGGCGAAGAAGTGGATCGGCGACTGGAAGAAGCAGCCGTCCGAGATCGCGAAGATCATGGAGGACGGCGACTACCTGGTCCTCGCGCCGACGAACAAGAAGACCCTCGGGGAGAAGGCGGCCGACTTCTACGAGGAGATCTTCTACGTCCTCAGGCAGCAGGACGGCGTCTGGAAGATCGCGATCGGCGAATAGCGGCGCGCGAATGGCGGCGCGGCGAGTAGCTCTCTATCGCCGGGTCGCGGTGACCGTGTTGCTGTCGGGCGACGTGTTCCCCGCGGCGTCCTTCGCGACGACCTTGTAGCTGTAGGTCCCCGACGCCGGGCGGTCCGTGTAGAGCGTCCCGCTCGTCGTGCCGACGGCGACGCCGTTGCGGAACACCGTGTAGCTCGCGACGCCCACGTTGTCCGTCGAGGCGGTCCAGGTGAGGTTGATCCCCTTCTTGATCGCCTTCGCCGTCAGGTTTCCGGGCGCGGTCGGCGGCGTCGCGTCGATCGTGTAGGTCGCGCTCGCGGAGCCCGCGTGGAGGGGCACGAGCGGGTCGCTCACCGCGACGGACGCGGTGTAGCTCCCGCCGGCCACCGAGGCGGGCGGCGTGAGCGTGAGCGTGCTCGTCCCCTGGGCGCCCGGCCCGAGCGAGAGCGTCGTCGCCGAGAGGATCCCGGTCCAGCCCGCGGGGACCGTGGGCGTGAGGCTGAACGTCGCGGTCGGGTTCCCGTTCGAGTCGTTGTTCTTGAGCGTGACGGTGTAGGTCTTCGCGACCCCGCCCGCGCCCGACTGAGAAGCAGGGCTGATCGTCACGGTCGGAGCCTTCGGGACCGGCGTGAAGCTCACGCTCACGAAGCTGTGCGTGTCGTTGTGACTCGTCTGCGTGATCGTGATCCCGTTCACGGTGTCGGTGTAGGACTGGGTGTCGCCGAGCGCGCCGAGGAAGAACGTCTGCGTCGTCGAGCTCCCGTTCCACCGGTGGACGCTCGCGCGGTCCGTGTAGGCGGTGCTGAGGCCCGCGTCGAAGCCCATGGGCCGGCGGTAGGAGACGTAGTAGCTCTCGTTCGTGTCGGGCTTCGAGAACTTGAGGACCTGCGCGTCGGCGCGCTGCTCCTCGCTCCGCGCGACCATGTAGGTCCCGTTCTGCGTGACCGTCTGGACGTTGCCGGACGGGATCCACCCCATGGCGATCTTGTGCGGCGAGTTCGTGTGGATCAGGCCCGAGTTGCCCATGAAGCACGTGCTGTCGCCGTACTCGGCGCCCGGCGTGGACGCGTGGTGCATGCCGAGGTTGTGGCCGAGCTCGTGCGCGTAGATCTTGCCGCTCTCGTAGAAGACCCAGGTCTTCGTGCCCGGCATCTGCCCGAGGCCGCCGTAGCCCGTGCCGTTCGACGGGATCGCGTAGACCTTGTAGGCGTAGCCCGAGAGGCTGACGCCGGCCGCCTGAGCGGCGGCGTCCGCGGCGTTGCCCCACGCGTAGTAGTCGGTCCCGGTGCTCTGGTAGTTGATCGTGTACGGCCCGACGACGGTGCCGGACCAGCTCACCTGGTTGAAGGAGAGCTCCTTGTAGACCGCGTTCACCGAGCTCGACGCGTTGAAGAGCAGGTTCGTGAGGCTCTGGGGCGTGCTCGTGTTCGCCTTGTCGGTGAAGCTCACGATGATCACGATCGCCTTCTTGTCGCCCGTGACTGCCGGCACGACCGTCCCGCCGCCGCTCGTGGAGGTCGTGCCGCCCGCGGCTTGCGGGGGGCAGGTGCAGCTCGCGAGCTTGCCGCACGTGTTCACGAGGACGGTCGCCGAGTCCGTCGTGTCGAACTTGTTGCCGTTCGCCTTGCCGCGGACCTTGACGAAGTTGCCGGACTTGAGGTCCTTCGGCTCCTTGCCCGGCGCGAAGCGCAGCTCGAGCGAGCGCTTGACCTGGTCGGGGACGTTCTCGGGGAGGGTCTCGTTGATCCGGTAGATGACCCGCGCGAGCTTCCCTTCGAAGTCGTCGGCGCGGATCACGTCGACCGTCCCCTGGATGAGCTCCTCGTCATCCGAGGGCTGGTCCGCGTGGACGGAGATGCCGAGACAGACCGAGAGCGACAGCGCCACCGTGATGGCGCGGAGCGAGCGGCTCATGTGGACTTTCCCTTCTATCCTGCGATCCCGTCTTGCGAACCCGACGGCCTCCAGTGCGAGCCGCGGACCATCGAGCAGTCTTCGACCGGGCACGGACTTGCGACCTCGTTGCGCAGGGCCTTGCTCAATTGGAGAAGGAGACGCTGGGACGCATCCGGGTCGCTAAACTGCGGCCTATGTCCGAGGGCGCCTCCGCGCGCAGGGAGTGGTCGGTCGAGCTCGCGTGCGTCCTCGCGCTGTTCGTCGTGGCCGCCTTCGTGGGTTCGAGCTACGTCGCGCACGCGAGGCTCGAGCCGCGGCTCTTCTACGACCCCGTGCGAGTCGTCGCCGTGCCGGCGATCGCCGGCTCGCCGACGGCGCTCCACGGGATCGTCTTCGGCGCGACGATCTCTCTCGCCTTCGCGGTCTTCCGCCTCGGCTGCTCGCGGCCCACGGCCGCGCTCCTCGCGGTCCTGTGGCTGACCTCGCCCGCGCACCTCCAGAACCTCGCGCCCAACCTGCTCCGCGACTACATCAAGGCGCCGCTCGTCCTCGCCGTCCTCCTCGCGCTCGGACGGCTCGCGACGATCCGGACGAGCTCGCGCGCCTTCCTCGCCCTCGCCGCCGGCCTCGGCGTCCTGATCGGGGCCGGCTCGCTCGTCCGGCAGGACCTCCTCATCTTCGCGCCCGTCGCGCTCGTCGCGGTGGCCGCCTTCGCGGAGCCGCGGACCCTCCGCGGGCGGGCGCTCGCCGCCGGCGTCTTCCTCCTCCTCGCCGTCCCGTTCCTCGTGCGAGGAGAGGGCGAGGGCGGTCTCCGCGGTCTCGGCGGGCTCGCCCCGCCCGTGGACGCCCGCCTCGGCATCGAGCGGCCCCCGCTCGCCTTCGTGACTCACTTCCTCGACGAGCAGATCGTCCACGCGAGCGTCGCGCGCGCCGCGCTCGACCGGGCAGGCGTCGAGATGAACCCGCGCGAGCTCCCGCGCCCGGGGGCGGCGACCGCGGTCTGGTTCGCGCGCGCCGTGAAGACGGCGCCCGCCGACTGCGTCGCGCGCGCGTACGCGAGCGCGCTCGCCGTGCTCGACCTGCCGGCGACGTACGCGCTGCCGCCGCCCGCGATGCCCGACGGAGCCGTCGCGGGCGCCCACCCCCCCCCCGGGCGGCGCCGCCGACCGCTCGCCGGCGGGGGGCCGGGGCTCGCGGTCCTCGCGCTCTTCGTCGTCGCGCTCCACGACCTCCGCGTCGCGGTCTTCGCCGGCGGCCTCGCGCTGTTCCTCGTGGGCTACCCTGCGATCCAGTTCCAGGGCCGTCACTTCTTCCACCTCGAGGTCGTCGGGCTCGCGTGCCTCGGCCTCGTGGGCGAGCACGGCCTCCGCGCCCTCGCGACGTACGCGCGCACGCGCCGCGCGCCGGAGGGCCTGACGCGCGCGCGCGCCCTCCGCGCGGCGGCGTTCGTCGCGGCCGGGCTCGTCCTCCTCGCGGGGAGTCTCGTCATCCTCCGCGCGGTGCAGGAGGCGGCGGTGCGGCGGCTCGTCGCGCGACCCGTCGCCGCGGAGCG
>CAZYLP010000137.1:0-13665 GCA_964648345.1 uncultured Planctomycetota bacterium
GCGCCGCCGGTCACCGGCCACGGCCACGGGCCGCGCACGGGCATCGTGCGCGTCGCGCGGATCGAGCCCGGGGACCTGCCCGAGCGCTCGTGGCTCCTCGCGGGGACGACGGCCGTCTTCCTCGCCGAGGGGACGGGCATGGTCGAGCTCGCGCGCGACGAGGCGCGCATGAGCGCCCTCGAGTCCTACGTGCGCGGCGGGGCGACCCTCGTCGTGATCGGCGGCCGGGGCGTCGCGTTCTGGGCGGGCTCGCCGCTCGAGGCCCTCCTCCCCGTGAAGGCGAACGGCGCGACGACCGCGGCGACGGCGCGCGACCTCGGCTTCGCGGGGAGCGCGGCGGTCGACCTCCCGGTCAGCGTCGCCACGCTCCGCGCCGACTTGAGGACGGAGCTCATCGCCGGCTCGGAGCGGCTCCCCGTCGCCGTGAGGCGCCCGCTCGGGCGCGGCTCGGTCGTCTTCCTCGCGTTCGACCCCGACAACCTCGAGCTCCGCGGCTCCTCCGAGCTCGCGCCCTTCCTCGGCCGTCTCGTCCGCGAGCCCCGCGCGAAGCCGCACCACGTGCGACCCGACCGCCTGACCGAGCTGACGAACCACGAGCTCAACGAGCGCGCGCCGCTCGGACCCGCCGGCCTCCTCGGGCTCGCCGCCGCGACCGCGGCGGCCCTCGCGATCCTCGGGCCGATCGGCGCGCGGCGGAAGACCGCCCCAGGCCGGATCCTCCTCGCGCCCGCGCTCGCGGCCCTGCTCGCCGCTGTCGTCGTCCTCGTGACCGCGCTCGCGCGCCCGGGGACGCACCTCACCGTCTTCTCCTACGGGTTCGTCGAGAGCGACGAGGACCACGCCGTCGTGGTCGAGGACACGGCCGTCCTCGCGGGCGGCTCGACGTCCTTCGACCTCGAGCTCCAGCGCCACGCGACGGTCCTCCCCCTCGAGACGCCCAAGCTCGACCTCCTCTCGTTCCGCGGCCGCCGGCAGGGCCTCCGCCTCGAGCCGGGCGCGAGCCCGCGGATCCCGGGCGTCCCCCTCGCCGCGCGCGCGCTCGCGACCTACAGGGCCGGCGCCGTCGCGAAGCTCCCCGCGCGCCTCATCGCGAGGCGCACCGGCGCGGTGCTCGCCCTCGAGGCCGTGGGCGGGCCGATCCCCGCGGGGATCGCGCTCCACGACGACCCTCTCACGCACGCGCTCTCGACGAGCCCGACCCCGGCGCTCGCCGCGGGCGAGAAGGCGGAGGTCGCCCTCGACCACCCCTTCGCGCCCCAGCGCCTCTGGGATGAGAACGGCCCGCCGCTCTGGGAGCGCTCGGCCGAGGACCGGATGCGCACCCAGCTCGTGCGGGCCCTCGTCCTCGTCTCCGACGAGGTCCTCGTCCAGGGCCAGCAGAAGCAGATCGCGCCGTTCGCGCGGACGTGGATCGCCCTCCCGGTCCCGCTCGAGCGCCTCGCGCGCGTCATCGAGCGCGGCCGGCCCGTGGAGCCGGCCGACACGCTCACCGTCCTCCTCGTCGCCGCGAAGGAGGACCCATGATCGAGGCCCGCGGTCTCACCAAGCGCTTCGGCGACCGCCTCGCGCTCCGCGGCATCGACCTCGTCGCCGAGCGCGGCGACGTGCTCGGCCTCATCGGCCCCAACGGGGCCGGCAAGACGACCACGATCAAGGTCCTCGCGTCCCTCGTCGCGCCCGACTCCGGCACCGCGATCGTCGATGGGGTCGATGTGACCGTCGACCCGCACGCGATCCGCTCCACCGTCGGCTACATGCCGGAGCGCTTCGGCCTCTACGACGAGCTCACGATCGGCGAGTACCTCGAGTTCTACGCGCGCCTCCACGGCCTCGAGCCCAGGACGCGGAACGTGCGCATCGAGCGCGTCCTCGAGCTCTCCGACCTCAAGAACAAACGCAACGATGCGTGCGAGGCCCTCTCGAAGGGGGTGCGTCAGCGCCTCTACGTGGCGAAGACCCTCCTCCACGACCCGCGCGTGCTCCTCCTCGACGAGCCGGCCTCGGGCCTCGACCCGCGCGCCCGCATCGAGTTCCGCGAGCTCGTGCGCGAGCTCGGCTCCCAGGGGAAGACCGTCCTCATCTCATCGCACATCCTCTCCGAGCTCGAGGCCGTGTGTAACAAGGTCGCCGTCATCGAGGGAGGGCGCGTCCGTTACCAGGGCGGAGCGCGCGACGTGGCCACCCAGCTCGGCGCGCTCGTCGTGAAGGTCACGCTCCTCGACGAGCCCTCCGCGAGGAAGGCCCTCGAGGTCATCGAGAAGGTGCCCGCCGCCGTGGGCCCGCGCATCGAGCGCGACCTCGTCCGCTTCGAGCTCCAGGGCGAGCGGGCGCTCGTCCCGCCGATCCACAAGGCCCTCGTCGACGCCGGGCTCCCCGTCGTCTCGTTCGAGGTCGCGTCGCCGGGCCTCGAGCAGCTGTTCCTCCGCGTCACGGAGGGGACCGTCTCGTGAAGACCCCGCGCTTCCTCGAGCGGCCCCTCGCGATCGCCTGGAAGGACCTCCTCGTCCTCGGCAAGGGCGCGAGCTCGTGGAAGGGCGCGATCGCGGCCGCCTTCTTCCTCGCCCCGCTCATCGCCGTCGCCGCGCTCGCCGTCTACGTGCCCGGACCGTGGCGTTACGCCGGCCGCGCCGTCGCGCTCGCGACCGGCGGGATCTTCTCCGCGCTCGCCTTCCTCGTCGCGGTGCCCGCCGCGACGTCACTCGCCCTCGAGCGCGACCGAGACACCCTCCAGGGCCTCATCATCTCGCCGGCGCAGCCGCTCGACCTGATCCTCGGGAAGCTCATCGCGGCCCTCGCGAGCGCCCTCGCCGCGAAGGCGATCGCCCTCCCGGCCCTCGCCTTCGCCTACGTCCTCGGCGGCTTCGACGCCGGCTTCATCCCGCGCTACCTCGCCGTCCTCGCCGCCGCCGACGTCTCGTTCGCGTCCTTCGCGCTCTTCGCGAGCGCCCGCCCTCTCCGCGTCGCCCGCCTCGGCGCCCCCGGCCTCGTCAAGCTCGGCGTCTCCCAGGCCCAGCTCGCCGTCCAGAGGAGCGTCGGCGTCGTCGTCCTCCTCTCGCTCGTGCCGATCTACACGGCGCTCTTCGCGGTCCCCCTCGCGCTCCAGCACGGCCTCGCGCTCGGCCGCGTCCTCGACGCCGGCGCCGCGCTCGGCGCCCTCCACCCCCTCTTCGCCCTCGTCGCGTGGGGCGACGCCCAGATCTTCGGCGTCGCCGTCCCCGTCTGGACGCTCGCCGTCACGCTCCACCTCCTCCTCGCCTTCCCGTTCATCGCCGGCGCCGCCGAGGCCCAGCGCGCATCCGGAGCCCCGCGCGGCCACGCATCGCGCGCGGGCTTCCTCCTCCTGTTCTCCTTCGTCACGTTCCTCGCCACCGGAGCGGCGTGGGGAGCCCCCGTCTTCGTCCGCTCTCTCGTCGGCACCACGATCGCCGCCGCCCTGCTCGTCGTCGGGGCGACCACCTTCGCCCAGGCCCCGCCGCCCCGTCGCCCCTTCGGCCGCTCCGAGGTCCTCGGCGCCTTCGTGAACCCGTGGCGCGCCCTCGAGAGCTCCGCCGAGACCGGCCCCGGCTTCGCCTTCCTCCTCGCCCTCGTCGCCGCCCCCTTCTTCTTCCTGGTCGCCCCCGCCGACGCCGCGGCTCGCTCCGCGCTCGGCCTCGCCCTCGCCGCGATCGGGATCGCGTCCGTCGGTGCCCGCCTCGCCGCCCGCTCCCAGTCGAAGGAGGTCGAGGCCCTCGCGAAGGCCATCGCCGGTGGCGCCACCGGCGAGCCCTCGGCCCAGGAGCGCGCCGAGCGCGACGAGAACCTCCCCGAGGCCTCGAAGACCACGAGCACGGTCGTCGGCCTCGCCGGCGTCTTCGTCGTCGTCAGCCCGATGCTCGCCTTCGTCGGCATCGAGCTCGCCCGCCGCGTCCCGCAGCTCGACCCGATCGTCCCGGTCCTCCAGGGCCTCGGAGTCCTCGGGATCATCACGAACCCCTTCACCGCGCTCGAGCCCCTCACGGGCGGCTTCACGGGCGTCATCGCCCAGGCCTCCGTGTCCCTCGCCGGCGTCGAGCCCGGCACGCTCTCGCTCCTCCACCTCGTCTTCTGGCTCCTCGTGACGGTCGTCGCGCTCGGGACGCTCAAGCGCGCCCCCGATGCTCCTCTCCCGGCGACGGTCTCCGCCCCGACGGCGCCCGTCGCCCCGACCGCCGCGGCGCCCTGAACCGACGACCGCGACGCGCGACGATCTCCGAGCGACGATCTCCCGCTTTCGGGTCTCACGCGCGTTCGCGAGCCGCACGCTTCTCGACTCTCGCCTGGGTCCCGCTCCCGGGCCCCGCTCCCCGTCGCGCCGCTCCCCGCCGCGGCCAGCCCCCATCGCCGCACAGCCACGGGGATATCCCGACGCCTGTGGCACGGAGGGTGCCCTTGGCCGGGCGGAAGGTGGAAGGGCCATGAGCGGAGGGGCGCAGGGATATGCGCTGTTCGAGTATCCGAGGCGGTTCGCGTGGGAGTGCAGGAGCTCCGCCGAGTTCGCACGCCGGTTCGGGACCGAGCGGCGCTGCGAGGAGTGGCTTCGCGCGCAGCGGTGGCCGGGCGGCTTCGTCTGCCCGAAGTGCGCAGGCGGCGGGCGCTGGTGTGAGGACAGGAGGGGCTATCTCTGCTCCCGGTGCCGGAAGTTCTGCTCGCTCACGGCGGGCACGATCCTCCACGGGACGAAGAAGCCGATCAGCAAGTGGTTCGCGGCGCTCTTCCTCGTCGTGCAGCGAGGCGTGAACGCACGGACGCTCCAGCGTGAGATCGGACTCACCTACAAGGTCGCGTGGATGTGGGGGCAGAAGCTGCGGTCGCTCCTCGCGGCGCACGCGGTGCCCGCTGATGTCAGGGACCGGCGTGAGAAGCGGCACCGCAGATACGAGGCCGAGCGTGAACGGTTCGGTCCGACACCGAGGAGGCCGCGAGCCGGGGTCGAGGGTCCGTGCGGGTGCAGCAAGCTCGTCAAGCGTGACTGGACGTGGGTGGACAATCACCCGCGTCCGGTGCCGTACTGGCAACCGCCGCCGCCGCTCGACCTGAACCCGCGGCGACTCGACATCTTCGCGCACTGGGAGCTGCTCGCGACCTACTGGGGCTCGGTCACGGAGAAGCACCTCCGCGGCTACCTCGACGAGCTGTCGTTCCGGATGAACCGCCGCTGGCGGACGGCCGCGGAGAGCTTCCTCACCGTGGCTCCGGAGCTCGCGCTCGCGGAGCCGATGCCGTGGAAGGCGATCGTCGCGAAGACCGAGCCGGCGGCGGAGGTGCGGCCGGTCTCGATCTTCGCCGCGTGCTAGACTCCGCGCGATTGAGCGGGGCGCTGGAAGCAGGCACGGTCCTCGGGGCGTACCGGATCGTCGAGCACCTCGGGCGCGGCGGGATGGGCGACGTCTACCGGGCGCACGACGAGGCGCTCGACAGGTCCGTGGCGCTCAAGACGATCTCGCCGCAGCTCGCGAGCGACGAGGAGTTCCTGGCGCGATTCAAGGCCGAGGCTCGCGCGGCGGCTCGGATGAGCCATCCGAACGTCGTCCAGAACTACTTCTGCGGGGAGCACGGCGGGGTCAGCTTCTTCGCCATGGAGCTCGTCGACGGCACGAGCCTCGGGAGAGAGCTCGCGCGGAGAGGGACGATCCCGTGGCGCGAGGCGGCGCGCTACGCCGTCGAGGCGGCTCGCGGGCTCGAGGCGGCGCACGAGGCGGGGCTCATCCACCGGGATGTCAAGCCGGACAACCTCCTCCTCACGAAGACGGGCGTCGTCAAGGTCGCCGACTTCGGCCTGGCCAAGCGGAACGCCGAGGCGAGCCAGACGGCGACGGGGGTCATCGTCGGGACGCCGCGCTACATGTCGCCCGAGCAGGCGCAGGCGGCGCCGCTGGACCACCGGTCGGACATGTACTCGCTCGGGGCGACGCTCTTCCACCTGATCTCGGGGAAGCCCGTCTTCGAGGGGGCGAGCGCGGTCATCGTGTGCACGAAGCACTTGAACGAGCCGCCGCCCCGGCTCGAGGGCGTGCCGCCGCTCCTCGCGGAGACGGTCGCGCGGCTCCTCGCGAAGAAGCCCGAGCAGAGGTTCGCGACGTGGCGGGAGGTCGGCGCGGCGCTCGAGGCGTCGGCGCGCACGGAGGACGCCGCGCTCGCGCCCACCACGATCGACCCGGCGAGCCCGCCGCCGCCGGCGCGACGAGAGCCCGCGAGCGCCCAGGCGCGCGTGCTCGCCGCGGTCGCGGACTTCTTCGTCGGGCCGGTCGCGGTGGCGTTCTCCGGGCTCGCGGTCGCCGGGGTCAAGCCGGGCGCCGTGCACCTCCTCGCGCTCGGGCTCGCGCTCGTCGTGGCGCTCTTCCTCGGACGCTCGGTGGGCCAGCGCCTCGCGGAGGTCGAGCTCGTGGACGCGACGGGCGGACCGGCGCCGGTCGCGGCGCGCGTCGCGCACTTCTTCCTCGGGCAGGCGAACGTGTTCGTCGGGACCGTCTCGCTCCTCCCCTGGTGGAAGCCGGACCTCGACGCGCTCTTCGGATCGGCGGGCCAGGTCTGGGCGTTCGGAGACGCGCTCATCAGCACCGGGCTCGTCGAGCTCGCGTTCGGCGTGCTGACGGGGCGCTCCATGCTCGAGCGCGCGTTCGACGTGCGGCTCGTCCGCCGCTAGACTCGGCCGCATGAGCGACGCCGTGCCGATCGGCGAGACCGCCATCGAGCCCACCCCCACGGCGACCCCGCGGCCGGCGAGCGCGTTCGCGGCGGGCACGGTGCTCGGGACTTACCGGATCGTGTCGCACATCGGCCGCGGCGGCATGGGCGACGTCTACCGCGCGCTCGACGTGAACCTCGAGCGCGAGGTCGCCGTGAAGACGATCGTGAAGGCGCTCGGCGCCGACGAGAGCTTCGTCGCGCGCTTCAAGGAGGAGGCCAAGGCGGCGGCGCGCATCACGCATCCGAACCTCGTCCAGGTGCACGCGTTCGGGGAGCACGAGGGGACGCTCTTCTTCGCCATGGAGCTCGTGAGCGGACGGAGCCTCGGCGACCGCCTCCGCGACGGGCCGGTGCCGTGGCGCGAGGCGGCTCGCTTCGCGGCGCAGGCGGCGCGCGGCCTCGAGGCGGCGGCCGCGCACGGAGTCATCCACCGCGACGTGAAGCCCGAGAACCTCCTCGTCGGAGCGGACGGGGCGGTCAAGGTCGCGGACTTCGGGCTCGCGAAGCGGCTCCAGAGCGACGCGGTCAACACCGCTTCGGGGGTGATCGTCGGGACACCTCGCTACATGTCGCCGGAGCAGGCGCAGGGCGACGCGCTCGACTGGCGCTCGGACATGTACTCGCTCGGCGCGACGCTCTTCCACCTCGTGGCGGGGCGGCCCGTCTTCGACGGGAACAGCGCCATGAAGGTGTGCATGAAGCACATCCAGGAGCCGCCCCCCTCGCTCGCGAGCGTCGCGCCGGGCGTGCCGGACCAGCTCTCGCGGACCGTCGGGCGCATGCTCTCGAAGCGCCGCGAGGAGCGGTACGCGAGCTACGCCGTCCTCGTCGCCGAGCTCGAAGCGATCGCCTCGGGGAGCGGCGAGGCCGTGACGGTCCTCGCGCCGGCGCCCGCGCCGCTCGCGCACACGCCGGGCGGCACCGCGCGCCCGCCGATCGTGCAGGTCGTGAAGCGGCCCGACGGCGGCTTCGAGGTCGGCCTCAACTGCCCCGTCGAGAAGCCCATGGACGCGGCGGTGAAGCAGGCCCGCGCGACGGCTCCCCTGGCCCCGCCTCTGCGACGCCTCCTCGGCGACGCGGTCGACCTCGCTTACACGCTGGCGATCCTCGCGATCCTCGGACTGATCCCGTTCCCCTACTCGCCCTACCCGCAGGCGATCTTCGGGATCTTCGGCTCCTGCATGGCGGTCCAGTTCCTCACGCGGCGCGGCGGCACGATCGGCGAGCGGCTCGCGCAGGTGCGCCTCGTCTCGAAGGCAGGCGGGCTCCCGAGCTACCGCGCGGTCGGCATGGGCTGGCTCCTCGAGAAGGGCTTCCCCTCGATCATCTTCCTGTGCGTGATCGCGTGGAGCGACCTCCAGGCGAAGCTCGGCTTCCAGCGGCTCCTCATCTGCACGGTGGGCCTCGGCGCTTACGTGGCCGTGGAGCAGGTGCTGGCGTTCTGCACGGGCCGCAGCCTTCGCGACCGGGTCTACGGGACGCGGGTCGTGGACGTGCGCGGCCTCCCCGACGAGGACGTCTCCGAGTGAGAGACCAGTGAAGCTGCGCTTCGCGTACAACACGAACGGCCTCCAGTCGCACCGCCTCGAGGACGCGCTCGACCTCGTCGCGGATGCGGGCTACGCGGGCGTCTCGATCACGCTCGACCACATGCACCTGGACCCGCTCGCGGCGACGCCGCAGGACGCGCGGCGCGTGCGGCGGGCGCTCGAGACGCGGAACCTGCAGTGCGCCGTCGAGACGGGCGCGCGCTTCCTCCTCTCGCCGATCGGAAAGCACCGGCCGACTCTCATCGAGAAGGACGCGCTCGGCCGCGCGAAGCGGCTCGACCTCCTCGCCCGCTCCGTCGAGCTCGCGGGAGAGATCGGCGCGAAGAGCGTCACCTTCGCGTCGGGGCCGCGCGACGCGGACGTGCCGCAGGGCACCGCGCTCCTCTTCCTCCAGGAAGCGATCGAGCGCCTCACGGAGCGCGCGCAGCAGGCGAACGTCGCGCTCGCGCTCGAGCCCGAGCCGGGCCACGAGCCGGCGACGCTGGCCGCATGGCGGGCGGTGCGCGAGGCGGTGCCCGTCGGGCTCGCGCTCGATGTCACGCACCTCGGCGTCGAGGACCGCTCGGAGCCCCAGGCGGCGGATGCGATCCGTCAGCTCTCCTCCGAGCTCGTCGTGGTCCATCTCGCGGACTGCCCGCGCGGCGTCCACGACCACCGGCCGTTCGGAGAGGGAGAGCTCGACCTCCGCGCCGTGCTCGCCGCTCTCGTCGCCGTCGAGTTCACGGGCCTCGTGTCGGTCGAGCTCTCGCGCCACTCGCACGCGGCGCACGAGCTCGTCCCGCGCTCGCTCGAGAAGCTCCGCGCCGCGGCGCCCTGATCGATGCGTGTCGGCGTCTTCCACTCGACGATCGTGTTCAGTCGCGAGCGTTGACCGTCGCGGCGCCGAGCGCGCCCATGATCCCCGAGGTCCGCGAGGCGGCCCTCACCGTCTCGGTGACCTCCGCCTCGACGGCGGCGCCGATGAGGCCGTCCTGACGGGCCTGCGTGCGCAGCACCTCGTGGAACAGGTCGTCGTAGCCCGCGAGGAGGAGCGGGAACGACGGCCGCACCTGGAAGGTCACCTCGCCCGGCGCGGTGATGCGCGAGTTCATGACGTAGTCGCCGGTGTTCTGGTAGATCGAGCCGAGCCGCTGGCGGTCCATGACGGCCGCCATCATCTTCTCCTCGTCGGGGAAGACGCGGAGCTTCTGCCCCCTCGCGAGGCCGATGTCGCCGAACTTCGCGGCGAGCGACCCCGCGACGCGCGAGCTCGTGACCTTCGTGGCGAGCGGGGCGAGGAGAGCGCCGAGCCCCCTCGTGATCCCGAGCGTGGCCGCGCCCGCGACGACGGAGACCACGGCCGCGACGGCGAGGCTCGCGGGACGCGGCTTCTCGCCGCGGAACCACGAGTCGAGGAGCGAGGTCGCGACGCCGGCCGCGGCCGCGCCGATCGCGCTCGCCGCGAAGGCCGCGAGGCCGCCGCCCGCGATGATCCCGCCGCCGAGCGCGACCAGGGGCGCGAGGCCGAGGAGGGCTCCGACGCCGACCGTGACGCCGACGCCGACGAGCAGGGCGACTCCGAACGAGAGCAGCTTCCGTCGCATGGCCTCTCCCTCCACCGCCCCGGGGAGCAATGGACGGGCCGACGGGACCCGGGTCACGGCCGAGCAGGTTCGCACAGGGGGCCCGCGGGTTTGATCTAATCGTCCGCGGAGAAAGTCCTTGGTCCGCCTCGCTCAGTTGCCCCAGGCTTTCCGGAGCATCAAGCGCGTCCCGCAGATCGCGAGCGTGCTCATCAAGTTCGGGTTCGGCGACGTCGTGAACCGGATGGGGCTCGATTCCCTCCTCCACGACCTCAGGGCCAAGGTCTTCTCCGACATGCCGCCCGAGTTCGCCGGCCTCAAGACCGAGGAGCGCCTCCGCCTCGCGCTCGAGGAGCTCGGCCCGACCTTCGTGAAGTTCGGGCAGATCATGGCGACGCGCCCCGACCTCATCCCCATGAGCCTCGTCGTCGAGCTGCGGAAGCTCCAGGACAAGGTCACTCCGTTCGACACGACGGGGATCAAGCAGCACGTCGAGACCGAGCTCGGGCGCAAGCTCGACGACATCTTCTCGGACTTCGACGAGAAGCCGCTCGCCGCCGCGTCGATCGCGCAGGTCCACCGCGCGACGCTGAAGGACGGCAAGAAGGTCGTCCTCAAGATCCAGCGCCCCAACCTCGAGAAGACGATCGCGACCGACCTCGACATCATCGCGTGGCTCGCCGAGGTCATGGAGGAGCGCCTCCCCGAGACGCGCCGCTACTCGCCGACCGCCGCCGTGCGCGAGTTCAAGAAGTCGATCTCGAAGGAGATCGACTTCGAGCGCGAGGCCTACAACATGAAGCGGTACGCGCGGAACTTCCGCGCGGACCCCGCGGTCTACGTCCCGAAGGTCTACGACGAGTTCACCAACTCGAAGATCCTCTGCGAGGAGTTCATCGAGGGGATCAAGGTCGACTCGAAGGCGATCAAGGAGCGCGCCTCGCTGGACCGCGAGACGATCGCGAAGAACGGGATCCGGATCGTCATCGAGAGCGTCTTCATCCACGGGTTCTTCCACGCGGACCCGCACCCCGGGAACATCTTCCTCCTCGAGGGCAATCGAGTCTGCATGATCGATTACGGGATGATGGGCGTCCTCGACCAGGAGCGGATCGACGAGCTCCTCGTCTTCCTCACCGCGCTCCTCACGAAGAACACGGACAAGCTGATCCGGCTCTTCTTCAAGCTCGGCCTGATCGGCGAGGCGACGGACGTCCGCGCGCTCCGCACCGACTGCGACGACCTCCTCAACCGCTACGAGATGGTCGAGCTCGCGAAGGTCGACACGGGCCGCCTCATCCAGCAGCTCTTCGACGTCATCACGCGGCACGACATCATCCTGCCCGCCGACCTCCTCATCATGGGCAAGGCCCTCGCGACCATCGACGGCGTCGCGCGCGACATCTACCCCGAGCTCGACCCGCTGAACGCGATCCGGCCCCACGTGCTCAGGATCTACATGCGCCGGCTCGCGGACCCGCAGTTCTTCTCCCGCGAGGCCGTGCGCGTCGCGGAGGAGCTCTGGTACCTCGCGCAGACCGCCCCCAAGGACCTGAGGCTCCTCCTCCGCCACCTCCGCGACGGCCGGGCGAAGCTCGGCATCGAGATCGCCGGCCTCGAGGACGGCGTCAAGAAGTACGCGCAGGCGACGAACCGCCTCTCGCTCTCGGTCGTCATGGGCGCGATCATCGTCGGCAGCTGCTACATGCTCGTGAACTCGAAGCTCGAGCCGTTCATCGGAACCTTCCCGATCCAGTCCGTCCTGGGCCTTCTCGGAATCGGCATCGCGTGCTTCTATGGGTTCGTTCTCTTCATCGGTTTCCTGAGGTCGGGAGGCGTCTAGGTGGACCCCGTCGATTCGTCCTCGCAGATCCAGAGCGCGGACCCGCGCTTCGCGGCCGCCGAGGCCGACCCCGCCGTGGACGTCGCGCGCTCGCCGCTCCTCCGCACGCTCCTCAAGCTGCCGCTCAAGAAGCTCGCGATCTGGGCGGGCCTCTTCGCGCTCCTCATCCTCCTCGCCGACTTCTTCCCGCTCATCTTCATGACGTTCGTCCTCTCGTACATCGCCTCGAGCGTCGTCGGGAAGATCGAGCACCGCTTCTCCGCGCGCTGGGTGCCCGTCGTCATGTTCTTCTCGCTCGTCGTCGCGGGCGTCGTCGGCTTCGTGCGCGTCACGGTCCCGCAGGTCACCTCCGAGCTCAAGGACGTGACCACGGAGATGAAGCGGCACCGGAACTGGAACGAGTTCATCGACAAGAAGCTCCGCGAGGGCCTCGGCGATCAGACCTACGACTCCCTCAACGACCAGTTCGGGGTCTCGCTCCACGACGAGAAGACGGGCGTCGCGCTCTCCGGCTCGCACAGCCTCTCGGCGGCGATCATCGAGAAGATCCCCCACGAGAAGCAGAAGGAGTCGCTCGCCAAGCTCGGCGCGATCGGCGCCGCGGTCTGGAAGGGGATCGTCTACGTCTTCCTGACGATCATCTTCTCGCTCATGCTCGTGTGGGGCCTCCCCGACTTCAAGAAGGGGATCCGCAGCCTCGAGACCTCGCGCTTCTCGGACGTCTACCTCGAGGTCGCGCCCTCCTTGAAGCAGTTCGGCCGCCTCCTCGGCCGCGCCTTCGAGGCGCAGACGGCGATCGCCGCGTGCAACACGCTCATCACCTTCGCGGGCATGCGCCTGATCGGGATCCCGGGGTCGTTCCTCCTCTCCGTGATCGTCTTCGTGTGCTCGTTCATCCCGGTCGCCGGCGTCTTCATCTCGACGGCCCCGATCGCCCTCACCGGCCTCCTCATGGAGGGCGGGAGCGTGGGCAAGTTCCTCGCCGTGATCGTCATGGTCACCGTCGCGCACATCGTCGAGGCGTACATCCTCAACCCGAGGATCTACGGCCACCACATGAAGATGAACCCGCTCGCGGTCCTCGTGATCCTCGTCATCGCCGAGCACACGGTCGGCGTCTGGGGGCTCGTCGTCGCGATCCCGCTCTCCACGTACATCTGGCGCCACGTGATCATGGGCGAGGGCGACGAGGAGCCGCCGCCGGCGAAGAGTCCGGAGACCGCTCCGGCGGCGCAGGTCCCGGTCCACTCCTAGATGCTCAAGCACGAGCTGAACGTGCTCATCGGCGTCGCGGCGGGCGTCGTGCTCGCGGGCGTCGCGATCCCCTCGGGCGTCCTCCTCGAGAGCTTCTACCGGCGTACCGCGATCACGGAGAAGGGCCTCACCATGGCCCGCGTCCTCGGGCCGGCGCTCGCGGACTCGCTCGAGCGGCCCGACGACCCGCACTCGAAGGAGCGCCTCGACGCGGTCGTCGCCGGCCTCGAGCGCGCGCGCGATGCGGTCGGCTCGGCGCCGCTCGACCTCGAGGGGCTCGCGATCATCGACGTGCACGGGAAGGTCGTGAAGACGGCGGGCGAGGTCGAGAAGAAGGACCTCCTCCACGACCCGCTCGTCCAGCGAGCGCGCGTCGAGACCGAGCACGACGTGCTCCACGAGATGCCCAACAAGTGGGGCAAGAACGGCGAGGCGCTCATGGCCTTCGCCGCGCCGCTCAGGAAGGACGGCGAGCCGCGCGGCACGCTCTGGTTCACGCTCTCTCTCGCGCGCGCGCGCTGGTTCTTCTGGGAGACGTTCCTCGCGCTCCTCGCGGGGATCGGCGCGGGCGCGATCACGGTCTGGTTCGTCCTCTACAAGGCGCTCAAGTTCCGGATCCTCGCGCCGATCGTCGAGCTCTCGCGCGGCATCGAGAAGGTCCGCGCGGGCGACCTCGAGGCGCGCGTCAAGCTCGGCGACAGGAAGGACGAGTTCGGGACCCTCATCGCGAGCTTCAACGACCTCGTCGCCA
>CAZYLP010000138.1:0-13639 GCA_964648345.1 uncultured Planctomycetota bacterium
GTCGTCGATTCGCGCGCGGGGAACGTCCGCGAGCTCCGGCGCGACGGAGTCCTCCTCGGCTCGGTCGCGATCGGGAAGGGCGCCGCGCAGGCCGACGTGATCACGCCCGTCGTCGCGTCGGTGCTCGCGCAGCTCCTCGGGAAGAGCGGCGGCCACGTTGCCTGCCTCGGCATGGGTGACGGGATCGCCGCCGCGACGCTGAGCCGGTCGAGCGGGATCACCGACGTGTTCCTCGTCGAGCCGGACCCCGCGATCCGCGCGCTCAAGGACGACCCGGGCGACCTGTTCCACGGCGCGTGGAAGGAGGCCTTCACGACCGTCGTCGCCGAGGACGCGCGGAGCTTCTTCAGGCGATCGAGGAGTGACCTCGACGCGATCGTGGACCTCGAGGGCCTCCTCGCTCCGACGAGCACGCTCCGCCTCGCCAGGGAGCGGCTCGCGAAGGGCGCCGCGCTCGTGAGGATCGTGCGGGACGGGCCGCGCTTCCACGAGGAGGTCTCCGAGTTCGCGCGGATCTTCAAGGAGCAGACGCTCGTCTTCCGCGCGCCGCTCGCCCGCGGGACCGCGATCCTCGTGGGCGGCGTCGCCTCGATCGACACCAGCAGGGCGCTCGCGTCTGGGCTCGGGCGCTCGCTCTCGATCGTGCGCCTCCCCGAGGCGGACATCCTCGGCACGTACGCCGCCGGGCCCGAGGGCCTCCGTCGCGCGCGGAGCACGGCGGACCTCCTCCCCGCGGGCTCGGACGCCGCGCTCCTCGCGCAGAAGCTCGGCGAGAAGGACGCGCTCGTCGCGATCGCGGACTCGCAGTCGCGGCTCGGGGAGACGAAGCGCGCGCTCCTCCTCCTCGCGGCCGCTCGCGAGCTCGGCGCGCAGCCCGCGTTCGAGATCGACCGCGCCGAGGGCGACGCGCGCTTCCGCGCGGGCGACGACGCGGGCGCGGTCGCTTGCTGGAAGCGCGCGCTCGAGCTCGCGCCGAAGGCTCTCTCCCCGCGGCTCTCGCTCGCGACGCGCCACTTCAAGCGGCGCGAGCCGGACGCGGCGAGGAAGCTCCTCGACGAGGGGCTCACGGGCGACGCGAAGAAGGACGCGCCCGCGCGCTACCTCCTCGGCCGGATCGCGCTCGTGAAGTACGAGTTCAAGGCCGCGCGCGAGCACTTCGAGGCCGCCCGGGGCTTCGAGGACGCGGACGAGCGCGTCGTGATCGCGAAGAAGCTCGTGCTCGAGGCCGCGGAGATGAAGCCCGAGGTCAAGACGACGCCCACGCCGCCCGTGGACCAGAAGGACGCGAAGCGGCTCCTCCGCGACGCGCGCGCGCTCCTCGAGGACGCGGCGAAGAAGGAGGCCGAGCAGGTCGCCTATTGCCGCGCCCGCAACCTGACCGTGAGCCCCGAGCACCGGGCGCAGTTCCGCCAGCAGCGCACGGACGCCGTCTACATGCTCGAGCTCGCCGTGAAGCGCGAGCCCGGCGACGCCGTCCTCCGGCTCGAGCTCGGCCGCGCGCGGCGCGCGCTCGGCGACCTCCGCGGGGCGATCGACGACTTCGAGGCCGCGGGCCGCCTCGATCCGAGCGCGAACCGCGCGCTCTACGCTCTCGGCGACGCGCTCCACGACCTCGGCGAGCGCGAGGCCGCGATCGATGCGTACGAGCGCGGCCTCTCCCGGGGGCCGATCACGTCGGGCTCCGCGCGGGTCTACCTCGCGATCGCCGACATCCTCGTCGAGCTCAAGCGCTTCCGCGACGCCGCCGCCAAGCTCGAGGAGGCGGAACGCCTCGCCGTCGGACACCCCTCGATCCCCGTGAACCTGGGCGCGGTCTACGAGCAGCTCGGCCGAACCCAGGATGCCCTCCGCGCTTACCGCCGCTTCTTGGACCTCGTCGGCGAGGGTGGGGGAGACCCCGAGGTGCGTCGGCGCGTGGTCGCGGCCATCGAGCGCCTCGAGGCACGGTAAGTCGTTCCGGGCCAGACTTTACGTTTTTGTGATTGGCGCGGGGTGGTCGTTTGAGCAAAATGTTGGACGTTCGGGGACTCTGCGAGGGAGCGTCGATGGCTGACAAGAAGACCGGATCCGCTCGTCGGCCGTCACGCGACGAGGACGAGGCCCCGAAGAAGAAGCAGAGCGGCATCCAGAAGCCGATCAAGAAGACGACCTCGGCCCGCAAGGCCCCTCCTCCCGAGGAGGACTCGGAAGAGGAGGAGGCTCCGCGTCCGAAGAAGTCCGCTCGCGCCGGCCGCGGCGACTCCGCGCGCTCGAGCGGCGGTCCGCCGAAGAAGGGCCCCGACAACGCGAAGATCTTCCTCTACTTCGTGCCCGGCGTGATCCTCCTCATCCTCGCCTTCGGCGTGTACCTCGCGATGCTCCCCGAGGAGAAGCCGAAGGGGCCCGTCACGATCAACTTCGACTCGAAGATCGACGAGGCTCAGAAGAAGTACAACGTCGCGAAGGCTGCCTACCAGGACGGCGCGGGCAAGGAAGGCGCTGCGGGAGTCCCCAAGCTCTCCGAGGCCTACCGCAACCTGAGCGAGGGGCAGCGGATGATCCAGGACGTCCGGAACCAGCTCGCCGCCCTCGAGAAGTCGACGGACAAGAACACGCAGCTCAAGGAAGGTCAGAAGTCCGGCGACGTGAAGAAGGCGACCTCGACGGGCTACAAGTTCGACGAGCTCAGCACGCAGATCGGGTCGCTCAAGATCATGTGTCGCAAGGCTCTCGCCGAGCGCGACGGCGGCATGGAGTCGATCCGCGACATCGTCAAGAAGGAGCAGGCCGACGAAGCGGCCAGCGGGGACAACGACCCGGACGGGCTCCTCAAGTAACCGGGAACTCTTCTCGTCCTCGCGGGGTGTCGCTCACTCTATGAGCGACCTCCGCCGCGTCCTCGTGACCTGCGTCCCCGCAGCCGGGCTCCTCTTCGGCGTCGGGATGTGGAAGCTGGCCACTCTCCCCGATCCTCCGAGGATCAGCGTCAGGATCGACGACCCGGTCGGGAGAGCGCGCGAGCTCTATCAAAGAGCGCAGAAGCTCGAGCGCACCGATCCACCCATGGCGATCGCTCTCTGCGACGAGGCGATCGCCACGATCGACAGCTTCCGCGGCACCCTCTCCGACCCCGAGCCGGGCAGGAACTACGAGTTCGAGCAGCTCTACGCGAACGTCGTTCGCCTCAAACAGATCTGCCGTTAGATCCGTGATGGCTTCTCGGTGGCCTGAGGACAGTGAGGGCACGCGTCCCACATGGCCGCGTAGAGGTGGCCCTGCGGGCACTTCTTCTCGACCTTCCCCGCCGGCGCGAAGACGTCGGCCGGGAGGACGGTGAGCGTCGCGGCGAACTCCTTCAACCTCCCCGTCAGCTCGCGGAGGAGCCCGACGGCTCCGCTCGCGAGGAGGACGTTGAGGAGGAGCGCGATGAGCGCGGCCGCCGTGGGCCCGAGGTCGCCCGTCGCGGAGAGGCCGTTCGGGTCGCCCAGCGCCGCCTTCGTGATCGCGACGAAGGGACAGAACAAGCTCGGCACCGAGGCGACCGCGCGCGGCAGGTCGATGACGCCGCTCCCCCACGAGCCGAGGAGCGGCAGGAACCAGAGCGCGCCGAGGGCGCCGACGCCCATGATGTTCCGCGTCTGCAGCGAGAAGTGGAGCCGCGTCGCCTGGAAGACGAGGTGCACGAGGATGAGCGCGCTCGCGACGACCGCGCCCGTGAGGACGGCGGCGACGCGCTCCGGGTCGTTCGGCAGCATGAAGACGTGGAGGAGCGTCGCGCCGCCCACGATCGAGAGGATGACTCCGCCCGGAAACCAGGGTGAGAGGACCTCGTCCGGGTGCGGCGGCTCGGGCGCGCGCGCCAGGCCGCGCACGACCTCCTCCCGGTGGATGGCGCTGTCCGCGGCGAGCGGCAGCATCGTGATGAACAGGATCACGAAGCGCCCCGCGAGGAGCGGTCCGTAGTCTCCGTCGCCCACGTAGCCGTAGGGCCGCGAGCCCGGGTGGTCCGAGAGCGTGAGCGCGCTCACGACGGCGACGAGCACGGCGAGACGCCCGGCGTCCTTGAGGCCGAGGAGGCCGGAGCCCTCCTCCTCGATCTTCCGCGTCGTCGCGTCGAGGAAGATGAACGCGAGCGCGAGCGCGACCGGGAGCTGGAGGAGGACGCCCGGGACGTTCGTGTTGAACAGCGTCACGTGGAACGACTCGCGGTCGTTGTGCGCGATCCCCGCCATGAGACCGCCCCAGGGCGCGAGGCAGCCGAGCGGCTCGAAGTAGGGCACCGCGAACATGCCGCCCGCGATCGCGAGGAGGATCACGGCGAGGAACGCCGCGCTCGCGGCCTGGATCCCCTTCTTCGGGAGGAAGGCGATGAGCCCCGAGAGCGAGACCGCGATGAGCGACGCCGAGAAGAGCCCGATGTACGCCTGGAGCACCCCCGGCAGGTAGTCGCAGTGCCGCGAGAAGCAGCCGATGAAGACCTCGGGGAGCGACGTGAGCGCGACGAGGAAGGGCACGAGGTAAGCGGCCGCGAACGTGCCGAAGCAGATCTTCCGGCTCGGGACCCTCGTCATGCGCAGGAAGTCGAGCGTCCGCTTCTCGCGCTCGGTGCCGATCTGCTGCGCGTAGCGCGTCGGCACCCAGAGCATGAACAGGAAGGCGTTCGCCGACCACGTGAGGATGTGGGTCATCATGGCGAACTCGTCGAACTTCATGCGGAAGCCCGGCGCCGCCATGAGCGTGAGCATGATCCCGGTCGCGCCGTGCACGAACAGGAAGTAGAGGATCACGACGCCGAGCGTGCGCGGGTCGCGCTTCGCGCGGCGGATCGCCCACGCGATGATCGGGTTCTCGTGGAGGTCGAGGAACGAGCCCGTGCCGACGCGTCTCGTGAGGAGATCGCTCACGCGCCCCTCCTGGGCACCGCGGTGCTCCCTCCGGTCGCCCTGGTGTTCAAGACGGAGAGGAGCTCGCGCCGCGCGTTCGCTCCCGTCGCTTGCTCGGAGGCGACGCGGAGGAAGAGGTCCTCGAGGTTCTCGCGCCGCGCCGTGAGCGACGCGACCCGCACGCCGTAGGCGACGAGCGCGGCGAGGAGGTCGGCGCGCGCCGTGACCGCATCCTCGCCGAGCTTCGCGCGCGCGACGATCGTGTTCGCCTGCTCGCCCTTCGAGACCTGGACGATCTCCTTCATCTTCGAGAGGAGCTCGACCGCGGGCTCGGTCGGACCCGCGACCTCGATCTCGATGCGCGTCGTCGGGTCGAGCCGCGCGAGGATGTCGTCGATCTTCCCCGAGACGAGCATGCGCCCGCGCTCGATGATCCCGACCGAGTCGCAGAAGTCGGCGAGCTCCGTGAGGATGTGCGAGGAGACGATGACGGTCTTCCCGAGCTCGCGGAGCTCCCGGACGACGAGCCTGAACTCGATGCGCGCGGCGGGGTCGAGACCGGAGGCCGGCTCGTCGAGGAGGAGCAGCTTCGGGTCGTGGACGAGCGTCTGCGCGAGGAGCACTCGCTGCTTCCAGCCCTTCGAGAGGTCGCCGCACTTCGTCTCGCGGTACTCGCTCACGCGCGCGAGCGTGAAGGCGGCCTGGACGCGCTCCCTCCTCTTCCGGTACGGGACCTCGTAGGCGTGCGCGAAGAACTCGAGGTGCTCCTCGACCGTGAGGTCCTCGTAGAGCTCGAACGGGTCCGGCATGAAGCCTATGAGCGGCCTCACGGCGCCGAGGCCCTTGCTGGTGTCGAAGCCGTCGATCTTGAGCGTGCCCGCGGTCGGGCGGTCGAGCGTGGCGAGGATCCTGAGCGTCGTGGACTTCCCGGCGCCGTTCGGGCCGATGAAGCCGTACGCGGAGCCGCGCTCGATCGACATGTCGAGCCCCTGCACCGCCGCGAACGCGCCGAAGTACCGCCAGAGCCCCCGCGCTTCGAGCACGGGTGAGAATCTAGCGGGCGGCTTCTACTTGCGCCGGACTTTTCGCCTTGGGCCGCGGCGCGGCGCGGTCCGCGATGAAGCGCGCGAGCCCTGGGAACCAGCGCGTGATCGTGTAGAAGCGCGGGTAGATGACGCGGGCCTTCTTCTTCTCGACGGCCTTGCGCACGAGGCGCGCGAGCTCGTCCGAGCGGCCCCACGGCGCGAGGTTCGTCGAGGCGCTCGGCTCGAGCGCGTCCACCGCGCGGTTCGCCATGTCCGAGTGGACCGGCCCCGGGTAGACGGTGACGACGTGCACTCCGTGCGGCGCGACCTCGGCGCGGAGAGTCTCGGAGGCCATGGCGAGGCCGGCCTTGCTGGCGCCGTACCAGGTGTAGCCGTTCGTCGCCCCGAGCCCGGCGCCCGAGGCTCCGCCCACGATCGTGCCGCTCCGCCGCGCGACCCTCGCCGGGAGGAGCGCTCGCGTGATCCGGAGCGGCGCGAGGAGGTTCAGCCGGAGGAGCTTGTCGCCCTCGGCGACGTCGAGCTCCTCGCTGCGGGAGATGAGCTCGATCCCCGCGTTGTTCACGAGGACGTCGATCGGACCGAGAGCGGCCTGCGACTCCGCGAGCCAGTCGGCGGCGTTCTCGTGGTCGGACAGGTCCTTCGTGATGACGTGGCACGGAGCGCCCGTCTCCTTCGCGATCTTGTCGAGGAGGTCCCGCCGCCGGGCGACGAGCGTCAACTTGGCGCCCGCCTTCGCGAACTCCCGGGCGATGGCCTCACCGATCCCCGACGAAGCTCCCGTGATCGCGACGTGCATGGCCATCTCCGCATAGCGAGAGGGATATCCCGATCCCTATGCAAGAGAACATGGTGGGCCATGCGTAAGTGGCCTGTTCACCGAAGTCTCCGGGGCAGATTGCTTTCAGGTTCTCGTCGTTTGGGACGCAACGGCGCGGGAAGGGGACGGAGTCCTTCGACCTCTAACAGTTCGTGTGCTAAGCTTTCTGCCGCGAGGCGGCATCCGTGGGCTACGAAGACATCAAGGTCTCCCGCGACGGCTCGACGGTGGTCATCACGCTCGATCGCCCGAAGAAGCTGAACGCGCTCCGGTCGCAGACCATGGACGAGCTCGGCCAGGCCGCCGCCGAGGCCCAGAAGGACGAGTCCGTCCGGGCGATCGTCGTCACCGGAGGAGGCGACAAGGCCTTCTCGGCGGGGGCCGACCTCGCGTCGGGGTTCCGGAACGACGTGAAGCCGGACGCTCCGCTCGAGGAGACGATCCAGGCCGGCCTCGAGCGCTTCCACCAGATGCTCGACCAGATCGAGGGCGGGAAGCCGACGATCGCCGCGCTGAACGGCTTCGCGTTCGGCGGCGGCTGCGAGCTCGCGATCGCCTGCCACTTCAGGATCATGGACCCGAAGGCCGAGATCGGCCTCACGGAGACGAACGTCGGGATCTTCCCCGCGGGCGGAGGTACGCAGCGTTTGCCGCGGCTCGTGGGCCTCGGGCGCGCGCTCGACATGATCGTCTTCGGGAAGCGGATCAGCGGCGAGGAGGCGGTGAGGATCGGCCTCGCAACGCGCGTCTCGAAGCCCGGAGGCGCACTCGAGGACGCGCTCGCGCTCGCCCGCGAGATCGAGAAGCGGCCGCCGCTCGCGGTCGCCGCGGCGATCGAGGCGCTGTTCGGCGGGGTCCGCTTCGGGCAGCAGATGGGGCTCTCGCTCGAGCGCTCGGGCCTCGCCCGCGTCGTCCAGACCGAGGACGCGGCCGAGGGCATGCAGGCCTTCTTCGAGAAGCGCACGCCGGCGTTCAAGGGGCGGTAGTGGAGAGATCTTCTGGGAGCGCGGGCGTCGAGACCGTCGCGGAGGGGCTGAGCCGGGTCGAGATCCCGATAACCTTCTTCTCCGTGCCCGTGAACGTATGGGTGATCCGGGCCGATCGGCCCGTGCTCATCGACACGGGGCCGCGGACGGACGAGGCGCGCGAGCGCCTCTACGCCGCGCTCCGCGCGCTCGAGATCGATCCGCGCGACGTGGGCTCGGTGATCGTCACGCACCACCACATCGACCACTCGGGGCTCCTCGCCGAGATCACCTCTCACGGAGCGCGCGGCTACTGCCACGCGGACGAGCTCGAGATGACCGCGGACATCCCGGGGTCCATCGAGCGCAAGATGGAGGGCTACCGCGCGCTCGCGGTCGGCTGGGGCGTGCCCGCGGAGCTCGTCGCGAAGCTCATGCGGCACTTGAAGAAGTTCGGCGAGCTCGGCGGCGTGACGCCCGAGAGCCGCCTCCACGCACTCCAGGGCGACGAAGCGGACCTCCCGATCACCGGCACCTCGCTCCGAGCGATCCACGTGCCGGGCCACAGCGAGGGGCAGATCGTCCTCCACGATCGCGCTCGGAACATCCTCTACTCCGCGGATCACGTGCTCGAGCGCGTGACGCCGAACCCGAACATCTACACGCCCGCTTATCGCGGGCAGGTGAACGGCCTCGCCGATTACATCACCTCGCTCGACCGGCTCCGCTCCTTGCCCCGGGACATCCTCGTGTGTCCCGGACACGGGGCTCCCTTCACGGGACTCCACGCACGGATCGACTCGATCATGGAGCACCACCACGGGCGGCTCGGCGAGATCCTCGGCTTCATGGAGGACGGGGCGAGCTACACGGTCCTCTCCGTGGCGCAGAAGGTGTGGCCGACGCTCAAGTCGGGCGACATCGGTCTCGCGTGCCGCGAGGTCCACGGGCACCTCGACCTCCTCGAGCGCGAGAAGCGCGTCTCGCACGAGGACGAGTCCGGGCAGTGGGTCTTCAGGAGGGCCGCATGACCCGGGGCCCGCTCGAAGGGACGCTCGTCCTCGACCTGACGCGGCACCTCCCGGGGCCGTTCTGCGGGCAGCTCTTCTCCGACTACGGCGCGACCGTCGTGAAGGTCGAGGACAAGACGGGCGACCCCGTCCGCTTCATCCCGCCCTTTGACGAGCACGAGATCGCCGTCGGCTTCCGCTCGCTCAACGCGGGGAAGCGGAGCGTCTCGATCGACATGAAGAAGCCCGAGGGGCGCGACCTCCTCCTCCGGCTCATGGAGAAGGCGGACGTCCTTCTCGACGGCTTCCGTCCGGGCGTCCTCGAGCGCCTCGGCGCGGGCTACGACGCGAGGAGATACCCGAAGCTCGTCTGGTGCTCGCTCTCGGGCTTCGGCCCCGAGGGGCCTTACCGCGACCGCGCCGGCCACGACCTGAACTACCAGTGCTTCGCGGGCGCGGTCGGCTCGACGGTCCCGCAGATCCAGGTCGGCGACATGGGCTCGGCCCTCGCGGCGTTCTCGGGCGTGCTCCTCGCGCTCCTCGCGCGGGGGAAGACCGGCAAGGGACAGCGCGTCGAGACGTCGATGTTCCGGACGGCCGTGACGCTCCAGCCCTTCCAGCTCGTGCCCGCCGCGCGCGGCGAGACACCGAGCGCGGCCCTCACGCTCGCGGGCACGGTGCCCTGCTACCGCGTCTACAAGACGAAGGACGACCGCCACGTCGCGCTCGCGGCGCTCGAGCCGAAGTTCTGGGAGAGCTTCTGCGAGGTCGTCGACCGCCCCGACTGGCTCCGCCGTCAGATGGACGCGAACCTGATCCCCGAGCTCGACGCGTTCTTCGCGACGCGTCCGCTCGTCGAGTGGCGCATCCTCGAAGGCAGCGAGTGCTGCCTCTCGGGCGCGCTCTCGTGGGACGAGGCGGCGAGCGACCCTCAGACCGAGGCGCTCGGGCTCGTCATGAAGGACGCGAGCGGCAAGGCGGTGCGTCTCGCGCCCCCGGTCACGCTCGAGGCGACGCCGGCCTGCCCCTCCACGGACGCGCCGGCGAAGCCGGGGTCACACACCGACGAGGTGCTGCGGGAGCTCCTCGGGCTCGACGAGAACACTCTCCGCACGCTCAGGGCGGGCGGAGCGATACACTAGGCCTCCACTTCACGAAGGAGATTCGGTCATGGCGGATGCGTTCATTCTCGATTGCGTGCGGACCCCGATGGGCAAGAACGGCGGCGCGTTCGCCGACGTCCGCGGCGACCAGCTCCTCGCGGAGTGCTTGAAGGCCCTCGAGAAGCGGAACAAGCTCGACCCGCTCCAGATCGAGGACGTGGTCGGCGGCTGCGTCACGCAGACGGGCGAGCAGGGCGTCAACATCATCCGCCAGGCGGTCCTCGCCGCGGGCTGGCCGCAGGAAGTGCCCGGCGTGTCGGTCAACCGCCTCTGCGGCTCGGGCCAGCAGGCGACCTACTTCGCGGCCCTCGAGGTCATGGGCGGCCAGGCCGACCTCACCGTCGGCTGCGGCCAGGAGAGCATGAGCCGCACGCCCATGGGCTCGGACGTGGGCTCGTTCAACCCGAACCTCCTCGAGCGCTACGAGATCATCTCGCAGGGCCTCTCGGCCGAGCTCGTCGCGGAGAAGTGGAAGCTCACGCGCGAGCAGATCGACCAGTTCTCCTTCGAGTCGCACCGGAAGGCCGTCCACGCCATGAAGGAGGGCCGCTTCAAGAACGAGATCATCCCGGTCGAGATCACGGACAAGACCGGCAAGGTGATCAAGACGATCGACCAGGACGAGACGCCGCGCGCCGACGCGAACATCGACAAGATGAAGACGCTCAAGCCCGTCTTCAAGCCGGACGGCGTCATCACGGCGGGCTCCTCGTCGCAGATCACGGACGGCGCGTCCGCGGTCCTGATCGGCACGAAGGAGAAGGCGAAGCAGCTCGGCTTGAAGCCGCGCGCGCGCTTCGTGGCGCACGCTCAGTCGGGCGTCGATCCGACGATCATGCTCACGGGCCCGATCCCGGCGACGAAGAAGGTGCTCGAGAAGGCGAAGCTCAAGCTCTCGGAGATCGACCTCTTCGAGATCAACGAGGCCTTCGCGTCGGTCGTCCTCGCCTGGCAGAACGAGCTCGGCGTCGATCCGCGCAAGGTGAACGTGAACGGCGGCGCCGTCGCCCTCGGGCACCCGCTCGGCGCGACGGGCGCGCGGCTCATCACGACGATCGTGAACGAGCTCGAGCGCCAGAAGCTCCGCTACGGCCTCGTCACCATGTGCATCGGCTTCGGCCAGGGCACGGCGACGATCATCGAGCGCGTCAGCTGAACCGAGCGCTCGATTGAGGATCGGGCCCTACGAGACCGAGGGCACGATCGGCGAAGGAGGCGACGGGACCGTCTATCGGTCCCGTGCTTCTTCCGGAGAGCCCGTCGCCGTCAAGGTCCTCAAGCGGACGACGCCCGAGCAGCTCGCCCGCTTCGACAGGGAGCGCCGCCTCCTCGCCACGCTCGGCGCGGAGGCGGGCTTCGTGCCGCTCCTCGACGCGGGCCAGGACCGCGGCACGTTCTACGTCGTCATGCCGTTCGTGCCCGGGGAGACGCTCCGCGCCCGGATCAAGCGCGGGCCTCTCCGCGTGGATCAGGCCCTCGCGATCGTGCGCGCGGTCGCCCTCGCGGTCGGACGCGCGCACGCGCTCGGGATCGTCCACCGGGACTTGAAGCCCGAGAACATCCTCTTCGACGCGGACGGACGGCCGCTCGTGGCCGACCTCGGGATCGCGAAGCACTACGACCGCTCCGCGCCGGGAGCGAGCCAGAGCGCGTCGATCACTCACGGGAGCTGGCGCGGGACCGTGGGCTACATGGCGCCCGAGCAGTTCGACAACCGGCACGTCGGCCCCGGCACCGACGTCTTCGCGCTCGGAGCGATCCTCTTCGAGTGCCTCGCGGGCCAGCGCGCCTTTCCGGGCGACACGCCCGTCGAGACCCTCGCGCGCGTCGCGAGCGGCAAGGTCGAGAAGCTCTCGAGATTCAGGAAGGACGTGCCGCCCGCGATCGACGCCGCGATCACGCGCGCCGTCGCGCCCGACCCCGCGACCCGCTTCCCGGACGGGATCGAGCTCGCGCGCGCGCTCGCGGAGATCGCTCCGTCGCGGAGCGGGCGCAACGTCATCTTCGCGCTCGTCTCCTTCGCAGCGACGCTCGCGGTCGCGACGCCCGTCGTCGTCCTCATCGTGAGGAAGAAGCCATCGGCGCCGGCCGTCGTCGTCGCTCCTCCGACGACTCCTCGGCCACCGAGTCCTCCGCCTCCGAAGCCGTCCGCTCCCACGCCGCCGCGTCCGAGCCCCCAGAGAGAGCAGGCGAACGCGCTCGTGGAGGAGGGGCGGACCCTCTACTTCGCGCAGAAGCTCCCCGAGGCGAAGGAGAAGTTCGACCAGGCCCTCGAGGTCGACTCGAGCTGCGCGCGCGCCTGGGCCGCGCGCGCGGTCCTCAAGATCTCCTACCGCGACCCGCGTGGAGCGATCGTGGACGCGACGCGGGCGATCGAGCTCGAGCCGACGCAGACGGACGGCTGGAACAACCGCGCGGTCGCGAAGCGCGAGCTCGGCGACCACGCGGCCGCGCTCCTCGACTTCGAGAAGGTCCTCGAGCTCGCGCCCTCGAGCGCGACCTCGTGGAGCAATCGCGCGTACTGCCGCATGCAGTTGAACGACCTCGAGGGCGCGGAGAAGGACTTCGACCGCGCGCTCGAGCTCGAGCCCGGGGACGCGATCTCGCACCACTCGCGGGCCGGACTCCGCGCGCGGCGCGGCGAGCTCGCGGGGGCGTGCGAGGACTTCGAGCGCTTCGTCGAGCTCGCCCCCGAGCATCCGGCCGCGGGCGAGGTCCGCGAGTGGATCGCGCGCAACCGGGCCGGCCGCTAGGCTCTCGCCGGGGAGGAGCTCGTGACGAGGAGAGGTCCGGTCGTCGCGGGGGCGCTCATCGCGGTGGCCCTCGGCCGCGCATCGGCCGAGGGCGAGCTCACGCTCGAGGGAGTGCTCGACCTGCTCGGGAAGAAGACCCCCGCGGAGCGCGTGGTCGAGCAGATCAAGGAGTCCGGCCTGAGGGTCGCGCTCTCCGGCGAGGACCGCGAGCGCCTCAGGAAGGCCGGCGCGACCGAGACGGTCGTCGCGGCGCTCGACCGGCCGCGCCTGACCAAGTCCGCCGTCGTCGCCCTCGCGAAGGGAGGCACGAGCGGGGAGGAGCTCGTGAAGCGGATCCGGGAGAGCGACTCGCGCTTCGAGCTCACGATCGACCAGGCGCTCGCCCTCGGAGACGCGGGCGTCCCGGCCGCCGCGATCCGCGAGATCAAGGCTCGCCCGCTCCGCCTCGTCGAGATCGCCCGCGGGCGGGTTCGCATCCGGGCACCCCACCACTGGTGGGCGCTGCCGGAACAGAAGGCGGAGGACGGCACCACCTCCTTCGTCATCGACTGTCGAATCGAGGGCACACCCTTCCGCGCCGCCAGGCTCTACACGATCCAGGGGAACAAGGGCATCTCGGACGAGACCCTGAACGCGAGGGGCGCCGAGCTCTTCCAGGCCGTGATCGCGAAGCAGCTCGCGGCGGCGCAGGTGCAGTCGGAGCTCGAGCCCGGCCCGACCGTCGCGAAGCGGGACGGGCTGGCGGTCCTCTCGGGGCACATGCGGTGCTCGAAGGGGGAGGAGAAGGCGCACGGCTCCTTCGTGATCGCGGCCGCGTCCGATGCGATCGTGTTCGGATGGTTCCTCGCCGGGCGCGACGACCTCGGCGAGGAGCGCGCGCTCGCGGACGCGGCGATCGCATCGCTCAAGGTCGCGCCGCCCGCCAAGGAGCCCAGGGAGCCCGGCCATGGCGAGTGAGCGAGCGCCGGCCGCCCGCGCACGGACCTCGCTCGCGGCCGGCCTCGTCGCCGCGGCGGCCCTGGG
>CAZYLP010000139.1:0-13613 GCA_964648345.1 uncultured Planctomycetota bacterium
CAGGGCCGCTTCCCGATCCGCGTCGAGCTGACCTCGCTCGGGAAGGACGACTTCCTCAGGATCCTCACCGAGCCCAAGAGCGCTCTCACGAAGCAGTACTCCGCGCTCCTCTCGACGGAAGGCGTGGCCGTCGAGTGGCTGCCCGACGCTCTCGACGAGATCGCGGAGGTCGCCCGCGCCGTCAACGAGCGCACGCAGAACATCGGCGCCCGCCGGCTCGCGACGATCATCGAGCGGCTCCTCGAGGACTCGCTCTTCGACGCGCCCGACCGCCGCGGCTCGCGCGTCGTCGTGGACCGCGCCTTCGTGCGCGACAAGCTCTCCGGGATCGCGCGCGACGAGGACCTCTCCCGGTACATCCTGTGAGCAGGCACATCCCGTGAGCTCCTCCGACGAGCCGCCGTCCAAGACCTGGCACGTGGTCGCGCTCCTGATCGTGGGGCCGATCCTGATCTTCGGCTGGAAGACGGGGAGCCGGATCGCCGCCGAGCGCGAGGCGGAGAAGATCGTGCGCCCGCTCGCCTCGCTCGGCGCCGACGGGCGGCCCGACCCGCGCGCTCTCGCGCACGTCGAGCGCGGCTCGGGCGCCCTCATCGAGACGCTCGTCCGCATGGTCCGCGAGGGCCCCTTCGAGCACCGCGCGCCGGTCCTCCGCGCTCTCGGCTACTCGAAGCGGCTCGAGTGCCTCCGGGACCTCGTGCTCCTCCTCCGCGACGGATGCGTCGCGCCCGAGAAGGTCGCGCTCACGCGCCCGTGGCCCTGCACGGCGCTCCCGCCCGACGAGCTCGCGCTCGAGGCCGGCGCGAAGGGGCAGGCCCAGATGCTCCTCCTCGAGAAGGACGAGGACCCTTTCGTCGCCGCCTTCGCGCACACGCACCTCGTCGCGACCGGCGAGCGGACGATCGACGGGCGCTTCGTGCGCCTCCTCCAGGAAGACGGCGTCATCGGCGAGCGCGCGGGCGCGCTCCTCGCGTCGGCGCTCGAGAGGAAGGACGCGCCGCGCGTCGCCCAGGACGCGGTCCCGGGCCTCCTCGTCCTCGCGGGGCCGACGCCACGCGGGCGGGCCGCCGCCGCTCTCCTCGAACGGAGCGGCTCGAAGGTCCCGGACGCGAAGATCGCGGAGCTCACGGCTCTGGTCCAGGCTCTCTCCCCGGCCGACCTCCGCGTCGTCCGCGACCCGCTCGCCGTGGCTCGCGCGGAGCGGTCGCTCGCGCGCGGCGACGCGAGCGCCGCGAAGGTCCTCGCCGACCTCGCCGCGATCGACTCTCGCGCGCGCGAGGCGCTCCTCGCCGCGGTGTCGTCGGCGACGGACCCCGCCGTCCGCGACGCCGCGGAGAGGGCGCTCGGGAAGTGAGCCCGAGCCGAGAAGACGCGGACGTGCGTCAGAAGTCGATCCCGACGCCCAGGTGGAAGAAGAACTGCTTGGACGAGTAGTAGCCGTTCTGCGTCGTGAGGCTGCGCGCCTGGCGCGCGTGACGGCCCGAGTGGAGGGCGTGCTCGACGAGGACCGAGATCTCGCACGGGCCGAGGTAGACGCCGAGGCCGCCCGCGAGGTTCACGTCCACGAGCCCCGAGTTCGGGCCGTTGCCGACGTAGTTCGGGTCCACCGGCGAGCGCCCGTAGTTGACGCCCGCGCGGACGACGAGGAGGTCGGGCACCGCGACGACCGCGGTCTGGAACGAGAAGACCCACTGGTTCTTCCAGTTGAAGATGAGCTTCGTCGAGACCGAGCTCGACCCGATCACGTGGTTCAGGTCCTGGTTCGACCCGCCGTCGAGCTGCACGCGCGCGCGGAGCGCGCGGCTCCACTCGTACCACGCGACCTCCGCCGCGATCAGGACGCGCTCGTGCGGCAGGAAGGCGATGTTCGCGCGGACGGTCTGCGGGACGCGGAGGCCCTTCATGGTCATGTCGTACTTCCCGACGAAGCCGCCGGTGCCACCGCGCGGGAGCGTGCCGAGGAAGAGCTGCTGCACGGCGGGTGAGAGGCCGGAGAGCGCCGCGGAGAAGGTGCGCGAGGCGTCCACCTTCGCGTCGCCCTCGAAGTCGGTGAGGGCGTAGGGCTGGGGCGAGTAGGCGAAGCCGACCCCCAGGTTCGAGAGCGGCCGCACCGACAGCGAGAGCGTGCCGCCGAGCTGGAAGCCCGTGAGGTCCGACTGGACGAAGGTCGTCGGGTCCGTCGCCTGGTCGCTCGCGAAGATCGCGAGGAAGTCGGCGTACGTCGGGTTGCCCGGGAGCGGGACGCCCAGGATCTGGGGGCTCCCGTTCAGCTGCGTCGACTTCCCCTCGATCAGGGAGCGCACCTTCACGCGCCCGTGGATCAGGTGGAGGCCGCCGCCGATCGAGATCCAGTCCGTGGGCGCGTACGCCGCCGAGAGCGCGGTCGTGAGGAACGTGATCCCGGTCGCGGTCTTCTTCCCCTCGGGGAAGGTCGTCGAGAACAGCTTCGCGTTCGTCCCGCCGCCCGCGAGGTGGACGTACTCGCCGATCCCGAAGACGAAGTCGGACGGCTCCTCGGCCGCGGCGTCCTCCGCCGCGCCGAGGAAGAGCTGCCGCCCCGAGAGGACGACGCCCGCGGAGCCCGCCGGCGTCCACGCGTCGAGCCTGTAGTCGTTGGCGGAGTTCTTCACGTCGCCGATCGAGCGGTAGACGAGGGCGTTCAGGTCGGCGCGGTGGCCGCCGAGCCAGCCGACCGAGCTCGGCATGCGGAAGACCGTCTGCGCGTCGCCGTTCATGGGCAGCGCCACGAAGCCGCGCGGCCCGACCGCGGAGGGCGCCGCGCCGTTCGCGCCGCGCGCCCGGCGCGGCCCGGCGTCGAGGACGAGGACGGCGAGGAGAACGAGGACGCCGAGCCGGCGCGTCAGATGTCGCCCCACGCGAGCACGAACCCGTCCTCGACGGAGAGGCCCGGCTTCTTGAGCACGATCCCGAGCGGCAGGCCCGGGATCGGGATCGGCGGGAGCGTGAGCTTGTACTGCTGGAGCATCTTCGGGACGATCTGATCGAGGAAGGGCTCGATCTCGTCGTCGGCGAGCTCGCACGCGGTCTCGCGGACGAGGTCGCTCGCGAAGCGCGAGCACGCGAGGTGCTGGATCCGGAGCGCGCTCCCGTCCACGTCGAGCGCGGCCTCCATCTCGACGGTCACGCGGAGCCCCATGAGCTCGAGCGGCGGACCGCCGTCCATGTAGTCGATCCGGATCGCGAGGTCCACCTCGCCCGCGATCACGCGGAGCTTCCCCTTCACGAGCTCGACGAGCGGTGCCGCCATGGCGACGGCGACGACCTCGAAGGGCGTGTTCTTGTCGGGCGCGAGCTCCTGGACCGGCTTGAAGAAGGGGTAGAGCATCTTGACCTGCGGCTGGAAGGCCGAGGTCGGGCCCATGGTGGACCAGTCCATCTTGAACTGGAGCGCGCCGGTGCGGCCCATCGCATCGAGGAAGACGTTCGCCGCGTCCTGCGAGAGCGCGACGGTGAGCGCGCCGCCCGCGTTCCCGGACGGCGCCTTCGTGCCGGTCGCGAGGACGCCGCGGGTCCACGCGGCGGCGGAGGGCACACCCGGCGCCAGCGAGAGCCCCGCGCCGAGGTCGAGGCCGCGCTGCGGGTCGCCCGCCGCTCGCTCCGGCACGACGCGGAGGTCGAGCGGGGTCGGCCCGAGCCCGGGGACCGTGATCGGCAGCGTGACGGGCGCATCCACGCCCGGGATCTTGAGCGCCGCGAGGTGCTTCGGCAGCTCGTCCACGACCGCCTTCTCGATCGCGTCCTTCACGGCCTTCTCGATCGGGCCCGAGGCCCAGCCGAGGACGGTCGTGATGAGGCCGCTCGTCGCGCCGAGGCGGAAGTTGTCGAACGTGGCGAGCGGGGACTGGACCGACAGCCCGAGCGAGTTGCCCGGCCGGATCGCCCGCGGGTCGAAGACCGCGGTCGCGTCGAGCGTGAGGCGGTCCGCGAAGATCGTGACGACGCCGAGGTTGGCGCCGAGGAGCTCGATCTCGACCCCCACCTCGAGCGTGTCGATCTTCGCGCTGACGCGCGCGCCCTGCGGGTCGCCTGCGAGCGAGAGCGCGAGCGGCTTGTGGGTCATCGAGACGACGCGCGCCTTCGCGCCGAAGCCCTCCCAGAGCGGGTCCTTCTTCTGGAGGACCGGGAGGAGGTTCAGGTTCTGCGTGAGCCCGTTCACGGTCGTCGAGGCGAACGCGAGCGCCGCGGGGGAGAGGTTCGCTCCGATCGCGCCGTCGACCACGGTGCCCGAGGCGCGCGTCGCGCCGCGCACGACCTGGAACTGGGCGCGGCCCTTGTATCCCTTGCCGTCCACGGCGAGGCACGAGACGACGTTGCTCCCGGGCTGGAGCGGGACCGTGGCCTCGTACTCGTCGCCGCCCGCGCTCGTCGCGGGCTGGCCGGCGATCTCGACGGACTTGACGCCGTCCGGGTCCTTCGCCTCGACGCGGACGAGGACGTGGTCCGCATCGAGGATCTCGCCGCGCGTGGGCTGGAGGACCGTCACGGTCGGGCCCGAGGTCGTCACGCGAGTCTTCGCGGTCACCTGCCCGCGCTTGAAGGGGCCCTTCGGCTTGACCGGCCCGGTCGCCGTCGAGCCCGCGCTGACCGTCCCGCCGGAGGGCGGGGCGCCGTTCGACTCGGTCGAACAGCCCACCCCGCTCACGAGGAGCATCGCGATCAGGGAGGTGATGACGCAGCGCACCGCAGGCCTCGCAGACGTTCGTTGCAGGGCAACAGACGTTCCGACCGTTCGAAAGGCGCACGCCTCCTCGCTCGAGGCCTGTCCGAGGCTTCCGGGTGAAACCCAAGTCCTGGAGGTTTGAACCCGAAAGGTGGCCCCCGAAGAGAAGATTGGCAACTCAGAGTACGGTGAAGGGGTCACGGTCGGCCGCGGAGAGGACCAGCTCGATGGGCGGAACCTTCTCGCGGAGCCGCTTCGCGAGGACCGCGAGCGTCGCGCGCTCGCTGTTCGAGTGGAGCGCGCAGACGACGGTCATGCCGTTCTTCGCGGCCTCGAGGGCGTCGTGGTGCCGCACCTCGCCCGTGAGGTAGAGCTCGGCCTTCTTCGCGAGCGCTTCCTTCATGAGCTCGCCGCACGCGCCCGCGCACACCGCGACGCGCGTCACGGGTCCCGTCGCCGGCCCCGCGACGAGGAGGCTCGAGACGCCGAGCCCCTTCTTGGCTCGGGCGAGGAGCTCCTCGCGCGCGACCTGCGGGACCGTCCCGAGGCGGCCCATGCCCGGCGCGCCCGGCACCTCCGGGACGCGGAGCGGCCCGCGCTCGACGAGGCCGAGGATGTCGGCGAGCACGTCGTTCGTCCCGCCCGGCGCCACGTCCAGCGCCGTGTGCGGCGAGTAGAGCGCGACGCCGCGGCGGATCGCGTCGTGGATCAGGCTCCCCGCGAGGATCTTCTTCAGGCCGTCGAAGATCGGCGGGTGGTACGCGATCACCGCCTCGCAGCGGAGCGAGGCCGCCTCCGCGGCCACGGCGGGCGTGTAGTCGATCGCGAGGAGCGCCTTCGTGACGGTCTGCTCGCGGTCGCCCACGAGCAGTCCGACGTTGTCCCACTTCTCGGCGAAGCGGAGAGGCGCGATCTCCTCGAGGGCCTGGACGAGCTCGGAGAGCTTCATGCAGAAGCGGTTAGAGCCTTTCTACGAGGCTCGCGCAACCGGGGCGAGCGCTCGCTGTATCGAGAGGCGAAGGAGAGAACGCATGGTCTTCAGCCACCTCGCTTACCTCGGGATCAGCGTCGCGACGACCGTCTGGGTCGCGCGGACGCTCCAGAAGAACGGCCGGATCTTCCTCCGCGAGCTCGTGCTCGGGAACCCTGAGATCGCGGACGCGGTGAACAACCTCCTCGTCGTCGGCTTCTACCTGATCAACATCGGCTACGTCGCCCTCGCCCTCCAGTACGGCGAGCGCTCGAACGACGCCGCGCGCTGCATCGAGATCGTCTCGAGCAAGGTCGGCGTCGTCCTCCTCGTCCTCGGCGGCATGCACTTCTTCAACCTCTACATCTTCTCGAAGCTGAGGAAGCGCGCCCTCCTCGAGAAGACGGCGCCGCCCGTGCGGCCGTCGGAGTACGTCGCGCGCGGCATCATGGCGCCTCCGGCGGCGCACGCGGTGCACTGATGCGCGGGCTCACCGTGATCTACGACGCGACCTGCGGGTTCTGCGTCCGGTGCCGGGAGTGGCTCGAGGAGCAGCCCGCGTTCCTCGAGCTCGAGTGCCTGTGGTCGCGGTCGAGCGAGGTCGCCAGCCGGTTCCCGGGCCTCGTCGGTCCGGGGCCGGCGGACCTGATCGTCGTGGACGACGAGGGCGGCGTCTACCGCGGTGCGGCGGCGTGGATCATGTGTCTCTACGCGCTCCGCGAGTATCGCGAGTGGTCGCTCCGTCTCGCGAGCCCGGCGCTCCTCCCGTTCGCGCGGAAGGCCTTCGAAGCTCTCTCCGCGAGCCGCGGGGTCATCTCGAGGCTCTTCCGGCTCTCGCCCGAGGTCGCCTTCGAGCAGGCCGTCGAGGAGTCGCGTCAGGTCGCCGTCCAGCGCTCGACCGGACGCGAGCGCTGCGCCTACTGCCACGACGACGCGCGGAGCGAGGATGCGCGGAGCTGCCCCGCGTGCCGCGCGATCCTTCATGAGTCGTGCGGTGACGAGCTCGGCCGCTGCTCGACGCTCGGGTGCAGTGGATGAGAACGAGCGTGGAGGAGCGATCCCCTCGTCTTTCATCGCAGGGGCGCAGAGGCGCAGAGACGCAGAGGAGTGGCTGACCACCCCTCCGCGTCCTCTGCGTCTCTGCGCCTCCGCGTTTCGAACGAAAGGACCGCTCCTCCACGCTCACGAGTCATCCTTGCTCCGGGTCCTCGGCGATCGGCATCTCCGGCGGCGCTGTCAACTCCGCGCGCTCCATCCGCTTCTTGAGCCGCCGCGACGAGACGACGTACCTCGCGATCGCAAGGAGCGCGAGCACGGACACGACGCCCGACCAGAAGCTCGCCGAGCGGAACAGCGACTCCACGATCGAGCTGCGCTCGGCGAGCTCGATCTTCCACTCCGCCTCCGCCTCTCCGACAGGCATGCCGCAGTGAGCACGGAGAGCCTCCTCGGGCGTCGCGCCGGCCTCGATCTTCGCGACGAGCGCGCGGACGGAGCCCGGCTTCGCGTCGAGCCAGCGCGCGAAGCCGGTGCACATGAGGTACGCGCGCTCGGCCTGCGCCGCGTGCGGCGGGAAGTCGCGCTCGAGCGCGGCGAACGTCTCGAGCCTCCCGAAGCGCGCCGCCGCGCCGAGGTCGAGCTCCTGCTCGCGCGTGAGGACGACGCCCTCCGCGAGCTGCGCGAGACCCTCGTCGAGCCAGCGCGGGAGACGGTGCCCCGAGCGCGCGGCGACGGCGCCCGTGACGAGGTGGCCGAGCTCGTGGCGGAGCGTCTGGTCGAGGAACGCCGAGGGCGCCGAGCGGAGGAGGTCGAGGCGGATCGCCATCACGCGGTGGACGGGGATCGCGACGGCGAGCGCCCAGGTCGGAGGAGCGTGGCCGCCGTGCTCGATGACGCGGCGGCCGAGCTCGGCCTCGTTGGAGACGAAGAGGAGGCGCGGAGGAGGGGCGCCGAGGCGCGCGCCGAGACGGGACTCGACGGAGGCGAGCTCGGAGCGGAACGTCGAGGCCGCGCGGGCGGCGAGAGGGTCGTCGGCCGAGATGCCCTCGATCGTCAAATCGGCGGCTTGCGAGGTACCGAGAACGAGAACGAGAACGAGAACGAGAACGAGGACGAGGACGGGAGAGAGCCGTCTAGCCCTCATGTTTGTCGAACCATTCGAGGGCGGAGAGGGAGACGCGCTCCGGCTCCTCGATCTGAGGGTAGTGGCCCGTGCCGGAGAGACGGACGACATCCGTCGCGGGGCGGCAGGCGCGGATCTCCTCGCAGATCGAGAAGGGAGAGATCGGGTCCACGTCGCCCCAGACGAGGCGCATGGGGTACGGGTGCTCGAGCGTCGAGCGGCGCCACCGGTCGCGGCGCGCGACGCGCTCGTTCATGTAGCCGATGAGGCCCGAGTAGACGCGCTTGCCGCCGTCCGCGACGACGAGAGCGTAGAGCTGGTCGAGCTCGTCCTCGGACGGGAGCTTGCCCGCGATCCCCTTCAAGCTGCGCCCGAACGCACGCCGCCCGATGAGGCGCGCGGCGATCGCTCCGAGCGTGCGCGAGCGGAGGAGCTTCTGCGCGAGGATCGGACGGACCCGCTCGACGATGAGCCCGCCGTTCGTGAGGACGAGGGAGGCGGGCTCGAAGCGTCTCGACTCGCTGCGCTCGCTCGACGACACGGGGGCGTCGAGACGCCGGGCGAGGAGCTCCTGGACGACCGTGTCGCCCATGTCGTGCGCGAGGACGTGCGCGCGCGTGATGCCCTCCTGGGCGAGCCAGGCTTCGAGGAGGTCGGTCTGCTCGGCGATCGAGTACTCGTGGGGCCAGGGCTTCTCGGAGAGCCCGTAGCCGAGGAGGTCCACCGCGAGCACGCGCCGCGTCTCGGCGAGGAGCGGGAGGACCGCGGACCAGTCGTGCGAGCACGTCGGGAAGCCGTGGACGAGGACGACGGGCGTCCGAGGCGACGAGCCCGCCTCGACGCGGAAGAGCGAGCGGCCGAGGACGGCCGCCGGGCGGCCGCGCGCGCGCCAGGTCTCGATCGGCTCGAGCGTCACTCGCCCTTGCGGGCCTTGTCGATCTCCTTCTCGAGCTCGACGAGCTCCCGCTGCTTCACGCCGAGCGCGGCCTGGGCGGCGGCGACGGCCTCCTGCGCGGCGGTGACGGCCTTGCTCTTCTCGGCGTCTTCCTTGACGGCCTTGTCGAGGGACTCGTCCGTCGCCTCGGCGATCTCGACCTTGCGCCGGAGCTGGAGGAGCGCGGCGTGCCGCTCCTGCGCCGCCTTGAAGGCCGCGTCGAGGTCGGCCTTCGCCTTGACGAGGAGGTCGAGCTTCTCCTGCGCCTCGACGAGGAGCGGGACGAGCCGCTTCGCCTCGAGGTCGATGAGAGCGGACTCGCGAGCCCAGCGCTTCTTCTTCGCGTCCCAGACGAGCTCGTACCAGCGGGTCACCTTCACGAGGATCGAGACCGTGTTCCCCTTGTCGTCCTTCTTGGAGCGGTTCTCGGTCCGGTCGCGGCGCTCGCGCGCGGCCTTCGCTTCCTTCGTCCCGGGCGGCTCGTTGCCGTAGAGGACCCGGTCCTTCATGTCGATCCGGTACTGACCGGCCTCGTTCTCGGCGAGCTCGGGGCCCCAGCGGCGCTCGCCGAGGCGGTCCTCGACGAGCGCGGCGCAGGCCTTGTAGGCCTGGAGGTTCACGAGGGCGCGCTCGACGGCCTGCGTGTCGAACGCCGCCGCGCGGTGCGCCTCGCCGTAGGCCGCGACGGCGCGCTTGAAGTAGCGCTCGGCGAGCTTGGGGTCGGGCTGGTTCTCGACGCACCACGCGAAGTGGTCGCCGGCGCGCACGTAGCCCGCGACCTTCGTCTCCTGCGTCTTCGCGTCCTTCGAGAGGCGCTCGTCCGTGTCGCCGGATGCCTCCATGGCGAAGAGCGCTTCGCCGAGGAGCGGAGCGTGGCGCGGGTCGCGCGGGTTCTCGGGGACCCGGGCGCGGAGCTTGATCGCGCGGTCGGCGAGGCCGACGGCGTCCATGTTCCCGCGGAGCTTCTCGGTGTCGGCGCGGAGCACCTCCGCGTCCCCCCGCGCGGCGCGCGCGGCCTTCGCGAGGCGGTCGGTGGCCGACTGCTCGATGTTCGCCCGGGTCGTCTTGAGCGTCTCGAGCTGCTTCTGGAACTCCTTGACTCGATCCGTGTGGAGCGGGACGTCCTTCGACTCGGCCTTCTCGGCGTCGGCGAGCTGCTTCTTCGCCTCGGTGAGGCGGCGCGCCGTGTCGCGGAGCTGCGGCACGAGGGACTTCAAGCGGGCGATCTCGTCGTCCGAGGCGCCGTCCGGGACGCCAATGTCCTCGGGGACCACCGGCTTCACGTTGTCCGTGGGCGGCTTGGCGGTCCGCTCGACCGAGGCCACGGTCTTGCGCTCGAAGCGCATGATCATGCCCGGCTGCGTCTCGATCGTGACCTCGCGCTCGTTGTCCTGGACGAGCCGGCCCTCGATGCGGCGGCCGTTCTTGAGCACGACCGTGTCCGCGTGCGCCGTCCCGCAGGCGGCCAAGACGAGCGCCACGACGATGGCGCGCCGGATCATGGTGAGAGCCCTTTCGAGCCCTCACTGTAGACGGTCAGCCGCGGGCGGGGAAGGCGACCTTGAATGCGCGGGCGACGTCTTCCTCGGGCTTCGCCCAGCCGTCGTGGCCGGAGGCCGTGTAGTACATCTGCCAGTCGGTGTTGCATCCGAAGAACTTGACCGGGACGCTCCGGTCGTCCTTGCCCTTCCAGTCGCGGGGCAGGAACCAGACCGTGAAGGCCTTGTCCTTGCTCGTGATCGTGAAGGAGATCCCGCGGCCGCCCTCGATGCGCGACCAGCCGTCGGGGGCCTCGAGCTGGTCCACGGCCTCGCCCACGGTCCAGCCCGAGGGCGCGAGGCTCGCGAGCTGCGCCTTCCAGCGCTCGGTGGGCGTCACGCGCTCCGCCGGCGGCACGAGCTCGGGCGCCGGCCGCTCGCGGCGGATCGGCTCCTGCGGGAACTTCATGGGTCCCGGCTCCTCGAGCGTCGAGATGCAGCCCGACGAGAGGAAGAAGGACAACAGAAGCACGCTGCGGATCTTCATGGGCGTCTCCCCTGTGTAAGATCGGCAGTCGCATGCGAAGGCTTGAGTCGATCCTGCTCGCGGTCGTATTCACGGGCTGCGCGAGCACGGACGCCCGCTGGGAGGCGGGCGTGACGCCGGCGACGGATCGGGTCCTCCCCGCCGTGGTCGCGAGCACGGTCGCCGTGTACCTCAAGCCCTCGTTCGGGGTCCTCGAGCTCGAGTGGGAGAAGCGGCCCACGGCCTGCCACTCGACGACGCTCGTCCGCCGCATGGGCCTCCTCGAGGGCGGGCAGGAGGCGCCGCCGGGGGACGTGACTCTCCTCGGAGTGCTCGCGACCGAGGAGTTCCCGCGCGACGACGCGAAGAGCCGGATCAAGGAGCGGCGCTTCGGCCGCGTCTTCGGCATCGGGAGCGACGAGTCCGACCTGTTCGAGGTCTCCCCGTCCGCGCGCTCGATCGAGAAGGGGCTCGCACGCCTCAAGGTCATGGCGGCCGAGCTCGGCGCCGACGAGGTCCGCGACGTGTACTTCACGGGCTACATGGAGCACCAGATGTGGCAGGGCGACGCCGTGTCGCTCACGCCGACGTCACCCGACTCCCCGATCTACTGCGACATCGAGGTCCTCGAGGCGCGCCTCCGCGACGTGCGCTTCCACGGCACCGCCGTGCGGAGGGGCCCATGAGCCAAGCTCGTTCTCGTTCTCGTTCTCGTTCTCGTTCTCTCTCCCTCCTCGCCCTCGTCACCTTCACCGGCTGCATCTCGTACTGCCGCTTCGACCCCGTCCTCGAGCGCGCTCGCCGCGGCGACCGCTCCGCGATCTCGGAGGCCGGCGAGCTCGGGCGGCCCCGCGTCCCCTCGACGGCCGAGCATCTCCCCTCGGTGCTCGAGGCCGTCAAGGCCGTCGCGCCCAACCTCTCGAGCACGAGCGTCGAGACTCGCCTCGTCACCCTCGAGGCCCTGCGCCATCTGGCGGAGCGCACGGGCGACGTCTACCGGAACCACCTCCCCGGGCTGTTCGAGAGCTCGCTCGCCGATCCGTCGCCCGACATCCGCTGGCGCGCCGCGTGGGCGAAGGGCCGCCTCCTCGAGTCATCGCCCGCCCTGCGCGCCGCCGCGCTCGACGCGGACGAGCTCGTCGCCGAGGCGGCGTGCGAAGCCCTCGGAGCGGCGCACGACGATCGGGCCTTCCCGTCCCTCCTCCGCGCCCTCGACCGGAACGGCCCGGTCGCAAAGGCGGCCACCACGGCCTTGACGCGGCTCACCGGCCGGGAGTTCCCAGATGCCGACGCGTGGAGGACTTACATTCGATCGCGGGAAAGCCAGCGGTCGGGGGTGGGCCCCATCGGTAGTTAGGGGTCAACTTGCAAGTGGCCTCACGGTCCGTTAGGGTGCAAGCCGATATTGGGACGAGGGAAGGGTCAACCCGCATGGCCATGAAGGAATGCTTTGGGCACGGGATGCAGTGGTGGGTGCCCGTGAAGCAAGGCATTACCAATGCCGAGAAGCAGCGGGAGTGCTACGAGTGCGAGGACTTCGAGATGTGCTCGAAGGCGCACCTGGTGCATAGCTACCGGCACATGACCGAGATCATCCTGCACCACGTCCAGAGCACGAAGAAGTCGGACAAGCCCCCCGCCATGGGCGGCCCCGTCGAGAAGAAGCCCGCTCCGAACGCGGCCAAGTAACCGCGTTAAGATCGCCGGCATGAAGACCGGCGGCTACAAGCTGTTCGAGACGTCGATCGGCCCGTGCGGCATCGCCTGGGACGGCGACCGCGTGAAGGCGATCCAGCTCCCCGAAGCGACCGACCGCGAGACGCTCGAGCGCCTGCGCCTCAAGGCGGGCGAGCTGGCCCACGGCGTCAATGCTGACTCGAAGGCTCCGCCGTGGGTGAGAGCGCTCGCGACCGCGATCGCGCGCCACGTGAACGGCGAGAACCAGGACTTCGCCGAGGTCCCGCTCGATCTCGACGCGCTGCCGCCGTTCCACCGGAAGGTCTACGAGGCCGCGCGGCGGGTCGAGACCGCGCGCACCGTCAGCTACGGCGAGCTCGCCGCTCTCGCGGGCAAGCCGGGCGGAGCGCGCGCGGTCGGACAGGCGATGCGGCGGAACCCGTTCCCGATCGTCGTCCCTTGCCACCGGATCCTCGCCGCGGGCGGCAAGCCGGGCGGTTTCACGTCGTGGAACGGCCTCGACACGAAGGCCCGCCTCCTCGCGGCGGAGGGCGTGGCGCTCGCGCTGCCTCGCAGCACGGGCGGCCTCCCGTTCGACTGGGACGAGGCCGTGAAGACGATCGCCGCCGCGGACCCGCTCCTCGCGAAGATCATCGAGAAGGTCCCCGGAAAGAAGCTCGTGCTCGACGAGCTCGTCTCTCCCTTCGAGTCGCTCCTCCAGGCGATCGTCTACCAGCAGCTGAACGGACGGGCCGCGGAGACGATCCACGGCCGCGTCGAGGCCCTCTTCCCGAAGCGCCGGCCGACGCCGCGCGCCTTCCTCCGCGTGAAGGAGGAGAAGCTCCGCGGCGCGGGCCTCTCGCGCGCGAAGCTCGCGGCCGCGCGCGACCTCGCCGCGAAGGCGCTCGACGGGACGCTCCCCACGAAGGAGGCGCTCCGCTCGATGCCCGACGACGAGATCGTCGAGCGCCTCACCGCGGTCCGCGGGATCGGCCGCTGGACCGCGGAGATGTTCCTGATGTTCCGGCTCGGCCGCCCGGACGTGCTCCCCGCGACCGACTACGGCGTGCGGAAGGGATTCCAGAAGGCCTTCAGGAAGCGCGCGCTCCCCGCGCCGAAGGACATCCTCCGCCACGGCGAGCGGTGGCGTCCCTTCCGCTCGGTCGCGAGCTGGTACCTCTGGCGCGCCACCGAGCTGTGAGAGCTACTTCGCGGTGACGATCGT
>CAZYLP010000140.1:0-13525 GCA_964648345.1 uncultured Planctomycetota bacterium
GGCGGTGGAGAAGGGCCTCGCCTCCCAGCCCTTCGACAAGCGTCCGTTCGAGGCGGTCCGCGAGAAGGCGAAGTAGCCCGTGCGGGTCGGGCCGTACGAGGTGCTCGAGGAGGTCGGGCGCGGCGGGATGGGCGCCGTGTTCCGTGCTCGTGGTCCGACGGGCGAGGTGGCGGTCAAGCTCCTCCTCAAGGCGGACCCGGAGAGGCTCGCGCGCTTCGAGCGGGAGCGGAGGCTGATCGGCCTCTTCACGGCCCGCGACGGGTTCGTCGCCTTGCTCGACGCGGGCGACTCGGAGCACGGCCCGTACGTCGTCATGCCGTTCGTGCCGGGCGGCACCCTCAGGGCGCGGCTCGCGCGGGGGCCGCTGGGCCGCGACACGACGCGCGCGCTCGGCGAGGAGCTGGCGGCGGCGTTGGCTCGTGCCCACGAGCGCGGGATCGTTCACCGGGACCTGAAGCCCGAGAACATCCTCTTCGCGGCGGACGGCCGGCCCCTGATCGCGGACCTCGGGCTCGCGAAGCACTTCGACCGGAGCGTGGACGGTGCGAGCCAGAGCGCTTCCCTGTCCACCGGCGGCGTCGTTCGCGGCACGTTCGGCTACATGGCGCCCGAGCAGGTCGCCGACTCGAAGTCGGTCGGCCCCCCGGCCGACGTCTTCGCGCTCGGAGCGATCCTCTACGAGTGCCTCGCCGGAAAGCCGGCCTTCGTGGGCTCGACGTTCGTCGAGCTGCTCGTGGCGATCCGGGCGGGGCGGTTCGTACCTCTGCGAGTTGCGGGAGCGGTGTTGCCGCACGCGCTCGCCGGGTTCATCGAGCGCGCCCTCGCGCCGTGCCCCGTCGACTGACCGGCGGACGGGAGGGCGCTCCGCCTGGCCCTGCGGGACGCAGGACGCAGCGGCCGGTCCGTGACGCTCGCGCCGGCGGCCGCGGTCGTGGTGCTCACGCTCCTCGTCGGGGTGTCCGTCGTCGTGACGCGCGAACCCGGGCCGCCCGCCGTGGAGGCGCCCGCCGCGCCGGCTCGACCGCTCCCGCAGCCGACGCCGCCTCCTCCTCCCGAGCCTCGGACCCGATCTCTGGGGGCGAGGCAGAGGATGCTCACCGCCGAGGTCGAGGCCCTCGAGAAGAAGTTCGAGCACGTCAAGGACGAGAAGTCGCTCGGGTCCGTCTCGCGCGAGCTCCGTCGAGTAGCGGCCGAGTACCCCGAGGACTCGCGTCCGGCCTTCCTCGCCGGGATGGTCCAGGTCCACGAGGAGGGGCGCGAGCTCGCCGGTCGGCGGGAGCTCCTCCGCGCTCTCACGCTGAAGCCCGAGCTCGCCGAGGACAAGGCGTTCACCGCCAGCATCGTGATCCGGGCGTGCGGCTTCGACGTCGCGACGACGGCGATCGCGTTCCGGAGCGCGCCGGGCACATCCGCCCTCGTCGGGAAGGTCGCGCGCGACATCGGCATGCAGCTCATCCTCGTCGAGCCTCCGTACCGCGACCCCGCGCGAGCGCGGGAGCTCCTCGAGAGGTCGATCACCGCCGGCTTCGACCCCTGGGTGACGATCTTCGTTCTCCACGCGCGCTTCGGATGCGGGGAGCGCGAGATGCTGGCTCCCGCGTTCGAGTCCGTGGCCGAGAAGGCGAGGGACTGGAGCCCCGCCTTCGCCGAAGAGCTCGTCTACCGGGCGGGCCGCTGCCGGACCGGGGTGCCCTCCGACCGCATGGCGCACGTCAACCTGGTGTCGGTCGGTGGGAGCCCCTTCGTGAAACAGCTCCAGGCCGAGGAGAAGGCCTGGCGCGACACGTGGCGTGACGACGCGGGCCTCGAGCCCGCGAAGCGGCTCACGCGCCTCGCCCGCGATGAGGCGTCGCGGGACTTCCACGACAACGCGGCCGTCGCTCACCTCGGAGCGGCCCGGGCCCTCCGCGCGGCGGGGGACGTGAAGGGCGAGCTCTCCTCCCTCCGCGACGGGTTCGAGGCCGCCGCCCGGGGTCAGCTCGATGTCCGATCTCTCCTCGCTCGGGCCTACGCGCGCGCTCTCCTCGCCGGTACGACGCCCGACGCCGAGCGAGCCGAGCAGGTCGCTCGCGCGGCGGTCCAGTCCCCGGCCGCGCGGGAGCCGGAGTGGCGCCTCACCGAGGAGATCGCCGACGGCTGGCTCGTCCTCGGCGAGGCGCTCCTCGCGCGCGGCAAGAAGACCGAGGCCCGCGAATCCGTCGAGAAGGGCCTCGGCTTCCGGCCGTTCGACAAGCGTCCGTTCGAGGCGGTGCTCGAGAAGGCGAAGTAGAGCCTCAGACTCGCTCGATCGTCTTCCGCGTGAGGAGCACGAAGCGCACGAGGAGTGCGATACCGACGGCCGTGAGGCCCGCGGAGAGACCCCACCAGAAACCCACCGCGCCGAGACTGAACGTGAACCCGAGCACGATGGCGATCGGGAGGCCGACGAGGTAGTGACCGGCGAAGTTGGCCCAGAGCGGGAAGTGCGCGTCGCCCGCGCCGCGGAGCGCGCCCGCGCCCGTTGCCTGGGTGCCGTCCGAGAGCTGGAAGAAGGCCGCGATCTGGATGAGCGGCAGGGCCGCGGCGATCACGTCCGCCTTGTCGGTCAGGATCCGCGCGAAGAGCTCGGGGCGGAAGTAGAACGCGACGGCGGAAGTGGACATGATGCACGCCGAGCAGATGAGCCCGGCGAAGCCGGCTCGCCGTGCCGCCGGGGTGTCGCCTCGGCCAATCGCGTGGCCGACGAGCACCGACGTCGCGGAGGCGATCCCGATCGTGAACATGAACGAGAAGGAGGCCAGGGTGATCGCGACCTGGTGCGCCGCGGCCGTCACCGCGCCGAGGTGCCCCGTGAGCATCATGACGATCGAGAACACGCCGACCTCCGCGAGGAGCTGGAGGCCGAACGGAAAGCCGAGCCGGGCGATCGAGAAGGTGAGCTCGCGCGAGAACGCGCGCCCCTCCGGGTCCACGGGCGACTCGAAGCGCGCGACCGCCCACGCGAGAACGGCCGCCATGAGGATCGCGGACACGCTCGAGCTGAGGGCCGAGCCCACCACTCCGAGCGCGGGGACACCGAGCCGTGGGAGCCCGACGCGCGCAAGCGCGTCGTCGCCGAAGATGAGGACCCCGTTCCCCGCGAAGTTGACGATGTTGCCGAGGACCGTCGCGACGATCATGGGCCGCGTGACGCCCACGGCCTGGAGGTACCCGCGGAGCGCCGTGAAGATCATGAAGGGGAGGACGTTCGGGATCCGCCACCAGATGAACAGGCGGGCCGCCTCCTCGATCTCGGGCTCGTACCCGCAGGCTTTGAGGACCAGAGGCGAGAGGGCGAGCAGGATCGAGATCGGGATCGAGACCACGGTGCCGAGATAGATCGCGCTCCAGAGGAGGCGCCGCGCGCGGACCGCGTCGCCGGCACCCCACGCCTGCGACGTGGGCGCGTCCATGCCGATCACGAGGCCCATGCCGATGAGCGTGATCGTGAAGAAGAGTCCGTTCCCGATCCCGACGCCGGCGAGCGCCGCCGAGCCGAGGCGGCCGACCATGGCCGTGTCGACGACGCTCATGAGCTGTCCGCCGACGTGCCCCGCGATGAGGGGCACCGCGAGCTTGAGCAACGACCGGATCTCCTGCATCGGCGCTTCAGCCCGTGAACGCGTCGAAGAGACCGCCGAGCCCGCCTCGCGGCTTGCGGCGTCTGGGCCCCCCACCGTCTCGTCCGGTGTCTTCGGGGCCAGCTGGACTGTCACGGCGTTCTCCCCCCAGCAAGTTTCCGAGCAGCCCGTCGACGAGCCCGGTGATCGCGCCTGTCACTGAATTCTGCGCGACGAGCTTGCCGATCGTCCCCACGAGGTCCGCCTCGTAGATGGGGGTCCCGACGACGCCGGAGATCCGGAGCGGGACGGTCACTTGCCCCGTGAACATCGCGGGCACGGCGAGGATGAGGCTCTTCTTGAGGTACCGCTCCTCGAGGTGAGCGTCGATCCGTCCCGCGAGCCCGCCCTTCCACGTGAGCTCGATGTCGCCGCCGAAGCGCATGCCGTCCACGCGCCCGTCGAGGGAGCGGAAGAGGACGCGCCCGCCCGTGAGCTGGACCTTCGTCCGGAGCGGGCTCGCGCCGCGGACCGGGATCGCGGGCAGGCCGAAAGTCTGGAGGTGTCCGCTCGCCTCGCGGAGGAAGACGTACTCGGGCTCGGCGAGCTCGAGCTCGCCCTCGCCCTCGAGCTTCGAGCTCTCGTCGCCCTGGCCGCGCACCGAGAAGTTGCCCGATGCGAGACCGCGGAGGAGCGGCTCGGCGACTCCGACGGGGAGGTCCTCGATGCGCACGCCTTCGGCGCTGAGGTCGCTCGTGTGCCCCTTCGCGTCGAGCGCGCCCGAGCCGCGGAGGCGTCCGCCGAGGAAGCTCCCCTCGAAGCCGCTCCAGCGCACGCCCTTCTGCTCCACCTCGATCGAGCACACGGCATCCGTCGCCGCGAGGACGAGCGGCGGCCCGGGCACGTGGGCCGGGATCACGACGCTCTCGCGGGCGGCGCGCGTGCTCCCCGCGAGGACCCACGCGTTCGTCGGACCGCGCGCGACGAGGTCGAGGGCCGCGTCGCCCGCGGGCTCCGGTTTGATCCGCGCCGTGAAGATCCGCGCCTCGTTGGCGTCGGCGAAGGAGAGCGTGCCGGTCACCTTCGAGCCGTCGAGCTGGTCGGCCGACGAGATGCGCACGGCCGCGGCGATGCGCGAAGTGGCCGTCGCGAGCGTCGCATCGAGGCGCCGCGTGAAGTCGGGGTCGATCTCGAGGTCGCCCTGCGTCTTCGATGCGGCCGGGATCGTGAGCGGGTGCTCGCCGACGAGCGCGACGAGATGGGTCAGCAAGGCGGCCCCGACACCCTCGAAGCGGAGCTTCGTCCTCGGTGGGCCGTCCGTCCCCTGGAGCGTGCCCGAGCCCGTCGCGCCGTCGCAGACGATCCTGTCCGCGACGAGCGTGTAGTCGTTCCGCGCGACGCGGAGCGTGCCCTCGAAGTCGAAGGGCGGCGCGCCCGGCCGCCACGTGGCGCCCTTCGCGATGAGCGTGCCGTCGACCGGCGCGGTGGTCTTCGCGTGCGCGGCGAACGTCACGTTCGCCTCGAGCCCGCGCCACCGGAGCGTCCCCTCGAGGGATTCGAGGACGATCGTGTCGGGCCGGGTCATGCCGCGGAGCCGCGCGACGCGCGCGTCGAGCGTGAGCCCGCCCGGGATCCTTAGCGACTCCGCCGCGAGGACGAGCCGCCACGAGGAGTCGATCTCGACGTGCGTGACCTTCGCTTGCTCGCCGAAGAGCGCGCGGACCTCGGACTCGATGCGCGCTCCGTGGAGGCGGCGCACGAGCGCCGTTCGGGCGAGGTGCACGCCGCCGGCCGCGAGGGCGAGGACGGCGATGGTGGCCCCGATCCCGAGAAGCATGGCGGCCATGATAGCCGCTCAGCGCGCGGGAGCCTCGAGCCAACCCAGGACGAGCTCGAGGAATCGCTCCGGGCACTCGAGCTGCGGGACGTGGCCGATGTCGTCGAGCTCGACGAGCTTCCACGCCGGGTGGTCGCGGCAGAGGTCGCGCGAGGAGCCGATCGGGACGAGGCGGTCCTCGGTGCCGTGGACGATGAGCGTGCGCGCCGTGACCTTCGCGACGAGCTCCATGAAGCGGCCTCCGCGCAGCGTGAGCGCGAAGATCGAGCGGAGCGCCTCGACGAACGCCTCCTGGGCCCAGGGCATGCGCTCGATGCGCTCGCGGGCGATCGCCTCGTGCGCCGCGTAGACGTCGCGCGGGATCCGGTTCGCGTCCACGCAGCAGAGGCCGAGGATCTCGCGGACGATCCCCTCCGGCCCGAGGCGCGCCGCGCGCCGGGCGAGCATCCACTCGCCGAGGACCGGGAGCGAGCCGAGCGCGAAGCGCGCCGCGAGGCTCGGGTCGAACATGGAGGCGAGGCTTCGCGGCTGGGACGGATTCACGAGCACGAGATCCGTCACGGACGCGGGCGCCGTCGCCGCGTGGAGGATCCCGATGAGCCCGCCCATCGAGTTCCCGAAGACGACCGCGGGCTCGCTCGCGACCGCGGCCCTGAAGTCCGCGAGGAGCCGGGCGTTCTCCTCGACGGACGAGCTCCGGCCCGAAGGCGGCGTGCGGCCGAAGCCGGCGAGGTCGGGGACGAGGACGCGATGTCGCTGCGCGAGCTTCGGCGCGACGGCGAGCCAGTTCACGTGCGAGCCGCCGAGCCCGTGGACGAGGATCGCGGGCGGGCCCTCGCCGCCCTCGAGGAAGTGGAGCGGCCCGCGCACGTCGATCGTGCGCGACCGGAACGGCGCGGGGAGCACGGCGGAAGCCGTCATCAGACGGCCTTCACGACGAGGTTGTCCTTCTTGCCCCGGCGCACGACGACGACCTGCCCCTCGATGAGGTCGGCCGTCTTCACCGTCGCGTCCGCCGCCGCCTTCGTGCCGTTCACGTAGATCGCCCCGGCCCCGAGGTCGGTCTTCGCCTGCCCGCGCGACTTGCAGAGGCCCGCCTCCACGACGAGGTCGAGGAGCTTGAGCCCCTCGCCCTCGAAGCGCGTCCTCGCGAGCTCCTTCGCGGGCACCTCGTCGAACACGTCGAGGAGCTGCGCCGCGTCGAGCTCGCGGAGCTCGCCCTTGCCGAAGAGGACGGACGTCGCCTTCTCGGCCTGGGCGAGCGCGGCGTCGCCGTGGATGAACTTCGTCATCGTCTTCGCGAGCGCCGCCTGGGCCGCGCGCGTCTCGGGCGGCTGGGCCGCGAGGCCCTTGATCTCGTCGAGGGGCATGAACGTGAACCAGCGGAGGAACTTCTCCACGTCCTTGTCGTCGGTGCGGAGCCAGAACTGGAAGAACTTGAAGGGCGAGGTCTTCCTCGGGTCGAGCTCGATCTTGCCCTTCTCGGACTTTCCAAATTTGGTCCCGTCCGACTTCGTGACGAGGTTGAGCGTGAAGCCGAAGCTCGGCTTGCTCCGGATCCTCCGGATCAGCTCGATCCCGGAGACGATGTTGCCGAACTGGTCGCTCCCTCCGAGCTGGAGGTTGCAGCCGTGGCGCTCGTTCAGGACGAGGAAGTCGAACGCCTGGAGGAGCATGTAGCTGAACTCGGTGAACGAGATCCCCTGGTCGCGCTCCTCGAGACGCGTGCGGACGGAGTCGCGCTTCACCATCTCGTTGACCGAGAAGTGCTTTCCGACATCGCGGAGGAACTCGAGCAGCTTCACGTCGCAGAGCCACTCGGCGTTGTCGACCATGAGAGCGCCCGTCGGCCCCGGGGCGAAGTCGAGCCACCGCTCGAGCTGCTTCCTGATGGCGGCGGTGTTCGCCGCGACCATCTCGCGCGTCTGGAGCGTGCGCTCGGCCTGCTTGCCGCTCGGGTCACCGATCAGCCCCGTGCCGCCGCCCACGAGGACGACCGGACGGTGCCCGCTCCTCTGGAGGTGGATGAGGCCGATGACGGGGACGAGGTTCCCGACGTGGAGGCTGTCCGCGGTCGGGTCGAACCCTGCGTAGCCGGTGAGGATCTCGCGGTTCGCGAGGGGCTCGAGCTCCTCGCGCTTCGTCACCTGCGAGAGGAGTCCTCGCTGCTCCAGCTCCGAAAGGAATGCTGAGCTCGGCACGGGATCACTTCCTTCTGTAGATCCGGGCTCCGTAGCCCGGGATGGTCAGCTCGACGCCGTTGTTGCCCGCCTGGACGGCTTCCTTGGTCCCGGTGAGATCCACGAGGACGCAGCCACCGAGACCGCCGTCGAGCGGGACGCGGGCGGTCTTGGTCTCCTTCGAGGTGTTGAGGACGACGAGGACTTCGTCCTTGGGCCCGATACGCGAGAAGGCGTAGATACCAGCGCCCCCGCGATCCGAGGCGCGCGCGACGAACTCGCCCCGGCGGAGCGGTTCGAGGTCCTTCCTCAACTTGTTCAACGACTGGACCCACAGGTAGAGCTCGTGCTTCTGGTCGAAGTGATCGCCCGGGTGGTTCGCCGCCCACTCCCGGTTGTCGAACATGTCCTCGCGGTTGTTCTCGGGCTGACCGGGCGCGTGGTCGCCGTCGAAGCCTTGCTCGGTCCCGTAGAAGAGGCACGGGAGACCGCGCGTCGTGTAGAGGAACGCGAGGACGTTCTTGAGGCGGGCGACGCCGTCTCCTCCTCGACCGTGGAGGAACCGGGGCATGTCGTGGTTGTCGATGAAGTTCACGTTGAGCGCGTCGTTCTCGTAGAGCTTGGCCTTCGTGACGACGCGCTCGGTGATCTCGGCGTTCCGCTCGCCTTTGTAGAAGACGCGCTCGATCGTGTACCAGAGCGGGAAGTTGAGCATCCCGTCGAAGAGGAACTTCCCGCCGGCCTTCGTCCCCGTGTAGGGTCCGAGCCGCTCGTCCTCTCCCATCCACGACTCGCCGTAGATGAAGAAGTTCTTCTTGCCGATCGACTTCGCGTAGTCGTGGATCGCCGGGCAGAAGGTCTGCCAGAACGGCTTCTCGACGTGCTTCACGGTGTCCACGCGGAAGCCGTCAATGTCCGTCTGCGCGATGAGGAACTTGTAGATCTTCGCCATCGCCTCGCGGACCTCGGGCAGCTCGGTCTTGAAGTCGTCCATGCCGTTGAAGTCGCCGAGGATCGAGTGGGACGGGGTCGCCTCCATGTCGTCCCAGCGGTCGATGTTGCCGTGGTTGTGGAACAGGCCGAGGTTCGCGAACTCCGACGGGATCGGGAGGAGCTTGTCGTTCTTGTCGGTCTTGTACCAGCCGAGCTCGTGGCCCGACTCGACGAAGCCGCCCTGGCCGTCCTTGTAGTAGGCGAGGTCCGCCTGGTGGTTCACGACGATGTCCACGATGACGTAGATCCCCTGCTTGTGGCAGGCGTCCACCATGGCGCGGAAGTCGTCGAGCCCGCCGAGCTGCGGCTCGATCTCGAGGAAGTTGCAGGTCGCGTAGCCGTGGTAGCCGTAGAAGTTCTGGAGCACGGGCGTGACCCAGATCGCCGTGACGCCGAGCGCCTTCAGGTAGTCGAGCTTCTGGATGATCCCCTTGAAGTCGCCGCCGTGAGAGCCGTAGTCGTGCTTCTTGTCGTGGTTCGTGTGACCGTGCCGGTCGTTCCCCGGATCTCCGTTGAAGAAGCGGTCGGGGAACAGGAAGTAGATGCTCTGGTCGCGCCAGTCCGCGGGCGAAGGGTGCATCTTCGCCTTGTAGGGCTTGGGCTTGTCCGGGATCTGCTTCAAGCTCGTGAGGCGCTCCTGCGCCCCCGCCGAGCCCAGGAGGGATGCGAGGACGAGCGTGACGACGACGGTGATCGCGGCGCCGAGGGCGCGGCGCATGGGCTTCTCCGGGCGCGGGATTGTCCTTTGTGGGTGCATGTCGGTCCAGTGTGTTAGGGTTTTGTTCCATGCTCGCCCGCGCCCCCTTCACGCTACGATCGCCCTCCTCAGGGAGGACACCCGTGCCCCGAACATCCGTGCTCGCTGACCGTCGCGCCTTCTTCGCCGCTCCCGCCGTCTTCGTCCTCGCCTTCGTGGTCGCGACGGCGCTCGGGCAGTCCGGCTCCGAGACACCCGCGCCGCCGTCGATCGCGCATGTCTACAGCGGCGTCGCCGAGCGGCTGATCGGGGCCGCGCTCACCGACGACACGGCCTACCGGCGACTCGCGTATCTGAGCGACCGGATCGGCAACCGTCTGAGCGGGAGCCCCCAGCTCGACAAGGCGATCGCGTGGGCCGTGTCCGAGATGGAGAAGGATGGGCTCGACGGCGTCCACAAGCAGAAGTGCATGGTCCCGAAGTGGGTCCGCGGTGCCGAGAGCTGCACGCTCATCCACCCGGTCGAGCGCAAGCTCTCCATGCTCGGGCTCGGGGGCAGCGTCGCGACGCCGCCCGAGGGGATCGAGTCCGAGGTCGTCGTGGTCACGAGCTTCGACGAGATGGAGAAGCTCGGCGCGGATCGCATCAAGGACCGGATCGTCGTCTACAACGTCCCCTTCACGAAGTACGGCGAGACGGGCGTCTACCGTTTCCGCGGCCCGGCGCGCGCGGCCAAGCTCGGCGCCACGGCCGCGCTCGTCCGCTCGATCGGACCGGTCAGCTTGAAGACGCCGCACACCGGCGTCACGAACTGGGAGGAGGGCGGGCGGAAGATCCCCGCCGCGGCGATCACGATCGAGGATGCCGAGACGCTCGCCCGCATGCAGGCGCGCGGAGAGCGGCCCCGCGTGCGCCTCAAGATGGAAGCTCGGATGGAAGGCGAGGTCGAGTCGGCGAACGTCGTCGCCGAGGTCCGCGGCCGCGAGCATCCCGAAGAGGTCGTCGTCATGGGCGGTCACCTGGACTCGTGGGACGTGGGGACCGGGAGCACGGACGACGGTGGCGGCTGCATCGCCTCTTGGGAGGCCGTGCGCCTCGTCAAGCGACTCGGGCTCCGGCCGCGCCGCACGCTCCGCGTCGTTCTCTGGACGAACGAGGAGAACGGGGGCGCCGGCGGCCGGGCCTATCGCGACCAGTGCCGCGACGCGCTCGCCAAGCACGTCCTCGCGATCGAGTCGGACTCGGGCGTCGCGCGGCCGAGCGGGTTCGGCCTCCAGAAGGACGCGTCGGCGTCGGCGCGCGCGGCCCTGACGGAGATCGCCCGCCTCCTCGCGGGGATCGGTGCCGACAAGATCGGCCCCGACGGCGGCGGCGCCGACGTGGGGCCGCTCCAGAAGGAGGGCGTCCTCGTCGCGGGCCTCGACGTGGACGAGACCCACTACTTCGACATCCACCACACCGAGGCGGACACGATGGACAAGATCGATCGCGTCAGCTTCGGTCAGTGCGTCGCCTGCATGGCCGTCATGGGCTATGTCGTCGCGGACATGCCCGACCGGCTCAAGTAGCCGCGGGCTACTTCCGTTTGAAATCCAGCGATCCGCCCTCGTTCCCCGGCAGCTTCCCCATGCCCGGGACGCGGAGGATCATCTTGTCGAGGTCGTAGCGCGCCTGGACCTCATCGCGGCCGTTCAGCTTGATCGAGAGCGTGCCGGGGCCGGTCTGCTTCCAGGTGCCGACGCTCTTCTTCTCGGCGCCCTTCTCGCCGCCCGAGTAGAAGCGCTCCCAGTTCTCGGTGACCTGGGTGCGCGAGGCGTAGCCCTCGGACTTCGCGTAACCGATCGAGCCGTCCTTGTAGAGGACCAGGTACTGCGTGAAGGAGAGGTAGTTGCCCGGGTCGAGGACGGCCTCCTCGCCGCACCAGACGCCGGCGATCCCCGCGCGCGTGAGCGTGACGGTCGGGCCGGTGCCGAGGACGAGCTTGTCGCCCTGCTGCGTGTAGGGGAAGCCGAGCCACTTGTCGCCCTGGACGAACTTGATGCAGGGCTTCCCTTCGAGGGTCTCGATCGACCACTTGAAGTCGCCCTCCTTCGCGGAGTGGCCCGTGCCGTCGGCCTTGAGGAAGAGCGTGCCGTCCTTCGAGTCCCAGGCTCCGACGACGTTGCCGCCGCCCTTCGCGGGCTCGATCTTCGGCTCGTCGCCCTTCACGGGCTCGTCCTTCTTCGGGTCGTTCCTGGGCTCGTCGGTCTTCCTCGGCTCCTCGCCGCCGGGCTCGCCGCCGCCCACGCGCTTCAGGGTCGCGGTCTCGGCGCCCGGGAGCGTGAGCTCGAGCGTGTCGCCGTCGAGGCGGTACTTCCACTCGTTGCCGTTGATCGTGATGACGCCGTCCGCGACCTTGTACGCGACGGACTGGCCCTGGTAGATGAACGTGCCATCGGCGTTGAACTGGATGATCGTCCCGTCGTTCGCCTCCCACTTGCCGACGAGCGTCTTCGCGCGCGGCTTCTCGGGCGCGGGGCCCGAGCCGCCCGTCATGACGACGCGCTGCCAGACCTGCTTCTGGCCGCCGACGGTGATCTCGAGCGTGTCGCCGTCGAGCTTGTAGGGCCACTTCACCTTCTGGCCCTGGCGGCCCGTGAGGATCACCTCGTCGGCGCCGATCTCGGCGGGGATCTCGTTGCCGCCGAGCTTGAGGTGGTCCTTCGTGAACTGGATCGTCGAGCCGTCGCCGCCGCGCCAGACGCCCAGGATCGACGCCGCCTTCTTCGCGGGCTGCGGCGCGGGGTCGGTGCCGGCGCCGCCCTTCACCTGGCCGCCGAAGCCGGTCTTCTTCGCGGCGCCCTTCCGCTTGAGGGTGAGCGGCGCGTCGAGGTCGCCGCCCGAGACGACGAGCGTGTCCCCGTCGAGCTTGAACGTGTACTCGTGCGTGTCGCCGTCGGCGACGAGCGTGAGCTTCTGGCCGGCCACGCTCCACCTGATCGCGGAGTCGTTCATCTTCCCGGTGCCGCCCGCGTCGAACGTGACGACGAGCTTGTCCGCGCCCTGGTTCTCCCACGTCCCGACGATCGGCTCGGCAGCGAGGGCGGGACGGACGAGCGTCGGGTGCACGACGGCGACGGCGGCGGCGAGCACGAGGCCCGCGGCCCAGCGGGGTGAGGACATGCGAAGATCCCTCCGTGTCCTTCCGAACGTATCATCTGGTGCTCGTTGCGGTCTTGCTCCAAGGCTGCTCCACGGGCGACCATCCGCCCGAGGACCCGCGCGCCGTGCGCTCCCCCGACCTGGTCGAGCTCATCCGTCTCGACTCCACGATCAAGCTCGACGTCCGCTACGCGACGGCCGACAACTTCATGAAGCGCGCCGTGTACCCGGAGGCGCGCGCCTTCCTCCAGCGGCCCGCCGCGGAGGCGCTCGTCCGGGTCCACAAGGCCCTCGCCGCGCGCGGTCTCGGCCTCGCGGTCTTCGACGGCTACCGGCCCTGGCGCGTGACGAAGGCGTTCTGGGACGCGACGCCCGACGACAAGAAGGAGTTCGTCGCGGACCCGAAGAAGGGCTCGAAGCACAACCGCGGCTGCGCGGTTGACCTCACGCTCTTCGAGCTCGCGTCGGGCAAGGAGCTCGCGATGCCCAGCGAGTACGACGAGGCGAGCGCCCGCTCCCACGTCGACTTCGCCGGCGGCGACGAGAAGGCGCGCGCGAACCGCGACCTCCTCCGCGCGGCCATGGCCGCGGAGGGCTTCACGGTCTACGCGCCCGAGTGGTGGCACTACGACTTCAAGGACTGGCGCGAGTATCCCGTGCTGGACGTGGCCTTTTCCGAAATCCGCCCGAGGGAATAGGCCGTATCATGGTCGGCGTTTTCTCCCCTCGGAGGTCGCGGTGAAGCGCTTCTTGGCTCTCTCGCTCGTGCTCGTGCTCGCGGGCTGCTGGGACAATGAAAAGGGACAGGAGTCGAAGGCCATGAACGATCACACGGCGAGCGTGACGTCGGGCAAGGTCGTCAAGACCGAGGCCGAGTGGAAGAAGCAGCTCACCGCTCAGCAGTACGAGGTGACGCGCGAGAAGGGCACCGAGCGCGCCTTCACCGGGGCCTACTGGGACAACCACGAGAAGGGCACCTACTCCTGCATCTGCTGCGGTCAGGCGCTGTTCGACTCGGGGACGAAGTTCGACTCGGGCACCGGCTGGCCGAGCTTCTACCAGCCCCTCGACGCGAAGGCCGTCTCGAACATCCGCGACA
>CAZYLP010000141.1:0-10615 GCA_964648345.1 uncultured Planctomycetota bacterium
CCCGTCTCGCTCGCGCTCACCGCCGACGGGCGCGTCCTGCACGTGGGGACGCTCCGGGGCCTCGTCCTCCGCTTCGAGGCGCGGTAGGCTCGCGCCATGCAGCCCGGGGCGAGGCTCGGCGACTGGATCGTGCTGCGCGAGCTGGGCCGCGGCGGCATGGGCGCCGTCGTCGAGGTCCGGCACGCGACGCGCGGCTCGCGCGGCGCGCTCAAGGTCCTGACCGGCGCCGTGGACGACGTGACGCTCCGCCGCTTCGACCGCGAGGCGAACGCCGGCGCCGGCGCCGTGCACCCGAACCTCGTGCGCGTCATCGGCACCGGCCGCGACGCGGCCCGCCCGTTCATCGTCATGGAGCTCGCGGCCGGCGGCTCGCTCGAGCAGCGCGTGAAGCAGGCGGGCCGCCTCCCCTGGCGCGAAGCCGCGGCGGTCGGCGCGGCGGTCGCGCGCGGGCTCGCCGCGCTCCACGAGAGCGGCTTCGTGCATCGAGACCTGAAGCCCGCGAACGTGCTCTTCGACGAGGACGGCCGGGCGAGGGTCTCGGACTTCGGTCTCGTCCGGCAGGTCGAGGGCGGCTCGCTCCTCACCGCCTCGCACATGGTCATCGGCACGCCCGCGTTCCTCTCGCCCGAGCAGGCGAACGGCCGGCCCGCGACGCCGGCGGCCGACGTCTACGGGCTCGGGTGCACGCTCCACGCGGTGCTGACCGGAGCGCCTCCCTTCAAGGGGCAGGGCTTCGACGTGCTGAGGCGGCACATCCAGGAGCCCGCGCCCGACGTGCGCCAGGAGGCGCCCGACGCCCCGGAGGAGCTGGCGCGGCTCGTGAGGCAGTGCCTCGCGAAGGATCCGGCCGCGCGCCCGGCCGCCGGAGACGTCGCGGCACGCCTCGAGGCGCTCGGCGGCGGCGCGAAGCGGGGCGAGGCGAGCCGGCCCGTCGGGGCGGCCGCGGCGTTGGTCGCGCTCGCGGCGCTCCTCGCGCTCGCCGCGTGGCTCGCGCTCGGCGCGCTCGCGCCGCGCGAGCCGGTCTCCTCGGTCGGCGCGCCCGGGAGCGCGACGGTCATCGTCGCCCCCGTCCCCCCGTCGCGGCCGGGCCGGGCTCGCTTCTCGGGCGACGTGATGCCGCTGAGCACGGTCGCGAGGACGAGCGCCGGCGTGTCGTTCGTCTCCTCCACGACTCCGAAGGAGCCCGCGCCGAGGCGGCCGCCCCCCGTCCCGCACCTCCGCACGAAGGCGATGTGGGGCACGTTCGACTGGATCCACGGCGGCCGCATCGACGCGGCCGTCTTCCTCCCCGGCGGCGACTACTTCGCGACGGGCGGCACGCCCGAGCACAACGTCCGGCTCTTCGACCGCGGCCGCTACCTCAAGACCTGGCCCGGCCAGGGACCGATCCGGAGCCTGGCCCTCACCGCGTCGGCGGACGAGCTTCTCTTCGCCGACGACAGGGGGACGATCATGGTCGGGGGCATGGACCGGGCCCCGATCCCCGTGGTCCGTCGCGACCCGCCCTGCGCCGCGCTCGTGGTCGCGTGCTCCTTCGACGGTCACGCGATCGCGGCCTGGGCCGACGGCCTCGTGCGCCTCGTCGGCGTCGGCAACGAGCGGCGGAAGACGCCCGACGTCATCGCCACGCCGGAGGGGCACGATCCGAAGGCGCCGGCCTACAAGGCAGCGGCGCTCGCGACGCAGGCATCGCTCGCGCTGCTCGTCGATGGAGCCGGAGGCGCGACCCTGAGACGCCTCGACCCCCGCGAAGGCTCCGACGTGCGCCTCTCCCTCCCGGCGCCCGTCGCCGGCGCGGCGCTCGACGCCGACGGGACCGTCGCCGTCCTCAACGCCGGGGGCCATCACGAGAACGGCACCGTCTTCGTCCTCGACCCCCACGAGCCGGCGAAGCCCGCGACCCGGATCGCTCCGGGCGTGCCGGTGCGGAGCGTCTTCGCCTCCCAGGCGGCCTACGACCACCGATGGGGCTACGTGACCGCGGACGCGGTCCACGTCTTCGAGGGCAACGCCCGGGAGCCGACCCGCATCGAGGTGCCGGACCAGCTCAACGACCTCGCCTTCTGCGGTCCGCTCGGACGCCTCCTCATCACGGCGCACAACGGTCCGTTCCGCCTCCACCAGCCCGAGCGCGGCCTGAGCCGGCCTCTGAACCCGCTCGGCCGGATCTGCGACGTCGCCGTCTCCGATGACGGGAAGAGGCTCGCGACGATCGCGGAGAGCGGCGTGATCACCGCGTGGGACGGCGGCGACCGGCCCTTCTTCGAGAAGCGGATCAGGGACGATTTCCCCCGGACGGGGACCTTCTCGACCGACGGACGCCTCCTGGCGGTCAGGGGCGACAAGTTCACGCGCGTCCTCTCCCTCGACGACGGCGAGTCCGTCCTGGAGACGGGGTCCACGCGCTCGGTCTCCGTGGCCGCCCACGACGAGATCCTCCTCGTGGAGCTCGCTCCGCCGCGGAAGGCGGTCCTCCGGCGGGGCTCCGCCGACATCACCCTCGCCGAGGGAGTGGTCACGGCCGAGCTCTCGTCCGGAGGAGGCCACGCGTGCCTCGTCATGAGCGCCTCGGTCGTCACGATGGAGCTCAGGCCCGAGCCGCGCGTGATCGCGACCCGGCCCCTCGCCGGGGCGAAGCACTTCGAGAGGGCTTGCCTCGACCCCACCTGGTCGAGGCTCGCGACGATCACGGGCGTGAGAGACAACAAGACCTGCCTCGTCCAGCTCTGGGACGTGGCGTCCGGCACGCTCGTGAAGGGCATCGTGACCCCGCACGCGTTCAGCCTCACCGACTTCGAGTTCGATCCGTCCGGCCGGTACCTGGCGACCGCGGGGTACGAGCGCCGCCTCGCCGTCTGGGACGCGCGCGACGGGTCGGCCGTCGCCGACACGAACACCGGGCCGCTCCTGACGGACCACGTCGCCGGGCTCGCGTTCACGGCGGGGGGACGGCTCATAGGCGGCGCGTCGCGCGGACAGCTCCTGCTCTTCGACCTACCGCGCTGAGCGCGCGAGCTCGAGGGCGTCCTCGTGGACCCGCTCGGCGCGCGCCTCGTCGAGGAGCGCCGTCCCGCACGCGGGCGTGACGAGGCACCGCTCGCGCAGCTCGGCGGCGAGCGAGCGCAGCGCCGCGAGAGCCTTCGCGCCGTCGTGCGCGCGCGTCGTCGAGACGGCGCCGAACGCGAAGTCCCCGCCCCGGGCCGCGTGCGCGGCGAGCGCGTCCTCGCGCACACAGGACTGCACGTCCACGAACCCCGTGTCGAACGAGAGGATGTCCGGCCGCGCGGCGGCCGCGTGCCTGAAGCCCGCGCCGCAGTCGTGGACCCCGACGCGACGGGCCCCCGCCGCGCGGACGAGCTCGACGGCCTTCGCGAGCTCGGCGGACGGCGCCGCGAGACCGGGCTCGTCGAGGAAGACGGTGACCGACCGGCCCGGGAGCGCGGCGAGGTACGCCTTCGCGAGCGCCTCGATGCGCCGCAGGGCGAGGGCACGCCCGTCGGGCGAGTCTCCGAGCGGCTTCCCCTTCGCGTCCTTCACCCACGCGCCGAGGACCACGGGCCCCGCGAGCTGGACCTTCACCTCGGGAGCGCTCGTCGCCGCGAGGAGCGCGAGCCCCGGTCCGACGAGAGGCGGGGAGTCGAGGTCGGCCTTCGCGCGGAGACGAGGCTCGTCGTCGTCCTCGAGGAGACCCGCGAAGGGACGGCGGAGGAGAAGGTCGTCCTTCACGACGTTCGGGAGCTCGGGGAGGAACGGGAGCTCGAAGCGCGCGAGGAGCGCGCGCGCGCGGTCGAGGCTCGTGAAGGGGAGCGAGCCGATCCCCGTCGCGCGGAGCACGCGGGGCTACTCGATGATCCGGTCGGTGCCGGGCGCGCGCACCGCGTGCCCGCCCACGGTCCGCGCGGGGGCGAAGATCTCGAACCGCTCGTGCTCGTCCGCGATCTTCCGGAGCTGCGGGCGCGGGTTGACGGCGAACGCGAGCCGCCCCGCGTGGTGGAGGAGCGGCACGTCGCCCTTCGAGTCGCCGAACGCGAAGCTCGGCCGCTGGCCCGGGATCTTCTGGACGAGCGCGTCCACCTTGCCCTCGAAGAACGTGACCGGCTCGACCATGGTCGCGCCGAGGACTCCCTTCGAGACCGTCACCTCGGCGCCGAAGACGTCCTTCTCCGGATCGAGGGGCATGACGCCGCGCACGCCCTCCGCGACGAGCCAGGTCGGCGAGCCCGAGACGACGACGACCCTGAAACCGCGCGACTTGAGGCCCTGGGCGATCTCCACGACGCCCTCGTACCACGCGCCGGCGAGCTCCTCGCGCGCGATCGTGCGCGCGTAGCGCGTCAGCTCCTCGACCGTCCAGCCCGCGTAGCAGACCGTCATGGCGCGGACGATCGACATCTCGGTGACGCGGTCCTCCTTGTAGAGCGCGTAGAGGAGCCGCGCATCCGCGTGGACCTCGCCCGTCGGCGTGCCGCCGGCGAGCCGGACCTCGGCCGCCATCGCCTCGCTCGCCGCGGGCTCGATGAGCCCGCCGTCCACGACGCCGTGCCACGCGAGGTCGCCCACGTCCGCGTGCCAGAGCGTGTGGTCCGCGTCGAACGCGACGAGAGGCGCCGCGTCCGCGTGCGCCGGCGCGCGCGCGAGGGCCTCGTCGCAAGCGGCGAGGACCTCGCGCGCGGTCGCGTGGAGCGGCTTCGCCCGTCAGCGCGGGCCGCGGCCCCACGACTCGCTGCGCTCGCTCGGGGAAGCGGGAGAGCCACCGATCGGCGAGACGGGAGCGGGCGGAGGAGCCGATCCGCCGGGCGCCGGACCCGGAGCGGCGCCCGGAGCGACGGCCTCGGCCGCGGGGACCGCGGGCGACGAGGGCGTCTCGACGGGCTGGTTCTGCGCGAACTGCTTCTCCTCGGCGCCGAAGGCCACGATGATCTTGTTGTGGTTGAGGACCTTCTTCACCTCGCCCGTGCCGTACTTCTTGTGGATGATCTTCATGCCGACCTTCCAGTCCTTGAGCGGCGAGTAGGGCTGGGCCGGCTCCTTGGCGTGCGGGTTCGGCGGCGGCGGCGTCGGGAGAGTCACCGGCGGCGGCAGCGGGGCCTCTTCCTTGGCCGTGCCGAGGGCCTTGCGGACCTCCTTGAGGACCGCGTTCGGGAACGTGTTCGTCGCGAGGGCGCGGGCCGTCTCCGTCGGGAACGTCGCGCGGCCCGTCTGCGGCGAGTAGGCGTCCTGGAGCTCCAGGATCCCGCACTCGGGGCGGATCTCCTTCGCCTCGACGCACGCGGAGATGAGCCACGCGAGCCCCTCCTCGGGGTCGTGGCCGCTCTTCTGGATCTTCTCGCCGAAGCTCTTCAGGTTCGAGCGGAGCGCCTTGAGGAACGGGACGACGCGGTCCTTCGGCAGGTAGAGGCCCGAGGTCGGGCCCTGCGTGATGCCGCCCGTCGCCGTGCCGGGGAGCCAGGGCGGGACGCTCTGCATGCCCTCGAGGAGGATCCGTGCGTCCACGACGAACGTCGAGAGGTCGCCGAGGCCGCACTTGACGAGCGTCGTGAACGAGAAGTCCTTCGCGTAGAACGCCGGCCGCCTGAACGCGCTGAGGGTGCCGTAGACGTAGTTCAGGTTCTTGCCGAAGTCGACGGTCCTGCCGCCCTCACCGAGGCCGCGCGCCTCGATCGCGGCCTTCCACTTGATCCTCAGGTCCTTCACGAGGCGGTAGGCCTCGCTGCGCGACTCCCAGCCGGCCGAGAGGAGAGAGGCCCACTCGAGGAGCTGGTTGAGCGCGGACTCGTCGCCCGCGACCGCGGGGATGTAGATCTCGCGGTACTGCTTCTCGTCTATGAGGTGTAGGGTGCAGTCCACTTCGGGCCTTTCGTTTCAGGCGCCCATTCTACTTGCCGTAGAGCGGGGACTCCATCGCCTGGAAGAGCTTCTCGAGCTCCGGGAGCCTCGCCTCGAGGGCCGCCATCTCGGCCTTCGTGGCGTGGGCGATGAGGGTCGGCCCCTGCTTCGCCGAGCGCGCGAAGACCTCCAGCATGGCCCTCCGGTCGCCCTGGGCGTGGAGCGCCTCGAGCGCCTTGCGCTCGGCGGGCGGGCAGTTGCGGCCCGTGCGCCGCTCGCCGATGTACGACCAGAACTCCATCTCGAGCGGGAGCCCCGCGAAGGTCGCCTCGATGAGGTCGCGCTCCCCCTTCATGAGCTCCTGCCAGGAGCCCTCGGTCGGAGAGTCGGCGATCGTGTCCGTCTCGAAGGCCTTCCCGGCCTCGGCGAGCTCCTTCTCGTACGCCGCGCGGAGCTTGTCGAGCGCGGCCTTCTTCTTCTCGCCGTTCTCGACGAACGCCTTCGTGAGCTTCTGGCGCTCGGCGTCCGGGTGCTTCGCGTCGAGCTCCGCGCGCGCCTTCTCCGTCGCGGCCTTCGCCTCGTCGATCCTCTTCTGCCAGGTCTCGACCGGGGTCCGGCCCGTGACGATCGCGACGAGGAGGTCCATGACGCGGTTCCCCGCGGTGAAGAGCTCCTCGCGGTCCATGCCCGAGGCCTGGACCGCCTTCTCGTCCACCTCGTTCCCCGGGTCGAGGCCGCTCAGGTCCACCGGGCCGAGGGCGCCGCGCGGCGGCACCTCCGCGAGCGAGTAGGCCTGGCCCCGGAGCGACGCGACGAACTTGAGGAAGCCGTCCACCTCGGCGGCGGTCAGGCGGTGAGGCTCGGACTTCGAGACGATCGCCGGCGTGAACGGCTTCCACCCGAGCGCGACGAGGACCGCGCGGAGCCGCTCGTCCACGGCCTCGCCGGCCGCGACGTTCTTCTTCGGGAGCTCGGCGAGCATGCGAGCCGCGGCGCCGAGGACTCCGAGCTCGAGGAGGCGCGCCGCCTCCGCGTGCGCGGAGCGGGCCTCCTCGAGCTCGTCGAGGAGGTCGAGCGCGCGGGCCGGGACCGCCTCGAGCTCGTTCGCCGCCGAGCGGAGCGTCTGGAGGCGGAGGAGGACGGTGAGGCCTCCGAGCGAGCGCATGCTCTGCTGCTTCGCGAGCTCGACGTCGTCCGTCGGCGCGTCGCGGCCGCGGAGGAGCTCGACGGACTTCTCGGCGAAGCTGACGACGCGGTCCACGCCCTTCGCCCAGGTGCTGTCCTTCGGGAAGGCCGCCTTCGCGGCGGCGGCGCGCCTGGCGAGCTCGGCCGCGAGCTCCTTCTCCTGCTTCGCGAGCGTCGGGATCGGCGTCCGCGCGATGTGGTGGAGGCGCATGACCTCGAGGACCTTCTCGGCCGTCCAGGCGACCTCCTCGGGCGGGACGCCCGAGCTCTGGATCGCGGCGATCGTCTCCTCGTCCATGCCCGACGGCGACGAGCCGTAGGGACCGATCCACGTGAGCGACTTCGTCGCCGTGGGCCCGATCGAGAAGCCCTCGTTCCGCGCGCGCTCGAGCGCCGCGACGAAAGCCTGGACCGCAATCTCGCGGACCTCGCCGCTCGCGGGCGGCTTCCACTCTTCCTGGGCTCGCGCGTTCGCGGCGACGAAGAAGAGGGAGGCGAGGACGGCGAGCTTCACGACGCGCATGGGGACTCCGGGTCGAGCATTCTACTAGGATGAGCCCGTGGGCTTCCGGCTGAGCTATCACGACCTCGCCGCGCGGGCGACCGAGCGCGTCCCGCGCGACAAGCTCGCGCGCGCCATCGAGCGCCTCTCGGCCGCCTACCGCGAGGGCCGCTCGATCGAGTCGCACCGGACGCGCGAGGGCCGCGCCGCCTATCTCGTGCACACGCTCCCCGCGCACGTGTGCGACGTGCGGCGCCTGCTCCAGGATGAGCTCGAGGCCGACCTCCGCCGGGACGAGCTCTCCGTGGTCGCCTTCGGCGCCGGCCCGGGCACCGAGGCGCTCGCCCTCGCCGAGGCGTGGGCGACGCTCTCGGCGCGCGACGGCGCGCCGCCGGGCTCGAAGCTCTCCGTCGTGCGCGTCGATCAGGTCGGCGCCTGGGACGAGGCCTTCGAGGCCATGCGCGAGGTCTTCGAGCCGGCGCTCGTCGAGCTCGATGCGGAGTTCGGAGATGCGTGGAGTTTCGCGACGCCCTCCACGATCGCGTGTGACCTGTCGCGTCCGATGCCGACGACGGTGCTCGATGCCGCGCGGAGCGCGGATCTCCTCCTTGCGGCAAACCTCCTCTCGGAGGTCCTGCCGCGCGGGACGAGCGAGCTCGCGCCGGGGCTGCGGGACAATCTCCACGCGATCGGCGAGGCGGCGAAGGCGGGCGCGCTGTTCGTCCTCCTCGACCGGGCCGGCGCTCCGGGCGTCCTCGCGCGCCTCGAGGCGGCGGCGCGCGCGCTCGCCGCGAAGCGGGCGGCGACCGTGACCGACATCTTCGAGCGCGAGATCAAGTGCGGCTGCGCGCTCACGCGCGCGACGAAGGCGCTCTACGCGAAGGTGAAGCTCCCGACGACGAAGGTCGAGGACCGGCCGATCGGGAACACGCGGACGGCGTGGGTGGCGGTGCGCTTCGCGTAGTCGTCACTTCGCGACGGCGTCGAGCCCGAGCTTCTCGCCGAGGAGCCGGACCTCGAACACCTCACGCTCGAGGAGCTTCGCCTTCTCGCGCTGGTCTCGGTCCGCGACCTCGAGCGTCACTCGCTCGTCCTTCGAGAGGCCGCCACCGTTGTCGTGGTCGGCCGCCAGGAGCGCGCGGATGTCTTCTCCGACGAGGCCCACGAGTCGCCGCTCGTCTTTGACGCGCGCCGTGAAGGCCGCGACTTGCCGCGACGCGTCCTCGACCACGGGCACCTGGCTCACGACACATGCGACCTCGACGACCTGACTCAAGAGGCGCCGCGCGACCTGGATCTCCTCGCCGCCCCCCACGCGAAGCTGCCCGAGAACGCGAGGGACGACGACCGCAGCTTCGAGCGCGATCTCGGCCCGGCGCATCGCGCGATACCCCTCGCGCCCGGCGAACGCGAGCGCGGTGGCGATCGAGACGGCGAGCGCGACGACCCACGCGACTCGCGCGAGGCGGTCGGGCTCCGCGGGCGCGTCCTCGGCGGCGCCATGCCAGCGCCGGGCGATCCGGTCCACGAGCCAGAACGTGAGCGGGAGGATGATCGGAAGGTACGCGAGCCCGAACGTGACGACGGGGACGTCGCCCGGGAAGAGCGGCCACGCGACTCCGCAGAAGGCGAGCGCGAAGGCGACCTGGCGGACGACGGGCCAGCCGCGGAGGCGCGTCCACGCGAGCGCGACGAACGGGAGGCCGACCCAGCCGTAGAAGCGGAGGGTCCACCGCGGGTCCATGGTGAGCCACCACGCGGCTCGCTTGACCTCCGCCATGGCCTGGGCGGCCTGGCCGCTCCCCGTGATCGCCGCGAAGTAGTGGGCCTGGACCCAGCCGACCATGAGCGCGAGGAGCGCGCCCCAGCCGGTCAGGAGCGCGGCGACGAGCGGGCCGAGGAGGAGGCCGAGGACGGCGCCGGTCTCGATGAACGTGGCGGGCTGGACGAAGCCGCCGCCGCCGCCCGCGAGGATGTGGCTCCACGTCCCGACGGCGACGACGAAGGCTCCGAGCACGGAGCGGAGGCCGGCGTGTCGAAGTCCCGGGACGACACGCTTCTCGAGCTCGGGCTTCGTCGTGGCGAGGAGCACGAGCGCGACGCCGCCGAGCCCGACCTCGATCGGCCAGAGCGCGAAGCGGGGAGGCCAGGGCGTCGTCGTCAGCGCGAGCGGCACCCAGAGGGCGAGCGCGAGGACGAGGCAGACGGCGGTCACGACACGCGACATCGATGATGATGCTAGCTCGGGGATGCCGCCCCAAGGAACGAAGAGGGCGCTCCGACCACCGGAGCGCCCCCGAGGGACTTCGCGACCTGGGTTGACCGATCACGCGGCCGGACGCGCCCCCTCCTCGGGCTTGCGCGGCTCGACCGCACCGTTCTTCGCCTTGGTGTTGCGGGGGCGCGCCGCCTCCTTGCGGGGGCGGAACCCGAACTTCTCGAGGTCCTCGCTCTTCCGCCCGAGCTGCGACGTGAGCGTCACGAGCACGTCCGCGAGGAACTCGTCCGTCGCGGTCTCCTGCTCGTCGCGCTCGCGCGTCGCCCGGTGGAAGGCGGCCTCGGCCTCGCGGGGCTTCCTGTAGATCGAGAGGAAGTCCGCGACCTTCTTCTCGAGCTCGGCCTTCGCGAAGGGGACGCCGGCGATCGTCCACTTCGTGTTGCCGGGCATGTCGGACCTGATCCCGTCGAGGAGCTGCTCGAGGCAGTCCTCGGTCTCGCCGACCGTCTGGGGGAGGATGTTGCTCTTGTTGCGCTTCATGACTTCTTTCCTTCCTGTCGTTGAGGTCGCTTCGTCGCCTCATCCGGCCGTTACGAGGGCCGGCCGACGGGGAGGAAAACTGGAGAAGCTCCGAGCGAGCGTCACAGCCGCTCTCGCGCGAAGCGCTTGCGCGCGTCGGTGGCGGCGTCACTCCGGGAACTCGGAGCGGTCGTCGAGGGTTCATCTGCACTTGATCTCCGCGACTTCGACGTCGCGGACGGAGAGCGCGCCACTTACGAGTCCGAGGGCGTGCTCGACGAGGTAGACGGCGTGGTCGGACACTCAGACCGCGTGGTCGGACACTCAGACCGCGTGGTCGGACACTCAGACCGCGTGGTCGGACA
>CAZYLP010000141.1:10715-13460 GCA_964648345.1 uncultured Planctomycetota bacterium
CTCGGACCGCGCGGTCCGGCACGTAGACCGCGTGGTCGAGGTGTCCGACCGCGCCGTCGGTGAAGTCGACCGCGCTGCCCGGGACATGGGCCGCGTGGCCGACGACATGGACCGCGTGGTCGACGATATGGACCGCGTTGTCGACGACATGGACCGCGTGGTCGACGACCGAGACCGCGTCGTCGAGGAGTCCCGTCGCGCCCTCGACAAAGCCGACGGCGTGGGCGTGCGTCGTGGTTGGCCGACGGACGTGGTGGGCAGACCCGGCGTCGTCGGCCTGAAGACGTGGCTGACCGGCATCGAGCGTGGTTGGCCGGCGGGCGTGGTGGGCAGAGAGGGCGTCGTCGGCCTGCGGACGTGCACGGTCGCCCGACCGGGAGCGGTTGGCCCGGAGCCGAGCCCGCGGGTTGCCGGCGCGTGCTTGCCTACGACGTGTCTCTCGAATCAGGTACGCGACGGAGCCTCGCCTGCACGTCCTCGGTGCATCCGCGGCTTCGTCGCGTGCGACGAGGCCTCGCCTGCACGTCCTCAGTGCATCCGAGCGTCCTTCGCGAAGCGCTCGTCCGCGACGAGGGCCTGGATGCACATCGCTCGACGGAGCGACGCAGCGTTGGCCTCGGTCACGCCTGCAGGCCGACGACGTCTTCTCTGCCGACCACGCCTTCGGGCCCGCGCCGCTCGCTGCCTGCCAGCCACGTCTGCAGGCCGACGACGCGCTTCACGCGATCACGTCCGCAGGCCAATCTCCACGCGCGCAACGCGCGCGGCGTCAGTTGAACAGCCCGCGGAGGCCGGTCCAGAACTTGGTCGCCGAGCTCCAGAGGTTCTTGCCGTCGTTCAGGAGCGTCGGAAACGAAGTGAAGAGCTTCTGCGCGAAGCCGATCAGGTTGAAGCCGCCGTTCACGTCGCGCATCTCGTCCTTGCTCAGACCCTCGAGCCCATCGATCTCAAAAGCCGCATTCCTCATGACCATCTCTCCTACGCATCTCCCAAGCACCCACGAGAGGAAGCCTGAACACGCGCCGCGCCAAAGCGCCGCGGAGGATCGCCAAGCGTCGGGCAGGAATCGCGCAAGCGCCCGGAGCAGAACGAGACGCCGTGCGTCGGGCGCGCGCTCTGTGTCCTGCCGGCCACGGAGCGAGCGCCCCTCGATGACGCAACGTCCGCGACTTTCGGTGTCTCACCCGGGCGACAGCGGCGTGGTGCCCTGGCCTCACGGGCGAACTCGCTCGCACATCGGCGCGACGAACCCGCGCCGGACGAGCCGCGGGAGGAAGCTCCCTTTCCATGCCGTCGCTCGGCGGCGGATGCCTCATCGTCCCGGGGCTCTCCGTGTTGCGGCTCTCGCCGTCGCGGCGACCGCCTGGCATGGCCGTCGCTCGCCGCCGCGCATGCACGTTCGACGACTTCATGCGGCGCTCGTCGCCGCCATCATCGCCTCGCCTCTCACGTCGGGGGTCCTCTCCGCCGACACCTGCGCCGACCGGACCGGCGGCGCCTTCGTCACGATGCGGATCGGCGAACAGGAGAACTTCACGGCCTGGGTCACCGACGCGGCATTCGTGAAGGAGGCCCGCGACCAGCTCGCGAAGAAGACGGGGCAGAAGGTCCCCAACTTCAAGCTCGTCGACGGGACGGACTGCGCGGACCCGCGGTGGAGCTTCCACGTCGACCCGAAGAACCTCTCGTGGAGCGACATGTCCATCGAGGGGACGGACGGCCTCCCGTCGCACATCGAGGCCGCCAAGAAGACGTGGCTCGGCGGCCAGGGCGAGGGCGCGGCGCGGTGGACGCCCTGGTCCACGACGGTGCTCTCGGTCGCGGAGAAGCACTCCGACACGCCCCGGGCCCGCGAGAAGGTGATCACCGGTACCGTGCAGGTCACCGGCGACACCGTCTCCCTCCGCGTCGCCGAGGGCTCGAAGGTCTCGCTCTTCAGGATCGTGAACGAGCCCTTCGTGACGATCCTCCGCGCGGCGAAGGGCAAGACGGTCACCGTGCGCGCCTACGAGAGCTCCCCGAAGAAGCTCACGGTCGTCACGCTCCGCGCGAAGAACGCTCACACCAAGGTGCTGTCGCTCCGCGACACGTACGCGAACAAGGCCTTCAGGAAGATCGCGCCGGGCGCGACACTCGAGATCCACGGCGTCACGTTCGACGTCATGGGCCGCCCCTCGTACAACGTCACGACGCCGGGCGACCGGCGGCACGCGATGCTCCCGTACGCGTACGTCGCTCTCGCTCCGGCACCCGCGAGCCTCGGGATCCTCACGAGGCTCGCAGGCGACAGGGAGTAGCGATCAGCTCGGCGGAGCCGCCCCCGCGTCCGCCGCCGGAGCCGCGCCCTCGCCGCCCGCCGGAGCGCCGCCCTCGGCCCCCGCCGGAGTCGCGCCCTTCCCCGGCGCGTGGAGGCTCGGCGGGATCGGCCGCGTCGCGCCGCCCGGGCCCATGCGCCGGGCCATCTCGCCGCCCTCGCCTCCGCGGCGCCCGCGCCCGCGACCGCCACCTGGGCCGCCGCGACCGCCACCGCCGCCGCCGCCACCGCCGCGGCTGAAGTCCGGCTTCACGCCCGTGGACCCGAACGCGCCCGGAGGCCCGCTCTTGTCGGCCGCGCCGCCGCCGAGGACGTTGAACGGCATGTTCGGCGAGATCTCGCTCTCGCGAGGTCCGCGCCCGCCGAAGCCGCCGCGACCGCCGCGGTCGCCGCCGCGGCCGCCGCGGTCGCCGCGCGGCCCGTGACCTCCG
>CAZYLP010000142.1:0-13448 GCA_964648345.1 uncultured Planctomycetota bacterium
CCCCTCCCCGGCCCTCTCCCTCCCCCACGAAGTGGGGGAGGGCCGGGGAGGGGGCACCCGGGGAGGGGGGCCCCGCTCCGATGACCGTGGCGAACGGCATCGCCACGGTCGGTCCGGGCTCGCTCGTCTCGCCGCTCCTCGGCCGGAGCGTCGAGCCCGGGGAGATCGTGGGCCACTCCGTGGCGTCGGTGGTCTTCGCGAGGAGCGTCCTCGCTCGCTCCTCGTCGCTCGGCTCGGCGGCGCTCACTCCTTCACCGGGACGCGCGTGCCCGAAGCGTAGAGCCAGCGGCCGTCCTTCCGCTCGAAGCCGCTCCGCTCCTCGAAGGAGGCGTCGGCGCCGTCCTGGGAGAGGACCGCGCGGAAGTGCACCCACCCCGAATCGCCCTCGACGCCGGTCCCGAGGATCGCGAGGCCGACGAACGCGCACTCCTGGCCGAACTGCGCGATCTCGGCGGCCCAGGCTTGACGGTCCGGTCGAGCGCGCGGGCCGGTCTGGGCGGTCGTGTCCATGACGTACTCGACGAGGCGGAGGGCGTACGCCGCGTAGCGCGACCGCATGAGCGCCTCGGGCGTCGGCGCCGGCTCGCCGCCGTGGTACGTGCGGCAGCACTTCTTGTACTTCTTGCCCGAGTGGCACGGGCACTTCTGGTTGGGGTTGTCGCCGCTCACGTGCCGGCGAGGCTCGCCTCTCTCGCGGCCGGGCGCAAGACCCCGACAGTCGTGCCCGGAGCTCGCGTCGAGGGAGCCATGAGCCACCCCATCGCCTTGGCTCGCGGCTTCGAGCGCGCGGGCGTCCCTCTCGAGATCGCCGACGGCCCCTTCGTTCGCGGAGTGGTCTCGGACGAGATCGTCCAGATGGACGTCCGCCGCCAGAACGTCCGCGGCCGGGTGCAGGAGAAGGTCCTGCTCTACCCCGGCAAGGGAGCCGACCTCGCGGTCACCGACACGGACGCGGGCTGGAAGCAGCTCGTCCTCCGTGTCCAGGAGCCGCGGCGGAAGTTCATCGAGCACCGCTGGGACCCGAAGCTGCGCCTCACGGTCCCCGTCGTGCGGTGGACGTCGCCCGACCTCCGCCGCTTCCTCGTCGGCATGGACGAGGCGCACCTCTTCGTGGCCCAGCTCACGACGAACGCGACGACGGTCGCCGACGCGCACCGGGGGCTCCGGCCCGCCGTGCTCGAGTCGCGCCCGGAGTCGTTCCGTCAGGGCGAGTGGTTCTTCGTCCCGGCGACGGCGTCCGAGAAGGAGAAGATCGGCCGCTCGTGGCACCGCGCCTTCCTCCGCAACGAGCCGATCGGCGGACGGCGGCGCGGCATGCGCGGCCGTCCGCACTACGCGGAGCAGCTCGTGCGGTTCCCCGACCACGGTGCCGTCATCGAGCTCGTCCGCGGCCGGGTCCGTCACCCGGATCACGCCGTGCTCGAGCTCAAGGAGTGGATGCGCGTCTTCATGAACACCGAGGACCGCACGGCGGGCTCGCGCTGGGTCGACTGACGCACGCGCTCAGCGCGGCGCGTCGGCGATCCAGCCGAGCTCGTTCGCGCGCAGCCACGCGACGATCGCTTCGAGGGTGACGACCCCCGCGTTGCCCTCTCCCTCGGGAGGCACGTTCATCTTCTCGAGCTTCCTTCGTGCCTCCTCGTCGAGTCGAGCCGCGAGCAGGCCGTAGAGATCGCCCTTCGCGTCGAAGATCCCGCTCCCGCTCATCCCCTTCACGGGGACTCCGCTGCTCCAGACGACCGAGCTCGTCGGCGGACCGCCGAAGGTGATGCGTTGAGGACGCTCTCTGGGTCGAATCGGCATCGCGAAGCACGAGCCTACGTCCACGCCAACCGGGAGCGCGCCGAGACGAGCGCAAGGGAGCGGACGGGTCCCGACGACACGGAGCAGCGCGAGGTCGCTCTCGAGGAACCGGCGGAGAGCGCCCGGCCCGGGCTCGAGGCTCAGCTCGCTCGCGAGAGCCGCCGTGTCCGGGACGAAGGCCTCGACCTGCAGCGTGACCCGCCTCTCCTCGTCCAGATCCATGACGTCGACGAACGAGGACGGGGCCCCGCCGCTCGGAGAGACGCAGACCTCCTTCGCGACGTGACGGTTCGTGAGGACGAACGTGCCTCGCGCCGGCGATGAGTGGACGACGACGCCGTGGCCGCCACCGTTCACGCTCCGCAAGACGACCGCGGCGCTCGGATACGTGCGCCGGAGCTCCGGGTCCCAGCCCACGAGGCTTCTCGAGTCGGCCGCGCACGACGCGGCGCCAACGAGGAGGGTCGCGAGCAGGAGCCTGAGCCTTCGCATCTCCTCATGATCGCTCGTCGGTGAGACGAAGGCCTTCGATGTTCGACGATCGAGCCTCGAAGTTCATCGATGGGCCCTCGACGTTCGAACGCGGACGGTCCGCCGTCCAAGTTCTCGGCTCGATGAGTCATGAACGACGGTCGATCGACTTCGTCGGAGCCGAGGAGTTCGACGATGGAGCCTCGAGCTTCAACGATGAGCCCTCGCCCTTCGAACGCGGACGGTCCAACGTCCAAGTTCTCGGCTCGATGAGTCATGAAGGACGCTCCATCGACTTCGTCGGAACGTCCGTGAAATGATCAGGACCCTCGACGAAAATCATCGGGAGCCCGTTCGTTGAACATCGACGCTCCATCAATGAAGTCGGAAGCCGTTCGTTTCACGCACGAGCGTCGAGCGTCCTCTGCCGAGGCTCCACGAGCCGTCCGTGAGGAAACGCTCGGGGTCGCCGACGAACACCTCGTAAGTCGCCTCCGCGCAGAGCGCCCTCGACGAGCACGCGGCTGCCCTCACGGCCGCCCGAGCCTTCCGGACCTGGTGCATCGTCGCGGAGACGAGGCGCACGGGTTCGCCGCGCTTCAACTCCATGACGACGACGCGCCGCTCCGAGATGCGGGGCTCGGAGACGTCCACGACGAGGAAGTCCCCCGCCGACTCGTGCTGGCTCGTGCGGAAGACCCAGAGGTTCGTGTGCCGGCGGAGGAGCTCGCGCACGAAGCGCACCTCGTGCGATGAGCACGCCAGCGCGCGCCGGACTCGACGCACGTCCGACCGTCGCGCGCGCGCAGCGCGTGCGAGGGCGAGCGCGCCCGTCGAGAGAAGGCCGAGGGTCAAGCGCACGACGAGGACTTCGTCGTCGCTACTCTCCTTGGTGCTGACGCGCGTACTCATAGAGCGCCATCGCCGTCGCGGTCGCGACGTTCAAGCTGTGCGGAAGCCCGAAGACGGGGATCTCGACGACGTCGTGCGCGAGCCGGAGGAGGTCTGCATCTGAGCCCCCTCCGTTCGTTGCCGATCACGAGCGCCGTGCGAGGCACGAACGTGTAGCGCGTGAGGCTGACCGAGCCCGTCGCTTGCTCGAGCGCGACGATGCGGTAGCCGTCCTGGCGGAGCTCCTCCACGAACGGGAGGAGCGTCCGCTTGCGCGTCACGACGACGGACGCGGCGGCCTCACGGGCGATCTCCGGATCGACTCCCACGGGACCCGACGTGAAGAGCTCTCTGAGCCCGAAGCACCCCGCGAGGCGGACGAGGCTCGAGAGATTCGCGCGGCTGTTGAGCGGCTCGCAGACGAGGAGCAGCTCGAACGGGCGGGTCAGTCAATTCGGGAGCTTGTGGCGGATCTGCTCGAAGTTCACGGGAGGGACTCCTTGCCTGTCCCCGGACGACGAACGCGCGCGCGACTGTCAGTCGTTAAGCTCCGTCCATGGGCCGGAGCCCGATAGCCCTCGCGATCCCGTTCTTCTTCCTGCTCATCGGGGTCGAGCTCGCGATCGCCCGCTGGCTGGGCCGGCGCGTCTATCGCATGAACGACGCCTTCTCCGACCTCGGCTGCGGGATCGTCCAGCAAGTGCTCGCGATCTTCTACGGCGCCACGCTCGGCGCGTTCAACGTCCACGTCTACGACAACTACCGGCTCACCGACATGGAAGGAACGGTCGCGTGGGTCGTCGCGTTCGTCGGCGTGGACTTCCTCTATTACTGGTGGCACCGCGCGAGCCACCGCGTACGTCTCCTCTGGGCGGCGCACGTCGTCCACCACCAGAGCGAGGACATGAACCTCGCCGTCGCTCTGAGGCAGGCGCCGGCGACGGGCTTCACGATCCTCCCGTTCTACTTGCCACTCACGCTCCTCGGCGTCCCGCCCTTCCAGCTGTTCATCGCGGCCTCCTTCAACACGATCTACCAGTTCTGGATCCACAGCGAGCTCATCCCGAAGCTCGGCCCTCTCGAGTGGGTCCTCAACACGCCGTCTCACCACCGCGCACATCACGGCGTGAACCCGATCTACATCGACACCAACTACGGCGGGACGCTCATCATCTGGGACCGACTCTTCGGCACGTTCGTCGAGGAGAGCGAGCCCGTCGTCTACGGGACGGTGAAGCCGCTCGCGAGCTTCGACCCGATCTGGGCGCAGCTCCATCCCTGGACCGAGCTCGCCGTCGGCTCGTGGCGCGCGCCGCGCCTCCTCGACAAGGCACTGATCTGGCTCATGCCGCCCGAGTGGTCGCCCGCGGGCCTAGCGCCGCACGCGCCTCCGGGGCCCGTGAGCCCGGAGACGCGGCCCAAGTGGGACGTCGCGACCTCGACGGCCGTCAACTGGATCACCTTCCTCGCGATCACGGCCGCGGTCGTGGGGACGTTCCTCCTCCTCTGGGAGCAACACGGGCTCGCCAAGGAGACGAAGGCCCTCGCCGCGGGCACGATCCTCGGTGCGCTCGCCGCGAGCGCCTTCCTGATCAGACGGGCCGGCAGAGCACCCGCCGGCATCCGTGCCCTATGACCGGCGCGGAGACGGCGTAGAGCCCGGGCAACCAGACGGGGATCCCTCGCCAGTCGGGCTGGAGGTGCTTGAAGAGGCCGAGGTGGACGAGCGTGATCTCGACGACCGGGCCGGTCGCAGAGGTGACGAGAAGGCAAATCAGCCCGGGGAGCGTCCGGTCGTAGACGAGGTAGAGACCGGTCGCGGCCGCCGAGAGGACCGCGAGCTTGTGCTCGTTGGAGCCCTTGTAGAAGCCGCTGAAGTAGTAGCAGCACGCGAAGACGACGAAGCCTGGCGCGAGCCGCGCGAAGGAGGGCGGTGCCTTCGTCCCGCCGAGCACGGAGTAGATGATCGCGAAGATCGGACCGCCGAGCGCGACCCCGAGCCCGAAGTTGAGCGGCGCCCACCACGCGGCCTTGAGGAAGAGCTCGGTCGTGTAGACCGTCGTCCCCGAGTGCGTGTGGAACCCGTCGAAGAACGTGAGGACGAGCGCTCCGAAGAGGAACAGCCCGAGCACGCGGCCCGGGGAGAGCTTCACCGGGTGCGCCTTCTCTGCTTCGGATCCCGCCATGGAGGCACTCTTACCCGGGCGCGCACGGCCCGCAACGTCCATGATCGGGCGCGTGTCCCTCACCGACACCGACACCGGCGACACGGAGCCCATGCTCCCGCGGGTCCCGACCTTCGGTCCGCCCGCGCTCGGTCAGCGTCTCGGTGGCTACAAGCTCGAGAAGATCCTCGGCCGCGGCGGAATGGGCGCGGTCTACGTCGGCGTGAACGACGCGGGCGCTCGCCGCGCCGTGAAGGTCCCCTTCTACGAGCGCGAAGGGAGCGAGATCGCGCGCGCGCGCTTCACGCGCGAGGCGCAGGTCCTGGCGCGGATCCCGCCTCACCGCGGCGTCGTGCGCGTGCACGCGGCGGGCGAGGAGGGACACCTCACTTACTGCGTCCTCGAGCTCATCGAGGGACGGACGCTCGAACAGATCCTCACGAAGCAGGGCCCGCTCCCGATCCCGAAGGCCCTCGAAGTCGCGGAGCAGACCGCGCGCGCGCTCGCGCACCTCCACAAGCAAGGAGTCGTCCACCGCGACGTGAAGCCGTCGAACCTCTTGATCCGCGACGAGGACGGCTCCGTCGTCCTCACCGACTTCGGCCTCGTCCGCGACCAGACCCTCGAGAGCCTCACGCAGACGGGCACGTTCGTCGGCACGCCGATCTACGTGGCCCCCGAGCAGGCCCTCGCGACCCGCGAGGTGGACGGCCGCGCGGACATCTACGCGCTCGGCGCGACGCTCTTCGCGCTCCTCACCGGACGGCCGCCGCACCAGGCGGGGAGCCTGACCGAGCTCATGCGCCTCCTCGTGACGGTGGATCCGGCCCCGCCGTCGTCGATCCGGCCCGAGATCCCGGCGGCGCTCGACGCGCTCATCCTCCGCGCCCTCGCGCGCGAGCCGAAGGACCGGCACCCCGACGCGACCGCGTTCGCCGACGACCTCGCCGCCCTCCGCGCGGGGAAGTCGATCGCTCAGCCCTCGCGCTCGCTGCCGCTCGCGCTCGCGGCGGGCGGCCTCGCGGGCCTCCTCGTCGCGGCCACGGTGTTCCTCGGCGGGAGCCCGCCGCCGCCTCCGGTCGTCCCGAAGGACCCCGTCGCGGAGGAGAAGGCGCGCACCCTCGCGATCCTCGGCGAGGCGCTCGACCACGCTCGCGCGGGCCGCGACCCCGAGGCCTGCTCCGCGCTCGAGAGGCTCGGGGCACGGAGCGGCTCGCTCCTCGACCGCGTCGGCGCGCTCGAGCCGCGGCTCGGCGGCCCGAACAGGGACGGCGCCGCGCTCCTCGCTCGCCTCCGCGCGGTCGTCTACGCGCAACTCGGCTCGAACGAGATCGCCCCGATCCGCGCCGAGGTCCTGGGCTTCTTCACGCGCTCGCTCGCGGCGCGGCGCGAGCTCGGCCTCGCCCTCGTCTCCGAGGTCCTCGAGTGCGCGGCGACGCGCGCCTCCGCCGTCGAGCTGCTCCTCGCGCTCGACGAGAAGGCGCCGACGACGCTCCGCCCGCGCGAGCTCGTGACCGCGCGCACCGCGCCGGGCTTCGCGAAGCTCGCGCACGCCGTGCTCGCGCGCGGCGACTCGGCCCGCGCCGTGCGCCACTTCGAGCGCGTGCTCCGCCACGACCCCCACGCCCAGCCCGGCGAGGCGCTCGAGGCGGCGCTCCTCCACCGCCAGACCGACGCGGTCTCCAACCGGGACCTCCCTGCGGCCGTGGACGTCATGCTCGACCGGCTCCGCATCGGCGCCGCCGAGACGCCGCCCGTCTGGGCGTTGGACCGGATCGACATCTTCGATGCTCGCCTCGCGCGCGAGTCGGACGACTGGGCGATCCGCCTCCTCTACGCGAACCTCCTCCTCAAGGCGAACGAGAAGCTCCGCGAACGCGGGCCCGCGCTCGCCCGGAGCGTCGTGAACGACGAGTCGTTGCCGCTCATCGCGCGGGCGCGCGCCTCGCTCGTCCTCGCGGAGCACCTGCTCCAGAAGAAGGACGTCGCGGGCACGGTCGCCGCGGTCGTCCGGGCCCACGCGCTCGGCCACCACGAGCCCGACGAGTGCTCGCGGATCGCCGCCGAGGCTCACCGCCGCGCCGTCGCCCACGGCGACCCCGCGGGCTCGATCGACGAGGCGCTCGCGTGGGCGCGCCGGGCGCTCGCCGAGACGGACGACCGCCTCGCGCGCATGAAGGAGAAGACGCTCGCGAAGGACCGCCCCGGGCTTCCGCCGCTCGTGCCCGTGGAGGACCACGACCTCGACTACGACCGGCGCTACCAGCTCGTGACGATCCTCATCGCGGCCCGGACCGACGCCGCGCTCGACGAGGCGGAGCGCGTCTGCGGCGCGGCGCGCGCGATCGTCGAGTCGGGCAGCACCGCGCAGCCCTGGCGCCTCCTCCTCGCGAAGGTCGAGTACGCGCGCGACCAGGGCGACGCGGGCGACCGGCTCGTCGACGAGTCCTTCGCGCGCGACTCGCACGAGCGCCCGTGGCTCCTCCGCGAGCTCGACGTCATGGCGACCGAGCTCGACGAGGCGGGGCGCCACTCGGGGGCGCTGCGCCTCAGGCAGAAGCACGCGGCCATGAGCAAGCCCCGCTGAGGGCCCTCGACTCGCTGCGCTCGCTCGGGCATACGGTTACTTCTCGAGCCGAGGGCCCTCCGGGTCGAGCGCGAGGATCGTCCGCGCATCGAGGCGGCCGGTCGCGGGGAGGCCGCGCTCCTTCTGGAACGCGAGCACCTTGACGAGCAGCGCGTCGTCCACCGTCTCGTCGCCCGGGACCGCGAGCGCGCTCCGCGCCATGCGGACCCGCGGCGAGCGGTCGCCCTTGCCGAGGTCGTGGACGAAGTCCTTGCCGACGAGCTCGGCCTCGCCGGCCCACGGCTTCCACGCCTCGAAGACTCGACGCTCCATCTCCTGACGCCCGACGATCGGGTCGCCGACGACGATCGTCCGGCCCCTGATCCCGAGGAGGACGACGGCGTGCGGCGTCGTCGTGAAGAGCTTCACCTCGAGGATGCACGGCCGCCCGATCGCGGCGAGCTCGTCCCACGTCGTCTTCACGCGGAGCGAGTCGAGGCCTGCTCCGCGCAGCGCGGCCCCGAGCCTGTGGCTCGGCGTCCCGTACCAGCACGTGCCGCAGGCGACCGCGAACGCGCCCTCCTCGCCCGGAAGACCCCAGAGACGCAGGAGCGTCGTCCCGGACGCGGGCACGCAGTTCGTCTCGTTGTGCTGGAGGACGACGACGCCGTCGCGGACCTCCGTCTTCGCGGCGAGGTTCGACGGCGCGTTCGCGACGACGTAGATCGCCTCCGAGGTCGCGAAGAAGGCGTAGAGAGCGGCGAGGAGCGCGGCGAGGACGCGCCCGCGCGATGTCCCGCGGGCCCGCGCGAAGGCGACCCCGACGAGGAGCGCCCCCGGCGCGTAGAGCACGTCGCGGAGGAGCCCGCCCGGAAGCGGCACGTGGCGGTCGAGGTTCGCGCGCGGGTCGGCGTACTGGAAGATGACGACGAGCAGCCCGAGGGCACCGAGCGGCGCGCCCGGATCAGGGCGACCGGAGGGAGCACCGCGGTGCTGACGGCCGAAGCGGAAGCCGAGGAAGCCGAACGTCGCCGCGAGCCCGAGGACGAGGAGGAGCCGCTCGATCGCGGGGAGCACGTCAGCTGCTCCTCGGGCCCTTCGACTCGTCGTCGGGGAGCGGGTTCTGCGTCGGGAGCTGGCGGCTGATCCGGCGCTCGTGGACCTTCCGCTGCTCCTCCTTGTCGATGATCTTGTGCTCGTTGCTGATCCGGCCCTCGTTGCTGATCCGGCCCTCCTTGCTGCCGATCTTCCCCTCGGCGCTGATCCGGCCTTCCTTGCTGATCTTCTTCTCGTCGCTGACCCGGCCCTCGGCGCTGACCCGGCCCTCCTTGCTGATCTTCTGCTCCTTGCTCTTCCGGAGCTCGTCCTTGCTCGCGCGGTGCTCCTTGCTCTTCCGGTTCGGATCGGCCGTCTTCTTGTTCGGATCGGGCTCGGGCGGCGGGACGAACAGCGACACGATCTCCGGGCTCCGCAGGTACCGGAACATCCAGACGCCGAGGATCACGCGCGCGACCGTCACGCTCATGGCGAGGACCGCGTCGATCGGGCTCCGCGAGGCGAAGCCGGCGATCGACGCGAGGTTGTAGACCGTCGCGGCCGCGTCGCCCGCGAGCACGAGGACGATGAGGAAGAGCACGAAGCGCCGCGTCCACTCGGAGCGCACGAACAGCCCCGCCGCCACGACCGACATGAAGGGCGTGAGGACCTGGCCGATCTTGTGCCAGGACGGGTCGCCGAAGACGACGAGCCACGCCGAGGCCGCCGCGGCGATCGCGAACAGCGCGGCGATCACGAGGAGACGCCAGGGCATGGGCTGGGGACCGCGAGGCATGTGCCCAAGGTTTAGCGATTTGGGCCCGACAGGCGCCAGCCTCGGGACACGTCTCCTATCAGCGGGACATGGGCATTCCGCCCGAGCCCGCGAAAGGAGTCGTCATGTCGAGAATCGCGAGGGTGATCCGCAAGGCTGTTCGTCCCGTCGAGAGGGTCCGGAACGTCGGAGTGCTGGCGCACATCGACGCCGGCAAGACCACGACGACGGAGCGGCTCCTCTTCTTCGCCGGTCGAATCCACCGCGTGGGCGAGGTCCACGACGGCCGAGCCGCCATGGACTTCACCGACGAAGAAAGGCGCCGAGGGATCACGATCAAATCGGCCGCGACGTGGGTCCACTGGCAAGGCGCGACGATCAACGTGATCGACACGCCGGGCCACATCGACTTCACGGCCGAGGTCGAGCGATCGCTCCGGGTCCTCGATGGAGCGCTTTCGGTCTTCTGCGCGGTCGGCGGAGTCGAGCCGCAGTCGGAGACGGTCTGGCGTCAGGCCGACCGGCACTCCGTGCCCAGGCTCGCCTTCGTGAACAAGATGGACCGGGCAGGCGCCGACTTCGAGGCGGTCGTCCGCGCGATGCGCGTACGCCTCGGAGCGAACGCCGTCCCGATCCAGCTCCCCGTCGGTTCCGGAGCCGAGTTCAAGGGCGCGATCGACCTGATCGAGCCGTGGACGTGGTCCGAGGAGCCGGACGCGGAGCTCGCGGAGAAGATCGCCGTGGCGCGGAAGTTCCTCGTCGAGGCGATCGCCGAGCGAGAGGGCGGGCTCACCGAGCTCTACCTCGAGCGCGGCGACCTGCCGGCGGAGACGCTCCGCGACGAGCTCAGGAAGGCGGTGATCGCGCGCGAGATCGTCCCCGTGCTGTGCGGGTCCAGCCTGCACGACAAGGGGATCGAGCCGCTCCTCGACGCGATCGTCGACTACCTCCCGTCGCCGGCGGACCGGCCGCCCGCGGCCGGGCGGGACCCGCGGACCGGCGAGGCGCTCGAGCGCCCCGCCGACTCCGAGGCTCCGCTCTCCGCGGTCGCCTTCAAGACCGTCCACGACGGCCAGGGCCCCCTCACGTTCGTGCGCCTCTACTCGGGCTCGCTGGAACAGGGAGACGTCTTCCTGAACCCGCGGACCGGCGACGAGGAGCGCGCGGCGCGGATCTACCGGATCCACGCCGGCACGCGCGAACCGGTGAAGGAGGTCACGGCCGGCGCGATCTGTGCCCTCGCGGGGGCGCGTGGCCTGGTGACGGGCGACACGCTCTGCGACCCGCGTTCGCCGATCGTCTTCGAGAGCATGCGCTTCGCGAAGCCCGTCGTCTCGCTCGCGATCGCGCCGCGCTCGACGGACGACCGGGACAAGCTCGCGGAGGCGCTGCGCAAGGTCGCGCTAGAGGACCCGACGTTCGCGCGGCGGACGGACCCCGAGACGGACGAAGTGGTGATCTCGGGCATGGGCGAGCTCCACCTCGAGGTGATCGTCTCCAAGCTCCAGAAGGAGCACGGAGTCGCGGTCGCCTCGAAGGCCCCGGAGGTCGCCCTTCGCCAGACGATCGCGACGTCCGTGGACGTGGTCGGCCGCTACGTGAAGCAGACGGGCGGCCCGGGGAGCTACGGGATCGTGAACGTCCGGTTCGAGCCGGACGCGTCCGCGGATCCGTTCACCTTCGTGAACGGGCTCGTGGGCGGCGCGATCCCGGAGCACTTCGTGCCGGCCGTGGAGAAGGGTCTCCGCGAAGCTCTCGAAGCGGGCACGCCGCCGCTCGGCGTCCCCTTCGTGAACGTGCGGGCCACTCTCCGCGACGGCAAGTGGCACGCGGTCGATTCGAAGGACCTGTCCTTCCAGCTCGCGGCGCGCGAGGCGTTCAATGCGTGCGTCGCGGCGGCGCGGCTCGTCGTGCTGGAGCCGCGGATGCGCCTCGAGGTCTCGTGCCCCGAGGAGCACGTGGGCGCGGTCCTGGCCGAGCTCGGCTCGCGGCGAGCCGAGGTCACCTCGGTGGGCAGCCGCTCCGGCGCGAAGGTCGTGCAGGGGATCGTCCCCGTGGCCGAGGTCTTCGGGTGGGAGAACACCCTCCGCTCGCTGACCTCGGGGCGCGGGTCGTCGAGCCTCGAGCCGCACGACTACGCACCGAAGAAGTGAGTTGCCCCCCTCCCGGACTCCTCCCCCCGCGAAGCGGGGGGAGGCCGGGAGGGGGGCCTCCCTCAGCGGCTCCAGCTCGCGATGTCGTCGCCCTCGCCCTTCTCGTCCTTGCCGTTCGGGCCGAACGAGTAGACGTCGAAGCGGTTCTTGTCGTGCGCTTCCTTCTGGTTCTCCTTGAGCTTCGCGGGCACGCTCGCCCACTCGCGGTAGACCCACGGGTTCTTCCACGGGTCGAGGAGGACGAGCGCCGTCTTCGTCGAGGGGCCGTGCTTCTTCTGGAAGTCTGCGTTGCCGAGTTGTTCGGCCTCGTCCGCACCGAGCGGCGTCGCGCTTTCTCCCTTCGCGTGACCGACGGCCTCGGGCTTCCATTCGATGTAGGGGCTGTTCACACCGCCGCCGAGCTCGACCGTGCGCCGATTGCGGAGAGCCGCGTAGAGAGCGGCGTTGTCGTTGAGGAGGAGCGTCTTCTCGTCCACCGCGGTCGCGCGCCGCGGGAAGAAGCCGTGGTCGGTCTCGTACATGAGGCAGCCGACCTTGAGCGCCTTGAGGACCTCGCGCGCGACCTCGATCTTCTTCTTCGCCTCCGCGTCGAGCGGCGCCTTCTTCGCCGGAAGCTCGCCCCAGATCGTCTTGTCCTTCGAGCCGTGGCCGACGGTCTCGAGCGCGGACGACCCGCGCCCGGCGTCGACGGAGGTGGAGACGAGGCCCGTCCCCTTGACGGTCCGGGCGACGACAACGCTGGCCTTGAGAGACGCCGTGAAGGCGAACGAGAGCTTCTCGCCCTCGCCGCAGGGAGTCTCGACCTTCGTCCGCTCGACCGCCGCTTTCGGTCTCACCCCGCGCGGCCCGTGGAGCTCGAGGTACTTCTCGATCGTCGGCGCCTCCTTGGTCGAGAAGGTGAAGTCCGCCGACTCCGTCTCGCCGTCCGCCTCCTTCGTGGTGACGCGCTGGACGGTCACCTTCTCGCCCTCGACCTTCGCGATCGTCCAGGTCGCCGCCGCGACGACGCTGCCGTCGAGGCCGCGGACCTTGCACGCGGTCCAGTCGCCGGCCGTCGCCTCGGCGAACGGGTTCCAGGGGAGCTTCGCGGCCTTGTCGTCGTCGTCGGCGCGGAGCACCGCGGCTCCGGCGACGAGACCGACGACCGCTACCATCGACAGCGCGCAGTGTCTCAAGACCCCGACCGACGAGCCCGCGTGCCGACACCGAACACGCCCGCGGCGTTCTCAGCATCGACGGTCCTGTCGATCCAGAGTCTGAGACTCGAGATCGAGGCCTTCCTGACACGTCGAACGATCGTGGCCGTCGGTCTGCCGAATCGTCGCTGGAGGATGCGAAGAAGCGTCTCGACGAGGGCGAGGCGGCCTTCCTCGCGGCCTTCCTTGCGGCCTTCTTTGCGGCCTTCCTTGAGGCCTTCCTTGCGGCCCTTCTGGATCATGCGCTCGGCCGTGGTCATGACGAAACCTCCTGCTTCGGAGCCGGCAATGGTCGTGATGATCCTCGCGAGGCGATCGAAGCTGATCCTGCTGACGGAGACAGTATAGCTCGTGACTCTCCTGAGGCTCTCGCGCCACCGCGGACCGCACGAG